>NZ_CP098812.1:1260351-1575439 GCF_036825535.1 Parasalinivibrio latis
GCATCAACGACTTGGAGAGGAATTTGGTTAAGTGAGCAGAAGCAGTTTATGGCCGCCCCGCCGGCAAGGAAATTCTGAACCATCTGGGCAGTCACCGCCTGGGGAGCGATGCTGACAGGGTTCGCAGCAATGCCGTGGTCGGCGGCGAAAATCAGCATTTCCGGACGGATCTCTATCTTATCTGCTTGCTGGATGCGCGCAATTTGGAGAGCGATGGTTTCCAGGAGCCCCAGGGCACCGGGTGGTTTGGTTTTGTTGTCAATGCGAGCCTGGATGCTGCTGTCCTTGGAATAGTCCGGGGTCTGAATTGGATACATTGGTGCCTCTTGAGGGTTGCGCTAAATCCCATGAACAAACGTTTTGGGCGAAAGCCAAGATTTTGCGGCAAGGCTTGCTGTTATTCAATAAATTAGAGAGTGACTGTTTAAGCTGCGACAAATAAAAAGACCCGGCGGATGCCAGGTCTTGGAAGTACACAAATGAAAGAGTTAGGAAACTTTGAACAGGCTCACTTTACCGCGCAGGGCTTCGGCTTGCCTGTTTAATTCTTGTGCGGTGCTGTTTGTCACGCCAACCTGTTCTGCAATGGCTGATGCAGAATCCGATATACCATTCATATTGCCACTTATTTGTCCTGTTACTTCAGACTGCTGCTCAGCCGATGAGGCAATTTGAGAACTCATGTTGGTGACGGTTTGAATCATTTGCTGAATTTGGACCAGCATTTCGTTGTTTTCATTGCAACGGCTGACACTGTTGCCGACCAGATCATTAGCACTACTGATACCGGTTACCGCTTGGGTGGTTTCCTGTTGCAAGGATTCAACCTTGTCGCGAATTTCCCCGGCTGAAGTCTGGGTTCGTTGGGCAAGTGAACGTACTTCATCAGCAACTACCGCAAACCCCCGGCCTTGTTCACCGGCCCGGGCGGCTTCAATCGCGGCGTTGAGTGCCAGCAAGTTAGTCTGTTCCGCAATTCCCTGGATAACGTCAAGTACCGAGCCGATAGAGTCACTCTCATTTTTCAGGCGGTTCATGGACTCGGTGGCCTCGGTCATTGTCGTAGACAGGGAACTGATGCCATTTACCAGATCCTGACCCAGCTTCGCACTCTCGTTAGTAACGTCAGACACTTCTGCGGTTGACTGTGAAGTACCGTTGGAGTTATGAGCAACGTCCTGAATCGAACCGGACATCTCGCTAATTGCAGCAACTACCTGATTGGTCCTTAAGGACTGGTCATTGACGCTCTGTTGAACATCATGCAACGCTTGGCCAATGTTGGATGATGCGGTTTTTACAGAGTCAGATGTATTTGATATGTCCTGGATCAGCGTCGAGAAGGTTGTCAGCATTTCGTTCATGGAAGTGCTTAATTCACCAATTTCGTCTTTACGCTGATAATCGAGACGCTGTGTGAGATCCTTTTTACTGCTGATGTGGCTCAGTGCTTTAGCAAACGAGACAATAGGACCACTCAGGTTTTTGCCAATCAGCAAGGCTAAAACCATCGCAATCGAGCCTATTACGACAGATGTGACAAATACGGTGGTTCCGAAAGTGCCCTTTAGGGCTTCAATGGCTTGATAAACCTCTTCACGGCTCATCTCACTGACCATGGCCCATTGCTGACCCAATATATCTACGGGGGTATAGGCAATATACACTTGTTTCCCGAGGTAACTGGTGGTTCCCACCACTCCCGATTTGCCATTCAGTGCTTGGGTTATCTGTGGTTCACTTAACGGCTGGAGGCCAATGGTAGAGCCTCGGATAGTGATTTCCTTGGCTAAGGCACTATCTATACCAGTTGACGTGATGTTTTTAAGGAATTCGCCCTGATCCTCTTCCAAAAAGCGGGATTGGCTTCTCATTTTCATATCCGGGCCAACAAGGAACATTTCCCCTGTTTCACCCAGTCCAGTTGATATCCATTCCCCATTGTTGGTCATGGTCGAATTCAGGCGGTCGACAGGCATTTGGAAAGCCAACACGCCAATGTACTTGCCAAGCTTGTAGACTGGGGCTGCAATAAAAGATGCCTGAGCCCTGTATGAGGGGTAATAGGATTTGAAATCCTCGAAATGAAATTGGTTGGGGTCGAGTTTGGCTGCGTTACGAAAAACGTCTGCCAACCCGGAGTTTGCGTAAGGACCACTAACGAGGTTAGTGGCGTAATCCAGTTCCTTAAACACCGAATAGACAATATTGCCCTGAGGGTCGATGAGAAATACGTCGTAATATTCGAAGGTTTCAAGAAAATGGCGGAACTGAGGATGGTAAATCGCATGCATTTCGCTGTACACCGAGCCATCTTGCGCCTTTGTCATCAGATGCTTGCTGCCTAGCTCATTGGTGTTGTCAGCAATGTAGGCATACTGTAGTGCTTTTGCCCTGGCGTCCAGTTGGTTCAATTTTTCAAGTGGGAGGCCACTGTCATTGTTATTAAGTGAACTGAACAACTGCCCGAATTCTTTTGAATAATAATTTTCCAATTTGGTGATATCGTCAGGACTTTCGGTGTATTCGGCAAAACCTTCTTTGAACATCGCAAGGGCATCGATGACAACTGCAGAGTTTGCCATTGTGGTAACTTGGCCTGCCAATGTATTGAAGTAGCGCTCTACGTCCTGTTTTTTCATTTCACGTATCGCAACTAGCTTGTCTGTGGCTTTTTTCTGAAGTGCATCTTTTGAAAGGCTTTGGGACTGCCAGAACAAAACAGATGCTGTAGCCAATAAACTTCCTAAGCTTATCCCCACAATAGCAGTCACAATTTTAGTTGAAATCTTCATTGATGCACTCTCACGCGGCTCTTGTTGTTTTCTTTATGTTACAAGTGTTGCCCTAATGTGTGCTTATTTCAAACTTCGAGTGAGGAATTACTTAAATATCAACTGATGGTTTCCGTTTTTAAAGTGTAATATCGAAACCTGGTAGGGTATTAAATGGGCTCCGAAGGCAGAATCGGTAGCGCTAATATAGGTCGGTTCGCCAGTCTCAGTTGTTTGGGTATAAATCAAAAAAATATGGAAGGTTAAATGGAGAAGCCGGTACGACTATTGGTTGTGTGTATGGGAAATATTTGCCGCTCACCAACAGGGGAGGCGATTCTTCGGGCCAAGGTAAAAGCCCGAGGGATGAATATTGAGGTGGATTCAGCCGGGACGATAGGTGCCCATAAAGGCGAGGGGCCTGACAGGCGTGCCAAGTCACATGGAGAAGCCAGAGGGTACCGATTCGACAGGATCCGCTCCAGAAAAGTGCATGAAGATGATTTCCGTGGCTTTGACATGATCCTTGCAGCTGACAGGGATAATCTTGAGGATCTGCTTTCAATCTGTCCAGCTGAGTACAAAAGCAAAGTTTCGCTTTTTCTCAGTCATAGCCAATCCGGTATCTCAGAAATCCCGGACCCTTATTATGGCGGTGCTGCCGGGTTTGAATATGTACTGGATGTGGTTGAAGAGGCGTCTGATTCAATTCTGGATAAGATTGCAGCCGGAAAACTGCCATAAAAAAACGCAGCGTTTGCTGCGTTTTTCCTTCAGGCCATTGGCTACCACTTTTTCTTTGGTGCAAACAGCTCATCATAGTCATCGCCCTCACCTTCAGCAGCTTGCGCCTTGCTGTCATGCCCTTGATTCAGTTGGGCGGAGATGTCATCGTACATTTCCTTGAGGCTTTGACGTACCTGGGTGGAGTACGGATCACTTTTAGGGCTTACAACATCCAGAGCTTTCTTAAGAAGCTGTTGCGCTGTGCCTAACTGGCCTTTAACCTTGGCATCGTTCACGCGCTTGATAACATTCTCAATGTTGATCTTCAGCTGCATTGTCTCCAGGCGAGCGTTTTCAGCAACAAATGCCTGGGTTGTCAGACGGCCTTTACCATGTTCAGCCTTGATTACCGTGCGAAGGCGTTTGACCAGCTTCAGCATGGCGATAGCCTGGCGGTCGTTATCCGGAACCTTGAACTGGGTCGATTCTTTATTTTGGTAGCTTTGTTTAATGTCATTGATTTGCGCTTCGGTAGAAGCAATTCGAGACTTGATATTTACATCTTTTTCATCAAGTTCAGACATTGTACGCAGCGCATCCAGAATTCGCTGGTTAAGGCAGGCCAGCAAAGTGCCACTGTATGGAAGGTTATGCGCATTGCCAATAAGCTCCTCAGAGGAGTCAATCAAAGCAATGTACTTTGCCATTTCCTGACGTTTTGCAGCCTCAGTACGCTGACGCTGTTGCGACATGACGTTGAAACCAATAATCAGCCCGAGGAGCAAAATACATAAGGCGATCAATAAAGCAATATTCATAATTTGGCTTGCTGGTGGTTAAAGTAACTACGTTCAATGGATTAAGATACACCAATAAAGTGCTGGCTCATAGCGTATGTGCCATGTTTAGCCGAAGGTTTTTAGCTAGTACGCACTTTTTTAGCCTCTTCTAAAGTAAATTTGTTTGAATCAGATAATTATATGTTCGAAAGTTCATACCTTATTGTGGCACTTATTCTAGGTTTTGGGTGCTTTGTTCAGAGTTTGATTGGATTTGGACTGGCAATAGTTGCTGCACCTATTATGTTGCAAGTAAAGCCAGAACTTGTGCCTGCCACTGTAAGCTTGGTCGCCTTTTTGTTATCGACCATCACTACATGGCAATACAGAAAAGGCCTCTCTTTAAAAGGTCTGGGCTACGCCTTTGTCGGTCGGATCCCTGGCACCGCATTGGCTGCAATTGCGATGATTTACATCTCCGCAACAACGTTTGCAATTGTGATGGGATTGGCTGTGTTGTCTGCCGTGGTTGTAAGCTTGGTTAAAATTGATTTGCAGCCAAACAACCGCAACATGTTTATTGCGGGTTTTCTTTCCGGTCTGATTGGTACAACGACAAGTATTGGCGGCCCGCCAATGGCTTTGATTATGCAAAACAGTGAGGCGACGAACCTGAGGGCTAATTTGTCACTCTTTTTCTGGTTTAGCAGTCTGCTTTCTTTAGTGGCTCTTTACATGACAGGCCACTTCACTGAAATCCATCTTAAGGCCGCCGCAATGGCATTGCCAACCATGTTGATCGGGAACCTTATCGCATACCGGATAGCCCCCTATATCGATAAAAAGTGGATCCGGTATGGCTTGTTGGTGCTGTGCTCTGTCGCCGGTGGGATGTCATTGGCTCAAGGCCTGGGCTGGTAGGGCGGTTTCAAATGGCAAACCGCCCGGCTGTTCCCATATGTGGGTATATTTACACCAGTAGAAACTGGGCTGTTGCCACTGTGAGGCCAGCCAACAGGCAAAGTAACAGAGCCGGAGACCCGCCTTTTACTTTGTAGATGGCATACTCAGTCCGTGTCTTACGGATCCTGTATGTCATTGCAACCGGCAGTACCACCGCGAGAATGACCAGAGCGACAGCGGCAAACCCTAATGCAGTAATAAACCCATTTGGATAAAGTACCGCAAACAGGAAAGGCGGGATAAAGGTTACCAGGGCTGTTTGAATACGGCCGGTAGCATTTGCCTTTCGCCTGAGCGTGTCCCCCAGAAAATCAAACAAACCCAGGCTTACACCCAGAAACGACGTGGCGAGGGCAAGATCTGCGAATATGCTGATTGCATTGCCAAGTTGTGCAAATGCCGTGGTTGCTGAAAGAGCACTGATCATGGGAGCCAGACCGGGATTGGAAAGAAGGACATGCTGCCCCAGTACCCCGAGGCTTATGCTTTGCCAAATCAGGTAAATGACAAGAGGGAGAGCGGATCCGAGAAGGACTGCCGTTCTCAGCGCCTTGGTATTGTTGTCCAGGTACCGGACGATAGAGGGGATGGAACCGTGGAAGCCAAATGAGGTAAATACAACCGGCAACGCAGCCCAAAACAGTCCCTGTTCGAGTGGCATTTCAGTGAGGTGCACCCGGCTGACTTCAGGCGCCAGGACAAACAATGCGGTAAACATTGCCACGATTTTGAGGGCAAACAGTCCACGGTTAAGCGTATCCACTTTCCCTGTTCCCCAACTGACAACGCCTGCGATCACCAGGGTAAACAGAACTGTACCCGCTATGGAACCCTGACCTATCCAACCGACCTGCACCAACTTTGCGTTAAATTGTTCCCCCCCTCCGGAAATGTAGGCAGCGCAAAGCGAGTAAAAAAGAAAAAGCATCGCTACAACGGAAACCATTTGCCCCCTGGGGCCCAATATCTCCTTGGAGAGGGTATTGAGTGTTGCAGACGCGGGGGCATATTGGTGGATTTCGAGCATCAACAGTGCGGTGTAGGCCATAAGAGCCCACATCAATGTGATAACAACCAGGGAACCTATAAGGCCTAAACCCGCCGACGCGACCGGGAGTGCCAGCATCCCTGCGCCTATGGTTGTACCTGCGATGATAAGAATACTTCCAAGTATTTTATTATTCATTCTCAGTGTTCATTAAAGTTTACGGAAATGAGTGGTGACATAGAAATTAATACAGCACCATACGGCTCTAATTGCTTATTGAAGCAGTATTAACATTTTATAATTATGAATCTACAGTTCTTGTAAACGTCCAGTTCCAACAACTGTAATGATATCTTTACGATTCAGAGTGGTGCAGTCCAAATAGCCATGTCATAATCAAAAAATGCATTCAGTAAAGGAGAGTCAGGGTGCCCGAAGGAATCAAAGTTGCGATGATTAGCACCGGTGAAGAAGTACTGCACGGCGATATTACTGACACCAATGCCGCATGGTTATCCCGTTTGTTTTTCCAACAGGGGTTCCGTCTGCATAGAAGAACAACGGTAGGTGACAGCAAGGACGATATTTGTTCTGAACTGCTGCAGGCAAGCCTTAAATCAGATGTCGTCATCGTTAATGGTGGGTTGGGACCCACGACTGACGATCTCACTGCTGAAGCGGCTTCAATGGCAATGGGGGTGGAGCTGGTTTTAAACCGCAGTTGGGTGGATGTGTTGGAACAAATGTTCTCCAAATCCGGCCGGGAAATGCCCAAAAGCAATATCAAGCAAGCAATGTTGCCCGAGGGTGCAGAGTTGCTTGATAACCCTATTGGTACTGCCTGCGGTTTTGCCTGTCACCTGAATGAGTGCTGGCTGTTTTTTACACCCGGTGTCCCAAGTGAGTTCACCAAAATGGTGGAGGAGCAGGTTCTTCCCCGGATACGAAGTGCCTTTCCTGATAACCCGGCGTTTGTCTGTGATCGTTTCTATACCTTTGGTCTTTCTGAAGCGAACCTTAACGACAGTCTGAGTGGTGTCGCTCTTTCCCCGGATAGTGAGATGGGCTACCGATCATCCCTGCCATTTATAGAAGTTAAGCTGTTTTCCCCATCATCACTGTCTGATGATGAGAAGAAAATTGGGGACATTGTGGGTGTTCTTGGAGACAACCTGGTGTCCAGGGATCAGCCGATGAGGGAGGCCGTTGCAGCAAAACTCGGTAAGCACAATGTAACCCTGTCGGTAGCTGAGCAATTTACTGCAGGGAACCTGACGTCCTGGCTTTCAGAGTCGGATATCTTTCAGGGAATATTGCAACAAGGCTGGGTGATGTCTTCCTGCCAACAGCCGGAACTAGCAGACAAGAACGCGCTTGCAGCAGCGTTGGCAATGGCGACTGCAGCCCGGGAGAAAACCCAGTCTGCCATAGCGTTGGCGTGCGGGTGTGAAAGTGCAGAGGGTGAAGTCTCTATTGCTATGTCCACACCTGTCGGGGACTGGGGACAAACCCTGAAATTCCGCAGGCGATGGCCTGTTAATGATCGCCGGTCGCTCATCAGTACCGCTATGCTGGATATGGTTCGCCGCTGGACTGAGGATAAAGATGTTATTGGACAGTATATGTCGATGACTTGTGTTGAAGAGTTGTACCTTCCTGCGCAATCGTAGCGAAATCAACCTGGCCACTGACAAAAACGGCAGCCATTTGGCTGCCGTTATGGTGTAAGCAAGCTCAACCGTTAGAAGCTTTGTCCATCTGAACGCTGACGGTGTAATCAAATTCCAATGTGACATCTGTAAGTGGACGGCTCTGGCAGGTAAGGATTTCATCTTTACCGGTATAAGCCAGGGAATCTTTCTGGGATACCTTGCCCGTGGCCAAGCGGCAGCGGCAAGCGCCACAGACCCCATTCCGGCATTGGTATTCAGGTTGCAACCCCGCATTTTCCAGCTGTTTAAGCAACGACTCGCCAGTATTCCCGTCTACCTCGAAGCCGTTAACGTTCAGAGTGACTTTACTCATAAGATCAGGCTCAAAGCTCAAAGTCGTCCAGATCGCCAAGGTCTACCGCACTGTCAATTTGTCCCACGAGGTAGGAACTGATCTCAGCTTCCTGTGGAGCGACCTGAACGTTGTCTGAAGAAAGCCATGCATTGATCCAAGGGATTGGATTGTGGCTCGAAGTGGCATAAGCCGGTTTGAGGCCGACAGCTTGCATACGAAGGTTGGTGATGTACTCCACGTACTGGCAGAGAATATCTTTGTTAAGGCCAATCATTGAGCCGTCTTTAAACAGGTACTCCGCCCACTCTTTTTCCTGCTCGGCAGCTTTCTTGAACAGGTCAAAGCACTCTTGCTCAGCCTCACGAGCGATTTCTCCCATTTCCGCATCGTCTTCACCGCTGCGCAGAATGTTCAGCATGTGCTGGGTACCGGTGAGGTGCAATGCTTCGTCACGGGCAATCAGCTTGATGATTTTGGCGTTACCTTCCATAAGCTCCCGCTCAGCGAAAGCAAACGAACAGGCGAAGCTGACATAGAAGCGAATGGCTTCCAGCGCATTAACGCACATTAGGCAAACGTAAAGCTTGTGCTTGAGATTGCGCAGCGAAACCGAGACCTTTTCACCATTGATCACATGTTCCCCTTCACCCAGTTGGTGGTAGAGGTTGGTGGCTTCAATCAGGTCATCATAATAGCCGGCAATGTCGTTGGCACGCTTGATGATATGTTCGTTGACTACGATATCGTCAAAGACCATTGAAGGATCTTTGACAATGTTGCGGATAATATGGGTGTACGAGCGTGAGTGAATGGTTTCTGAAAACGCCCATGTTTCAACCCAGGTTTCCAGCTCAGGGATGGAAATCAGTGGAAGCAGCGCAACATTAGGACTGCGGCCCTGAATAGAGTCGAGCAGAGTCTGGTATTTCAGGTTGCTGATGAAAATATGCTGTTCGTGTTCAGGTAACTGGTTGTAATCGATACGGTCGCCGGAGACATCAACTTCTTCTGGGCGCCAGAAAAAGGAAAGTTGTTTTTCAATCAGCTTTTCGAAGATTTCATATTTTTGCTGATCGTAACGGGCAACATTTACCGGTTGTCCGAAAAACATTGGTTCTTTGAGAGGGTTGTTATTTATCTTTGAAAAGGTGCTGTAGGCCATTTACTTAACCGCCAAATAAATTAAAACCGATGGGGAGCACACCGGCTCCCCACACTAACGTTGTCCTTAGATCTTACATGCACCGCCTGCACAGCCATCATCTTCTTTGATGTCTTCCTGGGCATCAGCTGCACCGTCACGGGTGTTGTGATAGTACAGTGTTTTCACTCCCAGTTTGTAGGCTGTTAGCAGGTCTTTCAGCAGGAGTTTCATTGGAACCCTGCCGTTTTCGAATTTGCTTGGATCGTAGTTGGTATTTGCAGAGATAGCCTGGTCAACAAACTTCTGCATGATACCAACCAACTGCAGGTATCCGTCATTTCCGCCGATATTCCAAAGCAACTCATAGCTGTCACGGCAATTTTCGTAATCCGGTACCACTTGCTTGAGGATTCCGTCTTTCGATGCTTTTACGGAAACGAATCCACGTGGAGGCTCAATGCCATTGGTCGCATTTGAGATCTGCGAAGAGGTTTCTGATGGCATCAGCGCAGTCAGCGTAGAGTTACGCAGGCCGTGAGTGACGATCTCTTCGCGCAGAGCTTCCCAATCGTAGTGCAGAGGCTCATCGCAAACTGCATCGATATCTTTCTTGTACGAATCAATCGGAAGGATGCCTTTCGCGTAAGTCGTTTCATTAAACGCCGGGCACGCGCCTTTCTCTTTTGCCAGGTTTACAGAGGCTTTCAGCAGGTGGTACTGAATAGCTTCAAAGGCACGGTGAGTCAGGGCATTGCCGCTTCCGTCAGAGTAGCGGGCACCGTGCTTCGCCAGGTAGTAAGCAAAGTTAATAACACCGATACCCAGAGTGCGGCGGTTCATTGTCGCTTTATAAGCCGCCGGCAAAGGGTAATCCTGGTAGTCCAGAAGGCTGTCGAGTGCACGGACTGCAAGTTCAGAAAGCTCTTCCAGCTCATCCAGGGATTTAATTGCACCCAGGTTGAATGCAGACAATGTACACAGTGCAATTTCACCCTGGTCATCTTCTACGTTGCTCAAAGGCTTGGTAGGCAGCGCTATTTCCAGACAGAGGTTGGACTGGCGTATTGGAGCGACAGCCGGGTCAAACGGGCTGTGGGTGTTACAGTGGTCCACATTTTGGATATAGATCCGGCCTGTTGAGGCTCGTTCCTGCATCAGCAGCGAGAATAGCTCAATGGCTTTAACGGTTTCGCGCTTGATACTAGAGTCGTTTTCATATTGCTCGTAAAGGCGTTCAAATTCGTCCTGGTTTTCGAAGAAGGCATCGTAAAGCCCTGGGACGTCAGAAGGCGAGAACAGGGAGATGTTGCCACCTTTAATCAGGCGGGTATACATCAGCTTGTTGATCTGTACACCGTAGTCCATGTGGCGGACACGGTTTTCCTCAACACCACGGTTGTTTTTCAGTACCAACAGTGACTGCACTTCGCGGTGCCAGATAGGGTAGAACAATGTTGCCGCACCACCGCGAACCCCGCCTTGTGAACAGCACTTTACTGCGGTCTGGAAGTACTTGTAGAACGGGATACACCCTGTGTGGAAAGCCTCTCCACCGCGAATTGGGCTGCCCAGTGCACGGATACGTCCGGCATTGATACCAATACCCGCGCGCTGTGAAACATAGCGTACGATAGAGCTGGCAGTTGCGTTGATTGAGTCGAGGCTGTCGTCACACTCAATCAGTACACATGAGCTGAACTGGCGGGTAGGGGTACGAACACCGGCCATGATTGGTGTTGGCAGAGAAATCTTGAAGGTAGATACAGCGTCATAGAAACGGCGAACGTAGTCCAGACGGGTTTCTTTTGGGTAGCCTGAGAACAGACAGGCCGCGACCATCATGTAAAGGAACTGTGCACTTTCATAGATTTCGCCTGTCACACGGTTCTGCACCAGATACTTACCTTCCAGCTGTTTTACGGCTGCATAGGAGAAGTTCATATCACGCCAGTGATCGATGTAACTGTCGAGAATGTTCAGCTCTTCAGAGGTATAGTCTTCCAGCAGATGGCCGTCGTACTTGCCCATGTCGACCATTTTTGCAACGTGATCTGCCAGGCGTGGTGGTTCAAACTGGCCGAATGCTTTCTTGCGCAGGTGGAAAATCGCCAGGCGTGCAGCGAGATACTGGTAATCCGGGGTGGCTTCTGAGATCAGATCTGCGGCTGCTTTGATAATGGTCTCGTGAATGTCTTCGGTCTTTATACCGTCATAAAATTGGATGTGAGAGCGCAGTTCTACTTGCGAAACAGAGACGTTATTCAGATCTTCTGCTGCCCAATCCAGTACGCGGTGGATCTTATCTAAATCTATGTTTTCTTTACGACCATCGCGCTTTGTTACGGTAAGTTGTTGGTTCATTTTATGCCTTATCCCAGATTTTTCTCAGCAAAGCACCATTTATGCAAAAATCACATAAATGGCGCTCGCTGTACGACTGACGTTTCTCCGCACCTGATTATTCTTTAACACAATATATAGGGGTGCATTGGCTTGTTGGTTACAAGATAGTGTTGATTTCGCCGCTTTGCAAGGCATGGGATAGTTACGAAAATGTGGATAACTTGGGGATGTGAAATTAAATGTTAGTGCTCACTCACCGATGATTCCCAATGCTACCAGTATTGGAAAAAAAGCAAGTGTAAAAATCTCTCTTTTTCCAGTCTCAAAAATAAGTTTTCTACCTGAACTGTTTGAACATCACGTAATCAGTTGGCTGTAGCCAACAACCCGATATTCGCGAAGTTTTTTAATTGTGACTGTTGTCAAAACAGCGACAGTAAATCCACAGGATTGGAGAGAATTTGATCTGCCTCCCACCCAATTGGATTTCCATCCGCTCCCGTATATCCCCATGCTGCAACTGCAGACAACATTGTTGCATTTTTCGCCGCGATGACATCGTTTCTGATGTCCCCGATATAAAGACAGCGATTTGCACCAATGTGCAACTGGTCTGCTGCATACCAAAGAGGCTCAGGATGAGGTTTGGCAACGGTCAGGGTATCGGCGCAAACCAACACCCTGGTGCGTGTGAGCAGGTCGAAATGAGGAAGGAGTAACTCGGTAAGGTACGTTGGTTTGTTTGTGACAATGCCCCACGGGATGTCAAGTTCATCTAACCCGGCAAGCATTTCGCTGACACCTGCGTATTGAGTCGTGCCATGGCAGATATGGTTTGCGTAGTAATCCAGGAACTGGCCTCGCAGTGATTTTGCATCCATGGTAGCGATATGCTCGCCGAAACCGGCCTTCAGTAACCCTGTCGCGCCGTAGCTGGTGTTGTCCTGTATCTGGCGTTTGGAAAGGGGAGGGAACTGGTGTAATGCCAGGACATGGTTTGCCGCTGCAGCCATATCTGCAGCGGTATCTAGCAAGGTTCCATCCAGATCAAACAGCACTGCGTCTGCGTACCGGGTCATCCGTTTCCTCTTTATATAGAAGGGTAATGGCGGCTTACGTTAATCTTCCGACTTTCGGGTATGGACGATGTAATTTACATCGACATTATTTCCAAGCCAGTAGTTACCAGTGAGCGGGTTATAATGCAGGCCGGTAATATGCTGGTCTTTCAAAGGCGTCGCATCAATCATGCGCAGCAACTCGCTGGGCTTGATGAATTTGTCAAAGTCATGGGTTCCTTTGGGAACAATTTTCAACAGGTACTCTGCTCCGAAAATGGCAAAAGCCCAGGATTTAGGGTTTCGGTTAAGCGTTGAAAAGAAAACATGCCCACCGGGTTTCACCAGCTTTGAACAGGAAGCAATAATGGATGCCGGGTCGGGGACATGCTCAAGCATTTCCATACATGTCACCACATCATATAAGCCCGGATTTTCTTCGGCGTGTTCTTCGACGGTACACTGTGTATAAGTAACTTTGACGCCGCTCTCCAGTGCATGGAGTCGAGCCACGGTCAGAGGCTCTTTACCCATATCAAGGCCGGTGACTTCAGCTCCTTCCTGCGCCATGCTTTCAGCAAGAATGCCACCGCCGCAGCCGACATCCAGAACTTTCTTCCCAAACAGCCCGCCGCACAGATCCATCACGTAGTTAAGGCGCAAAGGATTAATTTGGTGCAGTGGCTTGAATTCGCCCTCAAGATCCCACCATCGGGATGCCATATCTTCGAACTTTTTAATTTCTGACGGATCAACGTTTTGCTGTACGGCCATCATTGCCCACTTTATGTCTTTTGATTCCTGCGGGTCATTATACCTAACCGGTACAAAGGAGAAAGCAGCGACGATCGCTGCTTTCATTGGTGGAGCCAGTAGTTTTGTTGCATCAAGTGAAAACGTGACTGCTAAACGCGTAAAAGGGTCAGCTTGACGCAACATTCGTTAGGGTAATAGCGGTGATCATTGCAAACACAACGTATTTACAGACAATCAGCGAGTAACCGATAAGGTTAATCACGGGCGCTAACATGTGAACCTCCTTTCTATGGAGATGAATGAAGCTGTACCGTTATTAATATTAGTCTAATTGCATTTTATGCATTGAGAGGCAGCTCTCGAACAGCATGAAGACCACAACAAAGTTAAGGATTTGTTTCCTGAATCACAATAGATTGCAACAGACTGTATTTTCGTTGTTTTAATAATGGAATTTGCTAAAAACATGGTTGAGCGTGGATTCGTGAGCAGACTCAAATCAAATAGGTGCCTTAGGGGCGCTGAGTATGCTATTCTCCCGTACCTTGCCCGTATTTAAATACGACAGATTTAGCTGAGGGACTGAAGCTCCATGAGCGATCTTGCGAAAGAGATTACGCCGATAAATATTGAAGAGGAGCTGAAAAGCTCGTACCTCGATTACGCGATGTCAGTCATCGTGGGTCGTGCTCTTCCTGACGTGCGTGATGGTCTGAAGCCGGTTCACCGTCGCGTATTATTCGCGATGAACGAACTGGGTAATGACTGGAATAAAGCTTATAAGAAATCGGCCCGTGTGGTCGGTGACGTAATCGGTAAATATCACCCGCACGGTGACAGTGCGGTATATGACACCATCGTCCGTATGGCGCAGCCTTTCTCGCTTCGCTACATGCTGGTCGATGGCCAGGGTAACTTCGGTTCCATCGATGGCGACTCCGCCGCAGCAATGCGTTATACCGAAGTTCGCATGGCGAAAATCGCCCATGAACTGCTGGCTGACCTGGACAAAGAAACGGTCAACTTCGTGCCAAACTACGATGGCACAGAGCAGATCCCTGAAGTATTGCCAACTAAAGTTCCTAACCTTCTGGTGAACGGTTCTGCCGGTATCGCAGTAGGTATGGCAACCAACATTCCTCCTCATAACCTTGGTGAGGTTGTGGATGGCTGCCTGGCGTACATCGATAATGAAGCCATTACTATCGATGAGCTGATGGAATTCATTCCTGGCCCGGATTTCCCAACTGCTGCAATGATCAATGGCCGTAAGGGCATTGAAGATGCGTACAAAACCGGCCGTGGAAAAATTTACCTTCGTTCAAAAGCTGATATCGAAGTTGACGAAAAGAACGGTCGTGAAACGATCATCGTCACCGAGATCCCTTACCAGGTTAACAAAGCGCGTCTGATTGAAAAGATCGCTGAGCTGGTGAAGGACAAGAAGGTTGAAGGTATCAGTGCGCTGCGCGATGAGTCTGACAAAGACGGTATGCGCATCGTCATTGAATGTAAGCGCGATGCTGTGGGTGAAGTGGTTCTGAACAACCTCTATGCCCAAACCCAGCTGCAAACGTCTTTCGGTATCAACATGGTGGCGCTGGATAACGGCCAGCCTAAGTTGTTCAACCTGAAAGACATGCTGAAGTGTTTCATCAACCACCGCCGTGAAGTGGTAACCCGCCGTACAATCTTCGAACTGCGCAAGGCTCGTGACCGTGCTCATATCCTCGAAGGTCTGGCGATTGCCCTGGCGAACATTGATGAAATCATTGAGCTGGTGCGAGCTGCACAAACACCTGCGATTGCAAAAGAGCAACTGGTTTCCCGCGGTTGGAAACTGGGTTCAGTTGAAGCGATGCTGGAAGCGGCTGGTGTTGATGCTGCCCGTCCTGAATGGCTGGCTGCTGAGTTCGGTATCCGCGACGAGCTGTACTACCTGACTGAACAACAGGCTCAGGCGATCCTGGATTTGCGCCTGCATAAGCTGACCGGTCTTGAGCACGAAAAGATTCTGGACGAGTACAAAGGCCTGCTGGAACTGATAGCAGAGCTGATGTACATCCTCGAAAGCACAGAGCGTTTGATGGAAGTGATCCGCGAAGAACTCGTTGCAATCCGTGATGGATTTGCTGATGAGCGCCGCACTGAAATCACTGCATCAAGTGCTGATATCAACATCGAAGACCTGATCAACCAGGAAGATGTTGTTGTAACCCTGTCCCACCAAGGTTACGTGAAATACCAGCCTCTGAGCGACTACGAAGCTCAGCGTCGCGGTGGTAAAGGCCGTTCGGCAACCCGTATGAAGGAAGAAGACTTCATCGAGCGTCTGCTGGTGGCAAATACCCACGACACGATTCTGTGTTTCTCAAGCCGTGGCCGTATGTACTGGCTGAAGGTTTACCAGCTGCCGCTGGCATCCCGTACTGCGCGTGGTAAGCCAATCGTTAACCTGCTTCCTCTGGAAGAGGATGAGCGCATTACAGCCATCCTGCCGGTTAAAGAGTACGAAGAAGACAAGTTCATCTTCATGGCGACCGCTGACGGTACCGTGAAGAAGACACCTCTGACTGACTTCAGCCGTCCACGCAGCGCCGGTATTATTGCCGTGAACCTGCGTGAAGGTGACTCCCTGATCGGTGTTGATATCACCGATGGCACCAACGACATCATGCTGTTCTCTACATTCGGCAAGGTTGTTCGCTTTAAGGAAGATGCTGTACGTGGCATGGGCCGAACTGCGGCTGGTGTACGTGGTATCAAACTGGCAGAAGGGGACAAGGTTGTTTCCCTGATTGTTCCACACACTGAAGGCGATATCCTGACAGTGACCTGGAACGGTTATGGCAAGCGTACTGTGCTGGAAGAATACCCAGCCAAGAGCCGTGCAACCCAAGGTGTGGTTTCTATCAAGGTTTCCGAGCGTAACGGTAACGTGGTAGGGGCTATCCAGGTTGAAGAAAATGACCAGTTCATGATGATCACCAACGGCGGTACCCTTGTACGTACCCGCGTTGGCGAAGTGAGCCAGGTTGGCCGTAATACCCAGGGTGTACGTCTGATCCGAACCGGGGAAGGTGAGTTTGTAGTTGGCCTGCAGCGTATTGACGACGCGGGCGATGAAGACGAGCTGGAAGACGGTGAACTGACAGATGTGGAAGGTGTAGATGCACCGGAAGCCACTGACGGTGAAGGCGAAGAGTAATCTTCGGCTTTAAAAGGAAAGCGCAGCCCAGGCTGCGCTTTTTTGTATCGGTATATCCGAACCGCTTCAAAATTCAGGTTTGGGTATATATTGTGATCTGGGTTAAGGTTTGCAAAACCTACGTATTGGTGGTAAATCAATGATTCGGCTCAATTCGAACCGATTTTAACCCCACGCATTAATCTACCAGAACCCCTCTGGTGAATAGCAGGAGCTTCCAACGACTATGGACAACGTTTTTAACTTCTGTGCCGGACCTGCCATGCTGCCGGCTGAAGTGATGAAAAAAGTACAGAAGGAATTGATTAACTGGAACGGCCTTGGCACATCGGTTATGGAAATTTCCCACCGTTCCAAAGAGTTTATTGCAGTTGCCGAACAATCCGAACAAGATCTGCGCGACCTGCTGTCAATTCCAGAGAATTACAAAGTCCTTTTCTGTCAGGGTGGGGCCCGGGCACAATTTGCCGCTGTTCCAGTGAATATGCTCGGAAGCAAAGACATTGTTGACTACATCGATGGCGGTTACTGGGCTCATAGTGCAGCAGACGAAGCCAAGCGTTACTGCACGCCGCATGTTATTAATATTGCGACTGAGCGTGACGGTAAGAAGGCTGTGCTGCCTGCGTCAGAATGGAAGCTCAGCTCAGATTCCGCCTTTGTTCATTTCTGCCCTAATGAAACGATCGATGGTATTGAAATCCGGGATTTGCCACAAACTGACAAGCCGCTGGTTGCGGATATGTCATCTACTATTCTTTCCCGAAAAATCAACGTCTCAGACTATGGCGTGATTTATGCGGGTGCACAGAAGAACATTGGTCCTGCAGGCCTGACTATTGTCATCGTACGTGATGACTTGCTGGGTAAAGGCAGTGATGCATTGCCGTCAGTACTGAACTGGAAAGTGCTTGCGGAAAAAGATTCCATGTACAACACACCACCAACGTTCGCCTGGTATCTGGCGGGTGAAGTATTCAAATGGCTGAAAGCAGAGGGTGGTGTTGATGCCGTTCAGGCTCTCAATGAAGCAAAAGCGTCGCTACTCTATGGTTTCATTGACAGTTCCGACTTTTATCGCAATCAGGTTCATGGCGATAACCGCTCGTTGATGAATGTACCATTCCAACTGGCAAATCCGGATCTGGATGCGTTGTTCCTGGCAAAGGCTGATGAAGCTGGCCTGCGTGCTCTGAAGGGGCACAAGGCGGTTGGGGGAATGCGTGCCTCCATTTATAACGCTATGCCTTTGGCTGGTGTAGAAGCGTTGGTCAGGTTTATGGAGAACTTTGAAAAGTCCCATGGATAAAAGTCCAATATACTGATTGAGAGCCGCTTCTATAGCGGCTTTTTTTGTGCTTGTATAAAAACGACGCACACGATTGCGCAAACGTTTGCATTTATGGAGTAAATCACTAAAATAGCGCCCAACTTCAACTCTCTATGTGTGCCGCTTCATACCGGATAATGCTTACCGGAACAAAACAGAAGCAACGGATACCCAGTCAGCGTTCCGTTTGAGCCGCCTTAAGGATGTAAACATGACAGCGAAGCCTCAGGACGTGGTCCGTCCGAAAAAGTCCGACCTGGTATTCCGTTTGGATGACCGCCCACCTTTACCCCAAACTCTGTTTGCCGCGTTGCAACACCTTCTTGCAATGTTTGTAGCGGTAGTGACACCTTCACTGATTATCTGTCAAACACTGGGCTTACCGGCTTCAGATACCAACACCATCGTCAGTATGTCCTTGCTGGCATCCGGCGTGGCTTCGTTCATTCAGATTAAACGTATAGGGCCAGTGGGCTCTGGTCTGCTTTCCATCCAAGGCACCAGCTTTAACTTTTTGGGTCCAATTATTGGTGCCGGACTTGCCATGAAAGCGACAGGTGTCAGTACAGAAGCCATGATGGCCGCGATTTTCGGTACGATCATGGCTGCCTCTATGGCCGAAGTGCTGATTTCACGGGTATTACAGCATGCGCAACGAGTCATCACGCCACTCGTTGCCGGTATCGTGGTAACCCTTATCGGCCTTACCCTTATTCAGATTGGACTGACCTCCATGGGTGGTGGATATGCAGCCATTGAAAGCGGTACTTTTGGCAGCATGCAAAACCTTGCATTGTCTGGCACTGTACTGGGTTTGATTGTTGTACTGAACCGTGCAAAAAATGCTTACCTTCGTGTGGCATCGATCGTTATTGCAATGGCTGCAGGCACGATACTTGCCGCTTTTATGGGGCTGGTAGATCTGTCCCGCATGGCGGATTCTGATCTGGTTGAGATCCCGGTACCCATGCAATACGGACTGGGTTTTGACTGGGGATTACTGGTTCCACTTATCATCGTGTTCATGGTGACCTCCCTGGAAGCAATTGGCGACATCACTGCGACCTCGGAAGTGTCTGAACAGCCGGTATCCGGTCCGGTTTATATGAGCCGTATCAAAGGCGGGGTTTTAGGTGACGGTATTAACTCAGCGGTAGCCGCCCTTCTGAACAGTTTCCCGAACTCCACATTCAGCCAGAATAACGGCATCATCCAGCTGACGGGTGTTGCCAGCCGTTATATCGGTTTCTTTATCGCGGGTATGCTTGTGCTGCTTGGATTGTTCCCGGCAGTTGCAAATCTGGTTCAGCTTATTCCGGAGCCGGTTCTTGGCGGTGCAACGATTGTGATGTTCGGAACCATTGCTGCCTCAGGGGTTCGAATTATCTCACGCTGTGAGCTGGACAGACGAGCCATTCTGATTATGGCGCTTTCCTTCTCTATGGGGCTTGGGATTGCACAAAAACCAGAGATCCTGCAATTCATGCCTGACTGGGTTAAAGGCATTCTTTCCAGCGGGATGGCCGCGGGAGGCATTACGGCAATTATCCTGAACCTGGTTCTGCCTGAAGATAACGACGAGCGTTAACAGTTTGAGCCACGTTAGTTATAAAACTGACGTGGCTTTGTTTATGAGACATTTTTTATATCGCTCTATACTCAAAGAAAAGTTTTGAAACTGGCTTTGGGAGGAGTGATGCAAGAGGACTTACCATCAACTTGCAAATATGATGACCCCGATGGGTTTGTGTGCAATGAACCATCCAATGAGTCGGGTTACTGCTTTTGGCACGACAAAAATTCTGCAAAAAATCACCCTGATATAAAGGTCCAGCTGGAGGACTACGCCAAGAGGGGAGGCCTGTTGAGAGGCATCCAAATGGCGAGGGCAAACCTGATCGATGTAAACTTGGTCAAACACAACTCAAAATCAGGTTACGATCTCAGCCATTCAGATTTCTACCGCGCAAACTTGCAAAACGCCCATCTGTTCAAAGCCAGTTTTGAACACGGCAGCCTGATGAAGGCAGACCTTAGCCACGCCAATATCCATTGCGTTAACTTATGTAACTGCAACCTGCTTGGCACCCGGTTAGCGAATACCAAGATTGACAACGTCCGTATTGGGTCCCAGGTGCGTCAGGAAACTGAAGGGTTGATTGCTGCCCGTCATCGTGAACATGAAAAGATGGTGGATCTCTTTGAGCAATCAGAAGAAATTTACCGGGATTTAAGAAAGGCAGCCGAGAAGCAGGGCATTTTCACCATGGCGGGTCATTTCCTCCAGAAAGAACTGACAATGCGCCGTTACCAGATGCCAAAGTTCTCCCTCGAGAGATTGATTTCAAAAACCGTAGATTTGTTTTGTGGCTATGGTGAGGATCCGATTCGTGTCGTACTGTTTTCCCTGTTGCTGATATTTATCAGTGCCGTACTTTACGCCATTTTTGGGATTCAACATGGGGGAGCCATCGTTGCGGTTTCCACGACACAGCCAGTGGCAACCAACCTTGAAGCGTTTGCTTCCTGTCTTTACTACAGCGTGGTGACCTTTACGACACTGGGTTACGGGGATTTTGTCCCTATAGGGTTTTCTCGCCTGATTGCTGCGACAGAGGCGTTCACGGGCAGTTTTACCATCGCACTTTTTGTGGTGGTTTTTGTTAAAAAAATGACCAGATAGTAAGAAGTAATTGAAATTGCCGTTTCTGTGACTTTTTTAACAATTGGCTGGAACCCCTCAAGCTAATCCGATACCCTGCTTACACGCAAGAAAACAGGACGAAGACAATACAAAATGGAGAGCCTGACGTTACAGCCCATTTCCCGGGTGCAGGGTGAAATAAACCTTCCCGGTTCAAAAAGTGTTTCTAACCGCGCGCTATTACTCGCCGCCCTGGCTAAAGGCACAACCCGACTGACCAACCTGCTCGACAGTGATGATATCCGGCATATGCTGACCGCCCTGCGCCAGCTCGGTGTTAACTACACTCTCTCTGATGATAAAACTGAGTGTGTGGTTGAAGGCTTGGGTGGGCCTTTTCCGTCCAGCGATGCGTTTGAACTCTATCTTGGCAACGCCGGAACCGCAATGCGTCCTTTGGCGGCAGCATTGTGTCTTGGGGCTGGGGAATATGTCCTCACCGGTGAACCGCGAATGAAAGAACGGCCAATTGGCCACCTGGTTGATGCGCTCCGTGAGGCCGGTGCAGAGATCAGTTACCTGGAAAACACCGATTATCCGCCACTGAAGATCAAAGGAACGGGCCTTAGAGGTGGTGAAGTAAGTGTTGATGGCTCCATTTCCAGTCAATTTCTAACCGCACTGTTGATGACTGCCCCGCTTAGCCAGAATGATATGGTGATCCGTATTGAAGGTGAGTTGGTTTCGAAGCCATATATTGATATCACACTGCATATTATGGCGCAGTTTGGTGTTGAGGTTGAAAACCGCGATTATCAGGTATTTAACGTTAAAGGTGGCCAGGAATACCAGGCCCCAGGTGACTTCCTTGTTGAAGGGGATGCCTCTTCGGCTTCATACTTCCTGGCAGCAGCAGCGATTAAAGGCGGTGAAATCAAAGTCACTGGTATTGGTCGCAAGAGTATTCAGGGTGATGTTGCCTTCGCCGATGCATTGTCAGCAATGGGGGCAGAAATCGAGTGGGGCGACGACTACGTCATCTCACGTCGTGGTGAGCTAAATGCCATTGATATGGATTTCAACCATATCCCGGATGCGGCAATGACTATTGCTACAGCAGCTTTGTTTGCCAAAGGCACTACGTCCATTCGTAACGTCTATAACTGGCGGGTGAAAGAAACAGACCGTTTGGCTGCAATGGCAATCGAGTTGCGTAAAGTCGGGGCGGAGGTCGAGGAAGGTGAGGATTACATTACTATTACCCCGCCGGCATCATTAACCCACGCTGCGATTGATACTTACAATGACCACCGCATGGCGATGTGCTTTTCCCTTGTGGCGCTCAGTGATACGCCGGTCACCATAAACGATCCGGGTTGTACATCCAAAACCTTCCCTGATTACTTCGATAAGCTGGGAAGCGTCAGTCAGTATTAATTACCCTGCGTATTCAAATCCAGAAACGGCATGTCAGATACCTGACATGCCGTTTTTATTTACAGGAATTCAGGCAAAGAAAGTTCTGGCTATCGGGTGAATAGATGGGATTTTGGTCACAACTTATTTATAATAACCGCCGGATTTTCCATTGTCCGGATGGAACGCTTTGCAAAAAAGCTTGTCAGAAATGCCGGACATTACAAACCCAGAATCAGAAAGTTGGAGAAGTCTATGTCAGGTAGTGCACCCATTATCACCGTTGATGGCCCAAGTGGAGCGGGCAAAGGAACGCTTTGCATGCTGTTGGCGGATAAACTGGGATGGCATTTGTTAGACTCCGGCGCTATTTATCGTGTTTTGGCGCTTGCTGCAATTCACCACAGTGTGGATACCGAATCTGAAGATGCACTGGTTCCGCTGGCAGTCAGTCTGGATGTTCAGTTCAAGGCCGAAGGTGAACTGGTGAAAGTGATCCTGGAAGGCGAAGATGTATCCCGTACGCTGCGTACGGAAGAAGTGGGAAATGCAGCTTCAAAAATTGCAGCGTTACCACGTGTTCGCGAAGCACTGCTTCGTCGCCAGCGAGCGTTTGCGGATGCACCGGGACTGGTCGCTGACGGCCGTGATATGGGTACGGTTGTCTTCACCGGCGCAGAGGTAAAAATCTTCCTCGATGCGAGTGCTGAAGAACGCGCGAATCGCCGCATGAAACAGTTGCAAGAAAAGGGGTTAGATGTTAGCTTTGACCACCTTTTGAAAGAAATAGAGGAACGTGACTATCGCGACAGAAATCGTACTGTTGCGCCGTTACGTCCCGCCGAGGATGCACTGGTTATCGACTCAACCAGCCTGACCATCGAGCAGGTACTGGAAAAGGTGCTATCTTTCGCAGAGTCCAAACTGTCCGCAGCATAAGCTGTAGGGCAAAAATCAGCGTCAAGGATGATGGCTGATATTATTAACAACCCCACGCGGTAGGACACCCGTGGACGTTTAATTAACTGAAGATTGAATCAATGACTGAATCTTTTGCTCAACTCTTTGAAGAGTCCCTGAAAGAACTCGAAACTCGCCCAGGTGCGATCGTTAAAGGTACTGTAGTTTCTATCGCGAACGGTTTCGTTCTGGTAGACGCAGGCCTGAAATCAGAATCAGCAATTCCAGCTGAGCAGTTCAAAAACGCTGCTGGCGAACTGGAAATCGAAGTTGGTTCTGAAGTTGACGTAGCTCTGGACGCAGTTGAAGACGGTTTCGGTGAGACTCAGCTTTCTCGTGAGAAAGCGAAGCGCCACGAAGCTTGGATCCAACTGGAGAAGGCTTACGAGAACGCTGAAACTGTTATGGGTGTTATCAACGGTAAAGTTAAAGGTGGCTTCACTGTTGAACTGAACGGCATCCGTGCATTCCTGCCAGGTTCACTGGTAGACGTTCGTCCAGTACGTGACACTGCTCACCTGGAAGGCAAAGAGCTTGAGTTCAAAGTAATCAAGCTGGACCAGAAGCGCAACAACGTTGTTGTTTCTCGCCGTGCTGTTATCGAATCTGAAAACAGCCAAGAGCGCGACGAACTGCTGGCTACTCTGCAGGAAGGTCAGGAAGTTAAGGGTATCGTTAAGAACCTGACTGACTACGGTGCATTCGTCGACCTGGGCGGCGTTGACGGCCTGCTGCACATCACTGACATGGCGTGGAAGCGCGTTAAGCACCCATCAGAAATCGTTAACGTTGGCGACGAGATCGCAGTTAAGGTTCTGAAGTTCGACCGTGAGCGTACTCGCGTATCTCTGGGTCTGAAGCAACTGGGTGAAGATCCATGGGTTGCTATCGCTAAGCGTTACCCAGAAGGCACTAAGCTGTCTGGCCGCGTAACCAACCTGACTGACTACGGCTGCTTCGTAGAAATCGAAGAAGGCGTTGAAGGTCTGGTACACGTTTCAGAAATGGATTGGACCAACAAGAACATCCACCCATCTAAAGTTGTTAACGTGGGTGACGAAGTTGAAGTTATGGTTCTGGATATCGACGAAGAACGTCGTCGTATCAGCCTGGGTCTGAAGCAGTGTAAAGCTAACCCTTGGCAGCAGTTCGCAGAAACTCATGCTAAGAACGACCAAGTAACTGGTAAGATCAAGTCTATCACTGACTTCGGTATCTTCATCGGTCTGGACGGCGGCATCGATGGTCTGGTTCACCTGTCTGACATCAGCTGGAACATGCCAGGTGAAGAAGCAGTTCGCGAATTCAAGAAAGGCGACGAAATCACTGCAGTAGTTCTGCAAGTCGACGCTGAGCGCGAGCGCATCTCTCTGGGCGTGAAGCAGATGGAAGAAGACCCATTCAACAACTTCATGGCTGCTAACAAGAAAGGCGCTATCGTTAAGGGTAAGGTAACTGCCGTTGACGCTAAAGGTGCAACTATTGAGCTGGCTGAAGGCGTTGAAGGTTATATCCGCGCTTCTGAAGCTTCACGTGACCGTGTTGAAGACGCAACTCTGGTTCTGGCTGTTGGCGACGAGCTGGACGCTAAGTTCACTGGCGTTGACCGTAAGAACCGCGTAATCAACCTGTCTGTACGTGCGAAAGACGAAGCTGACGAGCAAGAAGCAATGGCTGCCCTGAACAAGCAGGAAGACACTGTTGTTTCTGCTATGGCTGAAGCTTTCAAAGCAGCTAAAGGCGAATAATTCGCAGATTTGAGGGGGAAATTTCCCCCTCAATGGCTATAATGTTGAGAAACATACTAAAATAGCGGGGTATCTATGACCAAGTCTGAACTGATTGAACGTTTGTGCAGTCAACAGAGTCATCTGTCTGCAAAGCAGGTAGAAGATGCTGTCAAGGAAGTCCTTGAGCATATGGCAAAGACTTTGGAGTCAGGCGATCGCATCGAGATTCGTGGCTTTGGTAGTTTCTCTTTGCACTATCGTGCGCCACGCGTAGGTCGCAATCCAAAAACAGGTGACAAAGTTGAATTGGACGGCAAGTACGTTCCTCACTTCAAGCCTGGTAAAGAGTTGCGCGACCGCGTTGACATCTATAGCTAAGCGAGATTCGATTGAAAAAACGGCATGCATCAGGTATGCCGTTTTTTTTTACCTGTTTTCGATGGTCTGACAAGTGAATTTACTGCATAATCGGCAGGTTAGCTCAGTGAAACCGGGCAGTCCGAAAATTCTGTTCCGTATAGGCCGGTTTCACAGGAATAAAGGATAAAAAGGATAATATTGTGAAGGTATTGAGCATCGTCATTCTGGTTGTCTTTTTCTTGGTAGCTCTGGCGTTGGGCTCAGTGAACCAGGAGTTGGTTGGTTTTAACTTCCTCGCTGCTCAGGGCGAATTCCGCCTGTCTACTTTATTGGGTGGTGCTTTTGGCCTCGGCTTTATCCTCGGTTGGCTTGTCTGCGGTTTACTTTATCTTCGTGCTCGTTTCTCTGCCCGTCGTTTACAGAAACAGGTCAACAAACAGCAGCAGGAACTCGATAAGCTGCGCACGGAGCCAGTTAAGGAATAATCCATGCTGGAGTTGCTGTTTCTGTTACTTCCAATTGCAGCTGGCTATGGCTGGTATATGGGGAACAGGAATGCCCGACACCAACGCGAAGAGAAGTCTCACCAAATATCCCGGCAGTACGTTACTGGTCTGAACCTGATTCTTTCAGACCAGTCAGATAAAGCTGTCGATCTCTTCATAGAGCTGTTGCAGGTCGATAACGAGACCATAGATACCCATCTGGCTTTGGGTAACCTTTTCCGAAGCCGTGGTGAAGTCGACCGTGCAATCCGCATCCACCAGAATTTGATTGCACGTCCTAATCTGACCACCGATCAACGAAACCTCGCTCTTCAACAGTTAGCCAAAGACTACATGGTTGCTGGTTTCTTTGACCGGGCTGAGAAGATCTTTTCCCAATTGCTCGATGAGCCTGACTATCGCGAGTCAGCACTCCGTCAGTTACTTGCTATCTACCAACAGACCCGCGAGTGGGATCGTGCTATTGAGATGGCTACCCATTTGGTCAAGCTTGGGAAATCAAAGCTCAAACGCGATATCGGGCATTTCTGGTGTGAACTGGCAATGTTGTCGATTGCTGCCGGTGAGAACTCACAGGCCAGGCAACAGCTGAAAAAAGCCATGTCATCGGATAAGGGTTGTGTACGTGCAAGCCTGATGCTGGCCAAAATGGACATGCAGCAGGAAGACTATAAGTCTGCGGTTAAAAACCTCGAATATATGGTTGAGCAGGACATTGATTTCACCAGTGAGGCATTGCCCCTGTTGGTCACCTGCTACAGTCATCTGAAAAAAGATAACCAACTTACACGTTTTCTAAATTACTGTATTGATAAAGGGGCGGGTGCCACTGCGGAATTGATGTTGGCAGACAACATCAAGAAGTCTCAGGGTAATGCCATGGCACAGAGTTACCTTACCCGTCAGTTAACCCGGAACCCGACCATGAAGGGGTTCCACCACCTCATGGAATACCATGTGGATGAAGCGGAAAACGAGCGGGCCCGTGACAGCCTCACGACCCTTAAGGGGTTGGTAGGTGAACATATAAAAATTAAGCCGCGCTACCGCTGTCGCCAGTGTGGGTTCTCAACCCATTCCCTATACTGGCATTGCCCGTCTTGTAAGAGCTGGGGCACGATAAAACCAATTCGTGGCCTGGATGGAGAGTGATCAGGAGATATGATGCAAGACCCTAAAGTTATAGTTGCACTGGATTACGCAAATAAGGATGACGCGTTGGCTTTCGTTGACCGGTTGGTACCGGGAAGCTGCCACCTGAAAGTGGGCAAGGAAATGTTCACACTGTTTGGTCCTGAGTTTGTGCGTGCTTTACATCAACGGGGTCACAGCGTCTTTCTGGACCTGAAATTCCACGACATCCCAAATACCTGTGCGCGAGCTGTAGCCGCGGCTGCAGAGTTGGGTGTCTGGATGGTAAACGTTCATGCAAGTGGCGGTGAACGAATGATGGTGGCTGCCCGTGAAGCCCTGGAGCCTTACGGCAACGACAAACCGCTGCTGATTGGCGTGACCGTACTGACCAGTATGGAAACTTCTGACCTTTCTGGCATTGGTATTACGCGGGAGCCTCAGGAACACGTCCTGTCTCTGGCAACCCTGACTAAAAACAGTGGGCTTGATGGCGTAGTGTGTTCTGCTCAGGAATCGACCATGCTGAAATCTGCCCTTGGTGCAGAATTCAAACTGGTAACACCGGGCATCCGCCCAGCAGGCAGTGATGCCGGTGACCAGCGCCGTATCATGACACCGGTTGATGCTGTTGCAGCAGGTTCGGACTATCTGGTTATAGGGCGCCCAATTACCAAGGCTGAAGATCCAGCTGCCGTTCTTGCAGCGATCAACATGTCTCTGAACAACTGAGAAAGCTGATTCAAAAAAAACCGGTTTGATGATCAATCAAACCGGTTTTTTTATTTATACCTCAGCGTTTCGGTGGTTCATTGAACCTGGACTGAAAATCACTGGTTGTTGCAGTAACGGGCTTTTCTGTCCAGAGAAGGCGTACTGAAATGGCTCTCCAGAAGGCGCTGGGTCAGGCTGTGCTGAGGGTCAGAAAACACCTGCTCAGTTGGGCCTTTTTCCACTACTTCACCATCCTGCATCACAATCACTTTGTCAGAGATATGCTTTACCATTCCCATATGCTGTGACACATAGATGTATGACAGCCCCATCTCTTCCTGAAGCTCCAACAGCAGGTTGATAATCTGGGAGCGCATGGACATATCAAGACCATTCAGTGCTTCATCAGCAACGATGACACATGGCTGGAGAATTAATGCCCTTGCCAGTGAAACACGCTGTTTCTGGCCGGTGGCTAACATCTGGGGGTAAAAGTGCGCATGCTCTGGTAAAAGGCCAACTCTGCGCAAAGTATTGTAAATCCGTTTTTCCCGTTCCTGCGGAGTCATATTGGTATTCCGCTTGAGTGGGCCTTCCAGAATTGACCCTATCCGTAACCGCGGATTCAAAGCGGTGTTGGGATCCTGGAAAATCATCCGGATCAGTTTGCAGCGGGTTTGGTAGTCACCATGGGAAAGTAATTCACCATTGACCCGGATCTCACCGGATGTGGGTGCAGTCACCCCGGCCAGCATTTTTGCCAGTGTCGACTTACCTGAACCGTTCTCACCAATTAATGCCAGTGTCTGGCCAACCTCGAGAGAAAACGAAATTGGCTTAATTGCTTCCACAGTCCGTCGTCCCAGCAGGCTGGTGTGGTTGTAGTAGTCTTTTTTTAAGTTAGTGACTTCGAGCAATGCTGTCATTTTTCTTGCTCCATATTCAGCGGGAAATGACAGCTGAATTTATGGTTCTTCACACGAAGGCTTTGCGGCACTTCCACGCACTTGCGCTGTGCGTAAGGACAGCGTGGTCCCAGCCGGCAGCCGATGGGCAAATGCTGGAGAGGCGGGATTGAGCCGGGCAATGTTTGCAGGTGGCTTTTGTGCGGGATGTCTTTACTGAAATCCGGCATCGCCTTGAGCAGGGCTTCTGTGTAGGGATGGTGAGGTGATTCCAGCAGTTGTTTCCGGCTGGCTGACTCCACCGACTGGCCACAGTACATCACCGTAATTCTGTCTGACCACTGGGTCACTGTTGTGAGATCGTGGCTGATAAGCAGGATTGTGGTGTTGGCCAACTGGTTTGTCCGGCTCAGCAGACGGAAAATCTGAGACTGGGTGATAGGATCAAGATCCGCAGTGGGTTCGTCCGCAATCAGCAGACGAGGGCGGTTGGCTATTGCCATTGCAATCATCACCTTCTGACACTCACCGTCTGTCAGTTCGTAAGGGTAGGAGTCCATTACCCGTTTATGGTCTTTAATACCTACCTTGTGCAGCAATGCGATGGATTGCTGTTTTCGCCAGTTAAGGCGTTGCCACCAGTGACCGGAAAATGAATCCGACGGAATTGCTTCTTCCAACTGGCTTCCTACCGCCTCGGAAGGGTCCAGGCAGGTGCTTGGCTCCTGGAATACCATCGCAATTTCACGACCGACAATTTTACGGCGTTCGCGCGGTGAAAGGGATAAAAGGTCTACATTGCCAAGGCGCAGGCGGTCAGCGCTCACACGCCAGTTGTCTTTGGTCACGCCGCAGATGGCTTTGGCTACCAAGCTTTTTCCGGAGCCGGACTCCCCAACCAAACCGCGAATTTCACCTTCATTGATTGTAAGGCTCATGCGGTCGACAGCTTTAACCATTCCCTGCGGGGTGTCGATTTCAATAGTCAGGTGTCTGATATCAAGTAACGGCATTACTCTGTACCTGCGTTGATTGCCTGGGTGATGCCACCACCCACCAGGTTCACTACTAAAACGCTGAACATAATTGTCAGCCCTGGCAGGGTGACTGTCCAGGGAGCGTTGTAAATCAGCTCAAGGGAATCTCGGAGCATGGCCCCCCATTCAGGGGATGGAGGCTGGGCACCTAGGCTTAGAAAACCCAGCGCAGCGATATCAAGAATGGCGACAGACAATGCACGGGTAGACTCAGTGCTTAGCACCGTCAGGATATTCGGTAAGATTGAGTGGTACAGTAAATAGGCTGAGTTAGCACCATCCAGACGTGCCGCCACGATGTAATCTTTTTCCACCTCCCGGTGTACGGCTGTATAGACCGCCCGGATAAAGCGCGGAATCAGAGCCAGCCATACTGCGAGCAATATGGTGGTTTCCCCTGGGCCGAAAAAGGCCACCACAATGATTGCCAGCAAAATGGTAGGGATAGAGAGGACAGTATCCAGGACGTGGTTAAGAACGCTGGAAACAAGCCCGCGTGTCATACCCGCCAGCACGCCAATCAATGAACCGACAACCGCAGATGAAAAAGCAATAACAATGGCATAGCCAAATGTCAGGCGGGAACCCAAGATAAGACGTGAAAGCACATCCCGGGTTAAGTCGTCTGTACCCAGGAAGAATTCAACACGCCCGGTGCTGTCCCATGACGGCGGGATCAGCAGTACCCCGGTTTGGTGTTGAGGGTCATAAGGAGCCAGCCAAGGGGCGAAAATGGTGGTGAACAGCAGTGCGCAAAGGCACCAGAAGCCGAACATCGCTGGTGTGTTGGAACGGAAAGCATGCCAGGAGCGGGACAGCTGGGTTGGGATCTGCTCTTCCTGATAAACATTATTTGTTGGCATACCACTCTTTCCTTACCAGGGGATTGACAGCTGCACCGGCAAGTTCGGTGAATATGTTTACCAGCAGTACTGAAGTCGCCACGCTGATAACACCGGCCTGAATAGCAACATGGTCCTGGTGCGCGATGGCGTCAAGCAGCCACCGGCCGATACCAGGCCAGTTAAAAATGAACTCAACAATGATCGCCAGCGTCAGAACCGTTGAAAACTGAAGCCCCAATTTCGGCAGCAAAGGTGGCAGTGCATTCTTCATCACGTGCCGGCGTACAATTTCACTACGGCTGAGACCTTTGGTCGCCGCTGCCTTCACGTAATTTTGTGTCATCTCATGGGCTACCGATGCTTTCATCAGCAGGATAACTTCTGTCATTGGAGCAATCGAAAGCACGATGGTAGGCAGGATAAGGTGGCGAAGAATATCTTCCAAGGCTGCTGATTGGTAAGGGTGTGAAGAAAGCAAAACATCAATCAGCGCAAAACCGGTAACCTGCGGGATTTCGTAAAGAACGTTGTACTGGCCGGAAACCGGCAGCCAGCCAAGGTTAAGGGAAAACAAGGTAATAAAGATAACTGCCATCCAGAAAACCGGGACGGAGAAACCGATCAGTGTACCGAATGAAATGGCCGTATCAGAGACGCCGCCTTTGTTGGCCCCGGAAATAGTCCCCAAAGGAATACCAAGGATAAGGGCCAGCAGGAAAGCGAAGAAACAAAGCTCCAGAGTGGCAGGGAAGACGGCGATGACTTCGGCACTGGCAGATGCGCCAGACAATGTGGTGCCCAGGTGACCGGACAAAAGTTGTTGCAGGTAATCAAACCAGCCGCCCCAAAAGCTGTGCTGGTTCCAAACTGAACTCGGGTCGAGGCGCAAAATACTGAAACCCACCATGGACAGGATAAGCATGGTGATAACAAAGAGGTTCAGGCGCCGGATGGTGTAAATCAGCATCTGTCAGTAACCCCGTGAGACCTCGACGAATGACTGTGAACCAAAAGAATTTATCTCCAAACCGTGCAGTGAGCGGGCCGCTGCAGAATAGTAAATACCATGGGCCAGGGGCACGACTGGCATCCGCTCAGAGAGAATTTCCTGTGCCTTGGCGTAATAGACATTACGCATTTGTCTGTCCTTGACGGCGATAGCGTCATTGAGGGCGCGATCGAAATACCGGTTGCACCAGTTAGACAGGTTCCAGCCGGTAAACTTGGCGCTGCAGGAGAGCAGCGGCCGCAAGAAATTATCCGGGTCACCGCTGTCAGCTACCCAGCCAGTCAGTACCATACCTTGTGTCTGGGATTCGCGAATTGTTTTCCTCGACACATTCTGAAGGTCATTGATGGTAACTCGAACACCAATTTGAGCCAGGTCGGCCTGGATAAGCTCAGCCATTTTTCGTGGGCTGGGGTTATACGGGCGAGGTTCATGGGTAATAGCAAGTTCCACGTCGAAACCATTCCGGTAGCCGGCTTTTGCCATGAGTACCTTGGCCAGTTTCGGATCGTATGTTTTTACTTCGGAATCCGGCTTGTGAGCCCATGAATTCGGGGGTAAAAGTGCCCCGGCTTCAGTGCCGGTGCCATAATACACTGAACTGATTAGGTTGCTACGGTTTATTGCCAGACTGATGGCTTTTCGTACTTCCAGTTCAGATAAGGCAGGATGCCGGGTATCCAATGCCAGGTAAGCCGTGTTCATCCCGGTTTGGGAGTTAAGGTTGAATTCTGTCCTGCTGCGGATTACGGGTAACTGGCTGGCAACGGGTGAGGGGAGTACATCACATTCACCGGTTAACAGCTTTGCCAGGTTGCCGGTTCCACGCGAAGAGATATCCAGGACAACCTGCTCCATTGCGGCGGCGCCCTGCCAGTAACTCCAGTTTCTGCGAAGCCGAATGTAATCGCCGGGATGGTAGTCGTCGACAAAGAAAGGACCGGTGCCCACGGGTTTTGTATCCAGTTTTTCTGGTTTCCCTTGTGCCAGGAGGTATTGCCCGTATTCCTGTGACAGGACGACAGCGTAACTGGTAGCGAGGGTACCCAGGAAAGAGACGTCCGGCCGTGAAAGGGTAAACCTGACGGTTTCATCGTCAAGGGCGTCGACACTTTCTACCAGCCCGGTAAAGTCAGTACTGTCAAACCACGGGTATTCACCGCCGGAGACAAAATGGAAAGGGTGGTCGGGGTCGATAAGGCGACGGAAGCTGAAAACCACATCTTCTGCCGTTAATTGCCTGTGGGGGACAAACCAGTCAGTAACCTGGAAATTTACACCTTTGCGCAACTTGAATGTGTAAACTTTACCGTCTTCACTGACACTCCAGCTTTCAGCGAGCATCGGGACAGGGTCAACCGATTCCTGATCGAAGCTGACCAGCCTGTCATAGATTTGGGCCGAAAGGGTATCGACCGTAATCCCGCCATCCGTGAGCTGAGGATTGAAGGTATTCGGCTGTCCCAGGGTGCAATAAACAAACCCTCGTTGCCGGATAGTGCTCTCTCGCTCTGCATCTTCACACCCGACAAGGGCCAGTAACCCCGTAATCAGGCAAAAAAGCCGAGTTAAGCTGCGCATATCAAATAAGTACTTATTTTAATTAAGGAGACTAATTTAACACTTAACGTAATGGGTCTCCATGCCTAGGCCACAAACCGAGCCGAAAGTGAGAACCTGCCTGAATGGATGTAAATTGTGGCTTCAAACCGGCAGCTTCTTCTGGGTATTCAGGGTTTTTCGGTAGACAGCTGGTGTTTTTTAAGCAGACCCCTCAGCTGATGGTAGCTCAGCCCCAGCATTTCCGCTGTTTTTCCCTGGTGGTAACGTGAAAGGCTCAATGCTTCCTGAATGGCTCGTACCTCGGTGTCTTCCAGCAGCTTTTTCATGTCCATGGGAAATGTCAGTGACATGCCATTGTCTGCAGGGGGGGGCAAAGCGGTTGTCTCCTGCTGGGCTGACTGCTGCCAGGGGGAATCAAAAGGGTCAAACAGGATTTGGTAAATGGGAGCGTCGTGATCTTCCTGGCGGTAGACTGAACGCTCAACCACATTACGCAGTTCCCGCACGTTACCGGGCCATGAATAGTTGATCAGGGCTTGCTGCGCGTTTTCGCTGAACCCGGCGAAATAGGGTAAGTCCAGTTCACGGCACATCTTAATGGCAAAATGTTCTGCCAGCGCCATGATGTCACTTTTCCGGGCCCGCAGTGGAGGCAGGTGAATCACATCAAATGCCAGTCTGTCGAGAAGGTCCGCCCTGAAGCGCCCGTCACTAACGGCATCGGGAAGGTATTCATTGGTGGCGCACACAAGGCGGACATCGGTATTGAGGGTCTTGCTGCCGCCAACCCGCTCGTATTCACCATACTCGATTACCCGAAGGAGCTTTTCCTGTACGGACATTGGCGCATTGGCCAGTTCATCAAGAAACAGTGTACCGTTTTCAGCGCGCTCAAAGCGGCCCTGGTGCCGGGCTTTCGCCCCGGTAAACGCTCCGGCTTCATGACCAAACAATTCGGAGTCAATCAGTCCTTCACTGAATGCGGCACAGTTAAGGCTCACCAGTGGGCCATCCCATCGTCCTGACAGGTAATGGATACGCTGGGCTATCAATTCCTTGCCTGTACCTCGCTCCCCGATAACCAAAACCGGCCGGTTTAAAGGTGCAAGGCGGGAGACCTGATCCAGTACGGCGAGAAAAGGTTCCGACTCCCCAATTAACGACTGTGGCTTCTGCATGGTCATTTTCACCAAAATTTAGTTTTTTCCATCATATCGAAGATGGTCAAAAAAGTCTCATTTGTTTTAACTTAATGAAAAATAGATGAATTTCATTTTGGCACGCAACTTGATATAGATAACCTGACGCCAAAGACAAATAAGACTGTAGCAATGTGTATCCCTTTACTATCCGGTTTAACACCCAAATGCGTCAGTCTTAAGAAGGAGTGAATTATGGGTATCTTTTCTCGCTTTGCAGATATTGTGAATGCCAATATCAATTCCCTGTTGGATAAAGCCGAAGATCCACAAAAAATGGTTCGCCTGATTATTCAGGAGATGGAAGATACACTGGTCGAGGTGCGTACCTCTTCCGCAAAAGCAATGGCAGAGCAAAAAGACATGGCTCGCCGGATCCAGCGCTGTGAGGATCAACTTGCCGACTGGCAGCAGAAAGCCACACTTGCTGTTCAAAAAGGACGTGAAGACCTTGCCCGTTCCGCGCTGATTGAAAAACAGAAAGTGACTGAACTGCTGGCATCATTAAATGAAGAACAGCACCTGATTGAAGAAACCATCGCCAAGTTGACCACGGAAATTGCCGAGCTTGAAGAAAAGCTGCGTGAAACCCGTGCCCGACAGCAAGGGCTGGCACTGCGCCGCGAAGCGGCAAGCCAGCGCCGTGATGTCCGCCGCCAGCTGGATTCCGGCAAAATTGATGAAGCGATGGCTCGTTTTGAACAATACGAGCGCCGGGTTGATGAAATCGAAGCGGAAGCTGACAGCTACAGCATCGGTAAGGGCAAACGCCTGGAAGATGAGTTTGCTGAGCTGCAGGCGGAAGACGAGATCGAGAAAGAACTGGCGAAACTCAAGCAGGAAATGCAGGATAAACAATAAGAATTTAACAGGAGACAACTATGTCTATGGCGTTCCTTAGTGTTCCATTGGTGGTGTTTCTCCTGTTTGTGGCCCCTCTCTGGCTGTGGCTGCATTACAGGAGTAAGCGTCAGGTCGGTGAAGGCCTGAGTGGTGATGATGTCCAAAAGCTGCAGGAACTGGCAGATCGTGCCGAACGGTTGCAAAAGCGTGTCGGTTCCCTTGAGCGGATTTTGGATGCAGAAGTACCGGAATGGAGGCGTAATAATGGCTAAGACTCTTTACCGTGACCCTGCGAACGGGAAACTGGGCGGGGTCTGTGCCGGGCTGGCTGAATATTTCGACATGGAAATCTGGCTGGTTCGTATTCTGGTGGTTTCAGCCTTTCTGCTGGGAGGCGGTTTCTTCATCATTGTGGCCTATGTGGCGGCCATGTTGATTCTGGAAAAAATGCCGACTGACAGGGAAGAGGAAGTCCTTCAGCAGCGTCAGCACCAGGTGAAACAAAAACCCTGGCAGTCAGGCCAGACCCCAAACCGGGTGTTAAATGACCTTGAACATGAACTGAATGCGATGGAACTGAAAGTACGAGATATGGAAGCCTATGTGACTTCCTCCAGTTTTCGTGTTCAGCGTGAGTTCAGTAAACTTTGATATGCTTTCCGTCAGAATGTCCGGAATAGCCTGAACTGCGCATAACCCAAAGCGGCAGTCCCGTGTCAAACCGGTACTGCCGCTTCTCATTTAGACCGGAGATAACAATCAAAACGATGAAATCCCTGTCACGTACTTTCGATAAATTAGTCAGCCGTACCCTGGACCGCCACGTACGCCTGGCGATAACCGGCCTCTCCCGCGCCGGTAAAACCGCATTCATCACTTCACTGGTAAACCAACTGCTGCACTCTGGTACACATGATGCGTTGCCGCTGTTTGCGCCCAGCCGTGAGGGCCGCCTTGTTGGTGCCCGCCGCGAGCAGCAGGTTGACCTCAGCATGCCAAGTTTCGCCTACGATGAAGCGATGGGCGCGCTCAACAGCCAGCCTCCCCGTTGGCCCGAGCCAACCCGAGATGTAAGTGAAATCCGCTTGGCTTTGCGTTACCGGGTAAAAGGCTCGGCCATGTCGATGCTGCAGGAAACGGCGATGCTCTACATCGACATTGTTGACTACCCGGGCGAGTGGTTGCTGGATTTGCCGATGCTGAACCTGGATTTTGCGTCCTGGTCGAAACTGCAATTTGAAAAGCTTACCGGCTGCCGGGCTGAGGCAGCCAAAGAGTGGCTGGCTGCGATGGAATCGGTTGATTTAAATACGACGGCAGACGATGGTGAGATAGCGCGGATCAGCGAGCTCTACACCAGCTATCTTCACCGGTGTAAAGACGAATGCGGCCTTCACTACGTACAACCGGGCCGTTTTGTTTTGCCAGGTGAACTGGCCGGTGCCCCGGTGGTTCAGTTCTTCCCTGTAGTCGGTGACATGCCGGAAAAACCGGAAGAGGGCAGCTACTACGCTCGACTGAAACAGCGGTACGACTACTATTGCCAGCATGTGGTAAAGAAGTTTTACCGTGAATACTTCTCAAGTTTTGACCGGCAAATTGTATTGGTGGATGCGCTACAGCCGCTGAACCAGGGCATGGATGTTTTTGGCGACATGCGCCAGGCACTGTCGGAGCTTATTGAGAGTTTCCACTACGGTAGAAACAGCCTGCTCAAACGCCTGTTCGCCCCTCGCATTGACAAGCTGCTGTTTGCGGCAACCAAGGCAGACCATGTCACCCCGGACCAACATGCGAATTTGGTCGCGATGCTGAACCAGCTGATTTACGGTGCTCGGCAGAAAGTGACGTTTGACGGCATTGCCATTGAGTGCATCAGCATTGCATCCATTGAAGCGACGGATGCCGGCTACGTTGCCCATGACGGTAAACAGGTACCGGCACTTCGTGGAACCAACCTGGACGGGCAGAGCCTGACAGTCTACCCCGGTGATGTGCCAGCCAAACTACCAGATGCCGGGTACTGGCAGAATAATGGTTTCGATTTTCAGGCATTCAGGCCAAAGGCGGTGTCAATGGATGACCCGCTGCCACATATCCGCATGGATAAAGCACTGCAATTTTTGCTCGGAGACAAGCTGAAATGAGTGAACTCAAACAAAAAGTGGTGTTCGAGCAACACCTTAATATGCCAAAGCACGATGATACCGGTTTGGTGCCCGGACAGTCGTTTGACAGTGAAAACGGGTTTACGCCTGCCTCTGAAGCAGACAGCCAGGCTATCGAGCAGGCTGTCGAAACCGCGGTGTTGCCAAAGAAGAAACGCTGGGGATTCAGAAGCCTGATTGTGGGTGGCCTGGGACTTGCGGCATGGCAAGGGGTGGATACCGTCTGGAACGCCTGGCAGGGGGCGGACTGGCTCACCCTTGGCTGGGGCGCCTTGGTCGCTGCCGGTGCCGGGATGGGGCTGGCAGCGCTGACCCGAGAGTTTCTTGCACTTCGTCGCCTCCGTAACCGGCAGACAGAAAAAGACGTGGCACAGGAATTGGCTGATAACAATGAGATTGGTAAGGCCCGGCCATTCTGTGAAAAACTAGCCAAGCAAAGCATGATGGCGGAGAGCGCCCATTTTGAACGGTGGCAGCAGCAGGTTAAACCGGCGCATGCAGACCGTGAGGTGCTGGAAATTTACGAACACACGGTACTTTCATGCCAGGATGAAAAAGCCCGCAAGCTGGTGGCCCGTTATGCCTCTGATTCTGCCTTGATGGTGGCAATCAGCCCGCTTGCAGTGGCAGATATGTTGCTGGTGGCCTGGCGGAACCTCCGCATGCTTGAGCAGATTTCTCGGGTGTATGGTGTCGAACTTGGCTACTGGGCACGAATCCGGCTCCTGCGTCTGGTATTTGTCAACATGGCACTTGCCGGTGCGACAGAGCTGGTGGCAGATGCCGGTATGGACCTGCTTTCCATGAACCTGGCCGGCAAGATGTCGACAAGGCTTGCCCAAGGTGTCGGTGTTGGCCTGTTAACCGCCCGACTGGGGCTAAAAGCTATTGCCCTGATGCGTCCGCTGCCTTGGCTGGGCGATGAGCCGCCGAAACTGTCAGAGTTTCGCCGCCAGCTCCTTCGAGAGTTACGCCAGAAAGAAGATTGAACCAAACAAGGTAAAAATGTAATCCGGCAGGCGATTTAGCGCCTGCCGTCTTGACTGACCGCCGCTCTCCCCGCACACTCCAATCAATTGTCAACATTTCGTGACACTTTCAAACCAACCGGCCAAGCCGTTAGCCAAACAGGGTTTTGTCTATGCGTTTACAGGTCTTTTGTGAAGACAGACTTGGATTGACCAGGGAACTGCTGGAGATTCTTGCCAACCGGGAGATTGATCTCCGGGGCATTGAAATCGACCAGTCCGGCATTATTTACCTCAACTGCCCGGAAATTGAATTTGAAGCCTTCAGTGCATTGATGTCTCAGATCCGGCTGATAAGCGGCGTGACTGATGTCCGCAAGATCCAGTTCCTGCCTGCAGAACGTGAGCACCGTGAGCTCCGGGCACTGCTGGAAAGCCTGACAGACCCCGTATTTTCCCTGAGCCTGGGCGGGAAAGTGGATATGGCAAACCGGGCGGCAGCACAACTCCTGGGCCGGACAGAAGAGAGCCTAATCGGAGAGTCTGCCAACAGCATATTTCCGGATTTTAATTTTAACCAGTGGCTGGAAAAAGATGGCGCAAGCCAACTGTGCAGCAAGGTTGTAATGGGCGGGTTGGATTACCTGATGGAAGTCACGCCGGTTTACATTCCAGACCAGACTGAATCCGAAGTGCTGGCGAGCGCCGTAGTTCAGCTAAAACGTGTATCGGTAAACCAGTTACCAGGCACTGTTTACCGGACTCCGAGTGACAATGGGTTCGAGCACTTTGTTGGTCAGTCAACCAAGTTCCGCAACCTTGTCAGCCAGGCCAAGAAAATGGCAATGCTGGATGCTCCTTTGCTTATCCAGGGGGAAACCGGAACCGGCAAAGAAATGCTTGCCCGAGCCTGCCACAAGCAGTCATTGCGTGCAGACAAGCCGTTTATGGTGGTGAACTGCGTATCTATGCCAGACGATGCGGCTGAGTCGGAACTGTTCGGCCATACTACACCAGACGGGCACACTGTTATTAAAGGGATCTTTGAGCAGGCTGAAGGAGGCACGGTTTTCCTGTATGAAGTAGGTGAGATGTCTGCCCACTTGCAGATCAAACTGCTTAGGTTCCTGCAGGATGGCACTTTCCGCCGGGTTGGTGCAGAACAGGAAGTGCATGTGGATGTCAGGGTTATCTGCTCGACCAAGAAAAACCTGATCGAACTTATCGAGCAGGGGGACTTCCGGGAAGACCTTTACTACCGCCTTAATGTGCTGGCACTGAATATCCCGCCACTTCGTGAAAGACCGAGTGATGTGTTGCCTCTGGCAGAAATGTTCATCGGGCAGTTTGCAGCAGAGCTTCACCAGCCAAGGCAAACGCTGGCTGATGATGTTGCCAACACCCTGGTGCAGTATGCGTGGCCGGGAAATGTGCGCCAGCTTAGGAACGTGCTTTTCCGGGCAGTGACCCAGAATGAATCCAGCATCCTGAATGCTGATGACATTGCGTTGCCGGATGTGGAGTCTTCGCAGTTTATCAGCGAAGACTCCCTGAATGGTTCTCTGGACGAAATTATGAAGCGGTATGAATCCGGTATTCTGGAGTCACTTTACCGCAGCTACCCGTCTACACGTAAACTGGCTAAACGGCTGGATATATCCCATACCGCGATTGCCAATAAGCTGCGTGAGTACCACATAGGTAAGAAATAGAAAGAAAAAAGGCGTCAATTAACCATTGTCGCCTTTCCACATTCCATCTCCAGTAACGAATGCTTCATACTTTCGCCATAGCGGTATTCCGTCAGCAGGTGGGCTGCAATGGTCAGCCGGTGGCAGGGAATAATGATTGGGATGGGATTCATATTGGCTGCCATCCGGACGGCTTGGGCAGCGTGGGGCATCCCCATATTTTCTGCAACATCTTCAGCTGACAGCGTTTCACCAAAGGGAATGGATTGAAGCTGATGCCATACTTCTTTTTGAAATACCGTTCCTTCCGGGGCCAGCTTTAAATCAAATACCCGCCTGATACCGGCAAAGTATTCATCAAGCTGATTGGTGTATGAAGACATGATTTCAGGAGAGTGGATCCAGGTTTGGCAGCGTGGACGGGTGAGTTTTTCAAGAGTGAGCCTGCGCAAACCCAGATCGTCGGCTAAAAGATAAACTTCGCCGAATGGAGACAGCAGCGTATCATAGTACATAGCGCAACCAGTGATAGGTTTCTGTAAAGGGGGCGATTTGTTCGAAGAAAGTATAAACGCAAATCCGGTTCTGACTGTGGATGAACTGACGATAAAAGCAATCGGTCGCGAGGATGCGATAAACGTCGCAGCGTACTTTCGGGCAAACCGGGATTTTTTGTTGCCTTGGGAGCCTCACCGGGAGCCGGAGTTTTATTCTGATATCGGATGGCTGAAACGGGCTTCTCAACTGAGTGATTTGCAGCGCCGGCAACTCTCTTATTATTTCCTGATTTACCGTGAAGGCAGTGATGAGGTAATTGGCACTATCAGCTTCAGTAACTTTATCCGTTTTCCAATGTATGCCTGTTATGTCGGTTACTCCCTTGCTGAAAACATGCAGGGTAAAGGGATTATGCGCCGGGCATTGGGTCGCACCATCCGTTTTATGTTTGATGATCTAAAAATACACCGGATAATGGCGAATTACATGCCCAGGAACAGCCGTAGCGAAGCGGTGCTCACCGCCAATGGTTTTACCAAGGAGGGGGTTGCCAAAGCCTACCTTCTGATTAATGGAAAATGGGAAGATCACGTACTGACCTCCCTGATTAACCCAAAATGGACGACAGATGACTGATATATCCCGCCTTAAACAGCAACTCGACCTCATTGTAGAACTGGACAAGCTCAAATCTGTGTTACGGCGCACCCGAATAAAAAGTGCGGACGGCAGGCTTGAAAACTCAGCTGAGCATAGCTGGCAGCTCGCGTTGATGGCAGTGGTTTTGCAGGAGTATTCAGCAGAACCGGTTGACCTTATTACAGTTGTAAAAATGTTGCTCATCCATGATGTTGTTGAAATTGATGTGGGTGACACCTTTGTCTACGACCTTGCGGGTACGGCTGTACAAGCTGAGAAAGAACGACTGGCTGCTGAGCGGATTTTTGGCATGTTGCCACCGGACCAAGGTGAAGAATTGTTGGGTTTGTGGCTTGAGTTTGAGGCAATGGAAACGGCTGAGTCCTGTTTTGCGAAAGCTTTGGATCGTACCATGCCCATGCTTTTAAACCATCATAACGACGGGCAAAGCTGGCTGGAACATGGCGTCCGGTATGAGCAAGCGTTGGCAGTCAACAAAGACAAGATCAGTCAGGGTGCGCCGCAGGTGTGGGAGTATATGAAAACAGTGTTGGACGATGCCAAGGCAAAAGGCTGGTTGGCATAATTCACTCAGATTAAATCGGGAAAAGCGCTTCAGCGGTCACTGAAGTCCTTTTTCTGTTATACCCAAACCTTCTCGAAGGGTGAATTTGACTGGCTCTCATACTGCGTTGCTGTTTCTTGATTTAGAGCCACCAGACCGTCAAAACAGCGCCTTGACTGACAGCCAATCAACTCTTATTGAAAACTGCACCTTGAGGCGATTGGGGTATATCTAGGCTACGGACAGAATTTTCATGGTATTGGTGGATCCCACAATGTCCATGTCGTCCCCCTGAGTGATCAGAACAATATCGCCAGAGTGCACGAAGCCATGCTTTTTGAGTGTCTCGATGGCGTTTGTGGCGATGGCTCTGCCCTCATAGGCATCGCTGTCAAAATAGACTGGCGTAACGCCGCGGTAAAGATTGGCCCGGCGCAGTGCATTGTCCTGGCGGGAAAGGGCGAAAATCGGTCGGCCGGAACTGATCCGGGACATCATCAATGCTGTACGTCCCGACTCGGTAAGGGCGATGATTGCCTTGATGCCCGGCATATGGTTCGCAGCATACATGGCAGCCATTGAGACGGTTTCCTCCCGGCTTTCAAACTGGCTGTCAATGCGGTGGTTGGATACGTTCAATGACGGCATCTTTTCAGCCCCCAGACAGACTTCCCCCATAGCCTTGACGGTTTCCAATGGAAATTGGCCGGCAGCGGTTTCAGCCGAAAGCATCACGGCATCTGACCCATCCAGAACTGCGTTTGCCACATCCATCACTTCAGCCCGGGTTGGCATCGGAGCAGAAATCATGGATTCCATCATTTGGGTGGCAGTTATCACGCAGCGGTTGAGGGCTCGTGCGCGGCGAATCAGTTTTTTCTGCACACCGACCAGCTCAGGGTCGCCAATTTCTACGCCAAGGTCTCCACGGGCAACCATGACGACGTCAGAAGCCAGGATTATGTCGTCCATGGCATCTTCATTATCTACGGTTTCTGCTCGCTCTACTTTCGCCACAATGCGGGTTTCCAAACCGGCATCCACCGCAAGACGGCGGGCGTAATTGATGTCGTCACCATTTCGGGGGAAAGAGACAGCGAGAAAATCAACGCCGATTTTTGCCGCGGTAAGGATGTCTTCCTTATCCTTTTCTGTCAGCGCCGGTGCAGAGAGGCCGCCGCCTTTTTTGTTAATGCCCTTATTGTTGGAAAGCTTGCCGCCTACGGTGACCTGGGTGTGAACTTTATCTCCCTGAACTGAGAGTACTTTTAATTGTATGCGGCCATCGTCCAAGAGCAAAAGATCACCAGTATCAACATCCTTTGGCAGTTCCTTGTAATCAATGCCTACAGCATCTTCATCTCCTTCACCAAGGCCCATTTCGGCATCCAGTGTGAAGCGGTCTCCGACAGTAAGAGAGACTGATCCGGCTTTAAACGTTGAAACCCGGATTTTCGGACCCTGGAGGTCGCCGAGGATGGCAACATGCTCGTTGAGCTTGGCTGAAATCTCCCTAACCTGATTTGCCCGGCGGAGGTGGTCGTCTGATGTTCCATGGGAGAAGTTCAGGCGTACAACGTTGGCTCCGGCTGCTATGAGCTTTTCAAGTACTCCTTCTTTGTCGGTAGAGGGGCCCAGTGTGGTGACTATTTTCGTTCTTCTAAGACGCAATTTCATTGTTAACTCCGGGGAGAAAGCGGAAACCGGCTTTGCAGCCCGTTCCTGTACGGATGAAGTTCGCTTTGGATAAGCATAGACCTACCCGATGCCAATTAACTTGCCACAGGGACTGTAGATACGAAAAAGGCACCCGAAGGTGCCTTGTTTTAAACAATTTTTTCTTTATTGAAGCGGGAATCTTTCAACGCCTCCTTCACCCTGCGAAGGTTCTCGCGGAAGCCGGGTCCGCGTCGCAGTGTGAAGCCCGTGGCAAGCACGTCAACAACCGTCATCTGGACAACGCGGCTCGCCATTGGCATGTAAACATCAGTGTCTTCGGCGACATCCAGCGTAATAGTCAGCGAGCAGACCTTATCCAGTGGAGAGTCTTTGGCCGTGATGCCAATTACGGTAGCGCCATTCTCTTTAGCAAGGAGGGCGATATCGACCAGGCTCTTGGTACGGCCGGTATGGGAGATGATTACCACTACATCACCGTCGTTACAGTTGATGCAACTCATACGCTGCATAACGGTGTCACTGAAACAAACGATAGGGATGTTAAACCGGAAGAATTTGTTCTGCGCATCATTAGCGACAGAAGCCGAAGCACCGAGGCCAAAGAAAGAAATTTTCTTTGCCTGGGTCAGCAGATCCACCGCCCGGTTTATCTGGGTGACATCCAGGCTGTTTTTCGCCACGTCCAGGCAAGCCATGGTAGATTCGAAAATCTTGTTGCAATAAGCCTCAGGACCGTCACTCTCTTCGACATTCCGGTTCACATACGGGGTGCCGGTCGCCAGGCTTTGGGCCAGGTGAAGCTTAAAATCCGGGAAACCCTTGGTGTCGAGACGACGGCAAAAACGGTTAACAGTGGGTTCACTGACGTCCGCCATTTTTGCCAGCGTTGCAATGCTGGAGTGAATGGCAGTCTGCGGTGAAGCGATAATGACTTCAGCGACTTTCCTTTCTGATTTACTGAAGTTTTCAAGATTCTTTTGGATTTTTTCCAGCGTATTCATTTCGGTTACCTGGTTCTGCCGTATTTTTATGACAAGTCTGTCGACTAATTACTTCACTATGGCTTCACAAAACCCATAAACATCTTGTTTCTTATGAGTCTTTCGAAACTGACTTATTCATTTGTGGGATTAAGTGTAGTGTTTGCACAACAAAAAAAAGTTGCGACCATTCACGGTTTAGTTACTGAATTACAAAAATACGGATGGAATTTTCATATAGGTGCTTTGAGTCACATCGAATTGTGAATCGCGTTCAGGATGGATGTAGGATAAGAACTGGTAAAACAATACAAAAATTTGCGTGTCATGTCGAATTTGCCGAGTTTCCTACTGGTGTAGGCAGTTTCCTGTGATGCTGAAAGTCTGAGGGAAAAAGATGAAAGTGACTGTGTGTGGATGTGGTTGGCTGGGCTTGCCATTGGCGGAAAAGCTGGTCATCCGGGGAGATTCAGTAAGGGGAAGCAAAAGGGAGCGGGCCGCAGCCGCCGCTCTGGTTGACCGGGGTATAGAAGGGTTTGTTTTTGACCTTGCCAACAACGAAAAGGCAGACCCTGCTTATTTCACCAGTGATGTAGTGATTGTGAACATCGCTCCAGGGCGCAATAACATTAATGGAGAAGCGTTTGCCCAGCGAATGAAAGGCTGGTTGGAAAGGATGGCAATGAATAGTGAGTGTAACTTGCTGTTTATAAGCACCACGTCCGTATACGGTGAACCGCTTGGTACTGTGACAGAAAGTACGGTACCGGTACCGGAAACTCAATCTGGAATGGCCCACCTGGAGATAGAAAAGGCCATTCAACAGTGTTTTGGAGGCAGAGCAACCATACTGCGTCTTGCCGGGTTGATCGGTGAAGACCGCCACCCCGTGAAGTTTTTGGCAGGCAGGCAACTGACAAACGGAGAACAGCCAGTCAACTTGGTTCACAGGGAAGATGTTATTGAGGCGATTATTAAGATTTTGGACTTGGGGGTGTGGGGGGAGATTTTGCACCTTAGTGCGCAGGAAAACCCGACCCGCAATAGCTACTACACTTGGGGAGCCGAAAGACTTGGACTGGAAAAGCCGGTGTTTGAACCCGGTGGACAGAATGCGAAAGTGGTTGACCCCTCAAGGACACTTGAAATACTCAATTTGGCACTTAAGTATCCGTCCCCATATGACATGCTTTAACATAGTGAATTATGGGGTATGTAGCTGTATATAAAGAAAAAGCCCACGAAAACATCGTGGGCTGAAAAGAAATAGAGAAACAAATAAAGGAGTTTCAAGCAATAGCAGCAATGAACAAATCTGAAACTGCAGTAAGCGGCCGTTTCATCATCTATTAAGTAGGACAGGGCATATCCCGAAGAGTTCATATTTTTTTCAAAAAAATCTCACTTCTCTTTTTCCCGTCTAACGCCCTGTTGCCAGAGATAAAAAAAACCGCCCATCAAATGATGCAGCGGCATTTAGAAGACAATCTTCTTAAGAAAAAGCAGTGGCATTAAATATGACCGGACATAAAAGCCAGAGTTCCCAAAAATTTTAATTTTTTTATTCAAATGAGCACACATGAATTCATGTTCATAGTAATCAATGGGTTACGAAGCCTCGTGTGACTGTTGTCCTGTTGTTACTCTGATGTTGATATTTTCATCTTGTTAAAAATGCTAATGGGATGTAGCATTCAAACATGTGTTTAATACAGGTGAATGAAAATGGCAGCGAAAGGAGATACCAAGGGAAGAATTCTGGATGCCGCTGAGCTGCTCTTCGCTGAGCACGGGTTTAATGACACCTCTCTGCGCACTATCACCAGTAAGGCTGGCGTGAACCTGGCTTCTGTTAACTATCACTTTGGTGACAAGAAAACGTTGGTTCGTTCTGTTCTTGGCCGTTATCTCGAGCAGTTTATGCCTTCTCTAAAAGGGGAGTTGGTGCTGCTTCTCGAACAGCAAGAGTTCACCATGGATGATGTGTTCTCCTGTGTCCGCCATCCCCTGCTTGAACTTGACAGCTACCGGGCAAATGGCGCAGCCCGCTTTATGTTGCTTATAGGTCGCGGCTACACCGACGTGCAAGGACACCTTCGCTGGTTTATCACGACTCGCTATGAAGAAGTCCTGGCACTGTTTACCCAGGCAGTAAGAAGGGCGAACCCGTCATTGGATCCGGAATCCCTGTTCTGGAGGCTCCATTTCACGCTGGGTGCTACGGTATTTACCATGGCATCGAGCGATGCACTGAAAGAAATCGCAGAAAGCGATTTCAATAAAAAAGTAGAAATCAAAGACATTGTTGACCGGCTTGTGCCGTACCTTGCTGCTGGTGTCGCAGCACCCGCTGTGCCATCTATAGGCTTGGTAGGGAAGGCGTCCGGCCAATAACAGAACAATAAAAAAATATAATTCTAATAACGAGATACCCGACAAAAGGACCTGAACTATGAGCTCTCAAAAATCCTGGCGCCGTCGCCATATCAGCGACCGTGCATTTGAAATGTTTAAAAAGGTACTGCCGCCATTGTCTGCCACTGAGCGTGAAGCGATGGAAGCGGGGAGTGTCTGGTGGGACGGCGAACTGTTTGCAGGCAAGCCGCAATGGGAAACCTTGCTGAGTTATCCCAAACCCCGCCTCGCCAAAGATGAGCAGGCCTTCTTGGACAACCAGGTCGAAACGCTCCTGGCAATGCTTGATGATTTTGAGATTGTCCAAAAACAGAGAGATCTGCCTGAAGAGGTATGGACCTACCTGCGTCGGGAAAAATTCTTTTCGCTGATCATCCCTAAAGAGTACGGAGGCCTGGCATTTTCTGCCCATGCCAACTCAACCATTGTGTCGCGTATCGCGACCCGTAGCCTGAGTGCGGCGGTCACCGTGATGGTTCCTAACTCTCTGGGGCCAGGGGAATTGCTTTCCCATTATGGTACACAGGAGCAGAAAGATTACTGGTTGCCCAGACTGGCTAACGGCGATGACATTCCCTGTTTTGCGCTGACCGGCCCTGAAGCCGGATCTGATGCCGGCGGTATCCCCGATGCCGGAGTGGTTTGTTATGGAGAGCACGAAGGGAAGGAAGTGCTGGGTATCCGGGTCAGCTGGAACAAGCGATACATTACGCTTGCCCCGGTTGCTACAGTGCTGGGCCTTGCTTTCAAGCTTTCTGATCCGGATGGCCTCATTGGTGAACAGAAGGATATCGGTATTACCTGTGCGTTAATTCCGGCTGATCACCCGGGAGTCGAAATCGGGAACCGCCATAACCCGCTGGATATGGCATTTATGAACGGAACGACTCGTGGTGATGACGTCTTTATTCCAATGAGTTGGGTTATCGGCGGCCAGGACTATGTTGGCAGGGGCTGGCGTATGCTGGTGGAATGCCTGTCATCCGGCCGTGGTATATCGCTTCCTGCGCTGGGAACAGCGGTTGCACACCTTACCGCCCGTACCACCGGTGCGTATTCTTACGTACGCCGTCAGTTTGGTGTCAACATCGGATCCTTTGAAGGTGTCGCAGAAGGGCTGGGCCGTATAGGTGGTATGACGTATATGCTGGAAGCCGCACGTACACTGACTACCACATCCCTGGATCTGAAAGAGAAGCCGGGCATTGTAACGGCAATTGCTAAATACCATATGACGGAAGCCGCACGTACCCTGTTGAATGACGCTATGGACATTCATGCCGGCCGCGCTATCCAGCTTGGCCCCATGAACTACCTTGGCCATCATTACTTTGGTATTCCGGTTGCGATTACCGTTGAAGGGGCAAATATCCTCACCCGGAACCTGATGATTTTCGGGCAGGGTGCTACGCGTTGCCATCCTTATGTCCTGTCAGAGATGGAGGCTGCAGCTAACCCCGATACCGAGCAAGGGGCAAAAGATTTCGACCGCCTGTTGTTCAAACACATTGGTTTTGCCGTAGGGAATGTGAGTAAGGCGTTGGTCAACGCGTTTACCCGTTCTCGCTTCAACAAGTCTCCAGTCAGTGGTGAAACTGCAGACTATTACCGCCAGTTGTCCAGAATGAGCCGTGCGTTAGCCGTTGCAGCAGACTTTGCGATGCTGACCCTGGGTGGTGAGCTCAAGCGCCGTGAAATGCTCTCAGCACGTATGGGCGATGTACTGAGCCACCTTTACCTGGCTTCCGCCACATTGAAGCGCTTTGAGGATGAAGGCCGCCAGCAAAGTGATTTGCCGATGGTTCATTATTCACTGCAGTACTGCTTGTACAAGTGTGGTGTGGCGTTTAAGGAAATCTTCGGAAACTTCCCACGCAAAGGTGTTGGCCCGCTGCTGAAGGGGCTGCTGTTCCCGCTGGGTATTCACTATAAAGCACCATCGGATGAACTTTGTGTTGAAGTGGCAAAACTGACCATGACGCCGGGGGCTCACCGTGAGCGCCTGACACATCTTTGCTATGTGGGTGAGAAGGACAATGATCCGGTTGCAATCATGGAGCGCGCATTCCTGGCAATGTACGAAGCCCGTGGAATAGAGAAGAAAATGGGTAAGGCGGCGAAAGACGGGTTGATTCCTCGTAAGGGCCCGCTGCTTGAACGCCTATCCCTTGCGCTGGAGGCAGGTGTACTGACCGAAGCTGAAGTCAATCAAATGAAAGAAGCGGATGCGCTGCGATATCGTGCAGTCCAGGTCGATGAATTTGAACCATCCTGGTTTCAAAACAAAGCGCCACAGGTGAAGGTGGAAAAACCGTCCCGGCGTCGAACCAAAGCGACCACAGAAGCTGCCTGATAACTGCTGACAAAGATAAAAACACCGTGCGGGCCACGGTGTTTTTTTGTTCTTCATTTTTAACTCATCCAACCTGTAAACAAATAGGCTGATTTTCAGTGAGAAAAACGCGAAACTATGCGCACGTTTATCACCTTTCCCGGCTTTGTAAGGGACTTAGAAGATGATTATCAAACCAAAAATTCGCGGTTTTATCTGTACTACAACGCATCCTGTTGGCTGTGAAGCTAACGTAAAGGAACAAATCGAGTTCACCAAAGCTCAAGGCACAATTGAAAACGGCCCTAAGCGTGTACTGGTGATCGGTGCCTCTACCGGCTACGGTCTGGCTTCACGTATTACTGCAGCATTTGGCAGCGGCGCAGCGACAATCGGTGTATTCCTGGAAAAACCGGGAACGGAGAAAAAGCCGGGTTCTGCAGGCTGGTACAACACTGCAGCGTTTGACAAATTTGCCAAGGCAGAAGGCCTGTATGCCAAAAGCCTGAACGGTGATGCGTTCTCCCACGAAGCCAAGCAGGCAACTATTGACCTGATCAAAGCCGATCTCGGCCAGGTGGATATGGTGGTTTACTCGCTGGCATCGCCAGTACGTAAGATGCCAGAGACAGGTGAACTGGTTCGCTCAACCCTGAAACCGATTGGTGAAACCTACACGGCTACCGCGGTAGATACCAATAAAGATGTATTGATTGAAGCGACCATCGAACCCGCTAACCAGGAAGAAATCGACAATACCGTTAAGGTAATGGGCGGTGAAGACTGGGAGCTATGGATCAACGCATTGTCTGAAGCCGGTGTATTGGCAGACGGCTGCAAAACAGTTGCTTACAGCTATATCGGTACTGAAATCACCTGGCCTATCTACTGGAACGGTACTATCGGCCAGGCCAAGATGGACTTGGATCGTGCGGCAACAGCCCTTAATGACCAACTGTCAGCTAAAGGCGGCTCAGCGAATGTAGGCGTACTGAAGAGTGTGGTCACTCAGGCAAGTGCTGCCATTCCGGTGATGCCTCTTTACATCGCTCTGTCGTTCAAAAAGATGCGCGAAGAGGGTGTCCACGAAGGCTGTATCGAGCAAATTAACCGCCTGATGCGCCAGCGTATGTACAAAGCTGATGGTTCTGCTGCGGAAGTAGATGAAGCCAACCGTCTGCGCTTGGATGACTGGGAACTTCGTGAAGAGATCCAGAAAGACTGCATGGAGAAATGGCAGCAGGTAACCAATGAGAACCTGTTTGAAATTGCCGACTACCAGCTTTATAAAGACGAATTCATGAAACTGTTCGGCTTTGGTCTCGCTGGCGTAGACTACGAAGCTGATGTAAATCCGGTTGTTGAGTTCGACGTAAAGGATTTCTAAATCCAGTATTGGTGTAAAAAAACCGGCGTAAGCCGGTTTTTTTGGACGTTTGAAAACCACATTGTGTGATATTTATCATTTTTGGCTGAATAAAAAGCAGTTGAAACAGAGAATTGCATTTTCTACGTGACACAGTGAAAAACTAATGTAGAATGCATCTTCGTTGAGAGGGGAATACCTCCTTAATGGCGCGTTGGCAGAGTGGCTATGCAGCGGATTGCAAATCCGTGGACCTCGGTTCGACTCCGGGACGCGCCTCCATTTGCGACACTAGCTCAGTTGGTAGAGCGCAACCTTGCCAAGGTTGAGGTCACGAGTTCGAACCTCGTGTGTCGCTCCAAATTATTCAGGTTCGGTAACTTAACCGGGCATGAGAAAGACAATTTGTTAATGGTGCTTACCATAGCAATCAAGAATTGCGTGCCCTGATGGTGGAATTGGTAGACACAAGGGATTTAAAATCCCTCGACGTTCGCGTTGTGCCGGTTCAAGTCCGGCTCGGGGCACCATTAAAATTCAAGCATTTAAGGCCACTTTCAAAAGTGGCCTTTTTTGTGCATGGTGCCATTTTCAGAAAATGGTTCAGAAAATAGATTTTCAAGCCAAATCCCGGCTGCTCATTTTTCTATACAATTTCCTTTTCTACTCCTGATATTTTTATTCAATTATTTCCATGACCTCAATAAGCCAAGCAGAATTGTCCCAACCCGTATAACAATTTGAAGCGGCTAATCCAGGGACAGTAGACACATGTACCGTAACTTCGTGTTCACCTGCACTAATGTTGGGACAGTAACCAGTTATGCTGGTATTTGAATGGACATTTGAATGATTTGCATCATGTCGGTCTGCATAAAGCATTACATTTCCACAACTATTGTTCCCATCTAAATTAACTGCCCACCGACACCCCTTTTGGTTGCCTGTTACTCGAGTATTGTCAACATAATTAATTCTCAATATTGTGTCGTCCCTAAGCTTTTCAAATGAAAGTTTTTTCGTCTGTAACAATCCATCATCTAGTTCATTATTTGGACCGTTACCACCAATATGGGAAACAGATAAAACTTTTCCTGGATATTTCTTTATATTATTTACGGCTTCTTTTGCTGCTTGCTCTTGGCCTTGGATAGAAGCATAAGTCGCCTGGGATTTATGAAGTTTTTCTGTCATTTCATTTTGTAATTTCAATGCTTTTTCATGGAATTTTTCTATTTCTCTGTTGAGTGTTATTTCGTTACTCTCAATTAACTTACTTAACTTTTCCTCGTATTTCTCTTTAAAAAGCACAAATTCAGGATCTTTGTTACTTACGTATCTACTTTCAATGAAAATAAATGCCCCAAATATTGCAGCTATGACAGCAACTAACCCTGCCAAGATTCCCGCTAATGCTCCTATGGTTCCAAGTATTCCGGAAGACTTTTGTTTTCCTTCCATGATTTCACCATTCACTTAAATGTTGATTGAATATGTCAAGTTTTTTCAGACTCTATGGCGTATTTGGAAACAGAACGGTGGAAGAAACTACGATATTTCCCCGTTAAAAATCAAACCTATCCTGAGCTGAAAATGATTTGCCGTGTGTGTTATGAAGGTAATACTATGTGAGTGTTAATATACGTCTGAAAAATGCGACTAAGAGAGATGTTTAGTTTTAAGTCCGATGACAATTGGAAAAAGGAATTGGTATATAATGTGTTAGTCTATGTGAATGTCCGATCAGTGTTCTGAGCTGAAAACGCTTCAAAACAATTAGACAGCCTTAGCTAATCTTAATCTGGTTTTGAATAAAGCAATGTTGTACCTAATTTGATACATTTGAAGACTATTTCTTTTTGTGCCGTCCAATATCTTTTTGAAGGGTTTGGACTACTTCCACTTTGCGATTGTATGTTGAGACCTGTCGCTCTGTTTTGTGTCCCGAAAATATCTGCTTGTCCTGTACACTGCCCTCATAATCACTGATTCCCTTCGCTTTGAGGTCATGGAAGGTGAAATCCAAGGGTAGTCCGGTTGCCGCTCGGGCAATTTGTCTTACTTTGCTCCATCGGTGACTGAAAACATCTCGGGAATACTGCTTTCCTGTTGACTGGTGAATAACAAAGATACTGTTATTCCCAAATGCTTCATCGCACTCACTGACTGCTTTTCGCAGTGCAGGGGTCCAGGCTTTAATTTGTTTTTTCCCGGTCTTGCCCTGCTGTATGAAAATACCTTCTTCCAGCAGTTGGGACTTTTTAAGCGCGAGGACATCTCCCTGACGCGCAGCGCAAAGGTAACTGATTTCCATGGCGGCACGAACGACAGGGCAGGCGTGCTGGTAGACAGCTTCGTACTCGGCATCAGTAACATACCGGTCCCTGGCAACTTCCTTGAACTGCCTGACTCCCTGGCAAGGGTTTCGTTTTGCATACCCTCTTTCGTAAGCCCACCTGAACATACGTGAAAAAAAAGCTTTCTCCCTGTTAGCCTGGACTTTTGAGTGCCTGCCCCTGATATCCATGTAGCGACGGATATGTTGTGGCTCGACGCTATCCGGAGCCATCCTTCCGAAGACAGGGATGATTTTCTTTGAGTATTTTCGGTAGTCTACTTGTGTGGCTGGAGCCAGATCTTCGAAGTCGGTACTCATGAAAAATTTCTCAATCAACGCTTCAATGTAAAGATTCTTTTCAAACTCCAGTAATTTTTGTTTGTAAGCATTCCATACTTCTTCGTGCCCAGCTTCGAGCCCACAAAGACGAATGACACCGCCTGAAGAAGGACGCCATTCATAGGCACTTCGTCCTTGGTAAACTCGAGAAGGCATCCATTCGTGTTCTTTACTGCGCTTCCTACCTGCCATTACATGATTGCCTCAAAATTAGGGATTGGGGCATCCGGTTTTTCCTCAACGATGCGCTGATTGGCAATGTTGGGATGCATGATATGCCACCAATTCGTAAATACAGAATTGGTCGCTTTTCGGTAAATGACAAATATTCCCGCACTCCTGAGAAGGCGAAGTTGTTCTTTGGAGCTCTTGTACCCTGTCACCAGGTAAAGTTCTTCCGCGGTGAGTGGGCGGCAAAGGTTCATGTCCATGCTGTGTACCTCCCTGGGTGCTTTGAAACAAAGTTACATCAGCCGAAGTAACTTGATTGAGTTACGTCGGATTCAGCTCAGCAGTGGTTCAACAAACGGCTCTGATTCAAGCTCGAGCTTTTCAATCATGTCCCAGATATCCGGGTCATCATCTTCCAGCAGGCTGAGCGCATAGCTGCGGTATTGAAGTTGGGTAAGGGTGTGCTGCTCGATCTCCACCATGACGGTGTCTTCTTCTGGCGGGGCATCTTCAGCATGCTGCTCTATCAACTTTAGCTGACGAAGGGCGGCATTCTTGGCTGATATCGCTTCTTCCACTTTGTCACCGAATTCCGCCTCTGTGATGTCGGTTTTCTCCAACTGGATTATTGCCATCAACACTTCATCTTTCGTGCTGTCCAGGTACTGGGAGGGCAGGGAGCTGATACTGCTGATATCCAGAGTTATCCGGGCAAGGCGGACCTGCTCAGCCATGGCATCCTGTTTCACCCTTTCAATCAGGGCATCGTTTACTGCCTGGAGCGCGTCTTGTTTGGCAGTGAGTGCGTCTGAAATCATCTCGCCAAACTGCTCGGCATCAACAGGCATGTCATTGATGGCGTTTGACAGTTCGGTCAGTTCATCCTTGGTTTCTGTTCCTTTTAGCTGGGCAACCTGACGGATGTTTTCAATCCGGGCCAGGATAGCGTCCCTGGCTTCAGCTTCCTGCCTGGCTTGCTCCGCTTCCCATTCCGTTCTGGGCTTTAACACTTCACGCCGCAAGCTGTTCAGCTCATCTTCCACCTGCTTGCGGGTGGCTTTAACCCGTTTGATTTGGTCCTCCTTGGAGGCAATCAGCCCATTGATGGAATCAACCAGAGTGGTTTTGCTTTTGCTGACCTTGAGCGCCAGCGCGCCAATTCGTTCACGTCCCTTACGAGTCTCCACGTCCGGCACTTCACTGGAAGCTTCTGTACGGATGGCATCCAGAAGAGGGCGGATACTGCTGATGTCGGTCAGGAGCTCAATGGCTTCTTCTTTCTCTAAGGTGCGGAGCTGGTTAAGTGTGGTGAGCTGTTTCATGGTCGGTTCCCTCGAGTTTGCTTTTGGCATCCCGGTAAACGTCGCCAATGTGTTGAATCAGGCTTGCCGGGGAAACACCGAATTCCTCGGCTTTTTCGGTCGCCAGGTCGACAGCCAGGCGGTAAGCGTTATCCAACGTTGCCTTGCTTGGCATCTCTGGCAGGACGGCGATTGATTCCTGTAGCTTGGCTTCTATGTCAGAAAGAACGGTTTGCTCATGTTCAGCAGCGTAATCGATGAGCTGTTGTTTCTTCTCGTCCTTGGTCTTGATGACTTTCTGCAACAGCTCCCGGTCGCCTGACGCCTTGGCTGCCTTGGTCGCTTCAGAGAACGCCCTGGAAAGTTCATCCATTGTGTTGGCACCAAGCATGGCGGACAGAAATTCTTCGTAGTCACGCTGCGGGATTGCCCATGCGGGCAGTGTCGGCTCGCGCCAGTCGATATACCTGTCTGGCTTGCCTTTTTCACGGTGGACATGGATGTTGCCATAACGCTTATCCTTGTATCCGTTTGCTTTGCGAGATTCCGCAAAGGTGGTTTCCATCTGGTAGAGGTAGCGCCCAATACCCCACTGGACAGCGGCGCGTTTCATGGAGGTAGAGCGGGCAGTCTTTACCGCATCGATGTTGCGGCGGGTACCAAACTCAGCCGCATCCCATTTGGTAAAGCTCCTGCCTTCCAGGTACAGGGTGATGCCACACTCCACGCCGATGATTTCATTGCCTGAGCGAATGTCCCTGTACTCGACTTCCCAGCCAAAGACACCAACGGCATCATCCAACCGCTGTTGGACAGCCCGGGCAGTGATGTAAGGCACTGCCATTACCCAGGGGTTTTCACCCGATATGCCTGCCTGTTGTACCCGCCACTCAATATCTTCGGGCGGGAACATGGCGGAGAGTTTTTCTTGGAGACACATAACTGAGCCTTACATCCAGCCAGCGTCGAAAGCGGCTTCAATGTTTTCTTCTTCAAGCTGTTTGGTCAGCCCTATTTCGAATTTGCTGCGGTGGGACTGGATGAAGTCATTGAACGCTTCCTCAATGAGGATTTGTGAAAACATGGCGTTCTGGATGTAGTCGGACTGGCGGTGTTTAAGGTCTGAATTGTGCAGGGCGCGAAGGATAGCGACTACCGCTGTCATGTTCCCGTTTTGGAAGTCGTTGATCAGGTAGTCAATGAAGTCATCTTCGTAGTTCAGGCCACAGACCTCATTGCCGAACCGGATGTCATCGCCACACCGTTCCATGTAGGCATCGAGCAGGTTGTCCCACGATTCCTGTGCGCAGACCTGGCGGTCGTGATTGTTCATGGCAATAACGGTGGCGCATGGTTGGTTTGATTGATAAGACATGGTGCTGTTCCTCTTCGCAAGCGTGGAGTACGAACACTTCTCCGACATGTATTCAGTTTGATGAATTAAACGTTAAGACTCATATCAATTGGATTTTAGTTTAACGCATTAAACATTTCGGTCAAACAAAATGTTTAATTGATTAAACATATTTTCAGAGGATAACAAAAAACCCGCAGTGAGCGGGTTTGAAGAATTATTGATAGTTCAGAAAGTTAGTACAATACAGAAGACCAGAAAACCTTCCCAATAATCCGGATCCGCTGGCTTTCCTCTAATGAATAGGATTCGTCTGGATACTCTTGAGTATTGTAGCTGCGTAATCGGATACCACCCCCAGGCAGACGGTAGATAAGTTTTACCCGTAGGAGGCCATCGTGATTTATGGCATACATTTTACCGTCCACAATATCGGCAGCAGACGTATTTACACCAATCACTGAACCGTCGGGTAGGACAGGCTCCATACTGGTTCCTGAGACTTTTACACAAACTGCTGCGGTAATAGGAACACCAACACGTTTCAGTGTCGATTTAGCGAACTTCAGTTTATAGGTGGTATGTTCTAGCGGATCGAAAGTACCGTCCCCGGCAGCTAATTCCACATCTGCCAAAAAAGGAAGATCGACATCATCTTCATCCGGCTCTGATGAACTATCCCAAGCCTCTATTCGACCAACGATAGACGCATTCTCGACAATAGGGCGTTTAGTCGGTGTCTCAATACCTTCATCAAGATCCTTGGCATCGAGGCCAAGTACTTCTGCAAGCTTAAAGAGATTTCTACCTTTTGGTCTAGACAGACCATTTCTCCAAAGAGAAACCGTCCCTCTGGATACACCCACTCTCTTAACAATGTCTGCTGGCTTTAAGCCGAGCTTAACCATGTACTGGTTAATCAGTTCTGAAGTCTCCATGTTTTACATGTTAAACATTATTTTGTTTAACCGCCTAGACATAGAATGTTTAATAGATTAAATTTTGTTTAATCGTGGCAACGGGAGGTGTTCATGAAAAAGAAGGACGTGATCGACTACTACGGTAGTCAATCAAAAGCAGCTCGAGCCCTAAGAATTCATCGATCAACCATTTCTAACTGGCCTGATGATGTACCTCCTTTGACCGCATATCGAATTGAACGGATGACGAAAGGAAAGCTGAAGTTCTTAGACCCTTGGTTAGAAGAAATTGAGCTTAGTACGCAGCATAAACTCAGACAGGAGCAGTGCCAATGACCCCTCAAAAACACCGCCTGATGACACTTCACAAGTACATTTCAAAGTGGCTACAGCGTAACGGAATGAGCCAGTCTGTCGTCGCTCAGGAGATTGTTGAGAGTTTCAGGGCGTTAGATCTGGATAAAGCACTTCAGGTTGAAGACATCTTTTTCATGGATACCGGTGATGTCTTCACTGATGTCGCTACAAATCGTCAAAAGATCTTTCGTTGGCTGGGCTTTATGGACAACGGATCCAAGCGAAGTCCAAGCCGCCTTTTCTTTGTCGAGCAGGCAATCGTTGCTGCCATGCCACCTGATATTCGGGCTTCCTACCTTAACGAAGTCTATGGCGACTGCGGGATGTTCTTTGGTGCTGAAGCTATCGCCACTGAATTCTGCCGACTGGATCCGTCGAAGATGACGGAGTCGATGATCAAAGAAGGTTCAGAGGCTCAAATCGCACTGCTTCAACTGGGGGAGAACCCCAACCATGAAAAGGTCCGGGAAGCGATTCAGGAACTGCGTGAATCCATTGCCACGAACCTTAGCGCGCTTCGTCTGATTGACGAGAAGTATGGGAGGTGAGGTATGAGTATCATCCGAGTCAAACGCCCCAATCATTTCAGCATAATCAGTAACGCCGTTTTTGCTGATAACCAGCTTTCTTTCCAGTCTATGGGCTTGCTGTCGTATCTCCTGTCGAAACCTGATGACTGGACGGTGAGTGTGGACCACCTGGTGAAGGTCACGGAAGGGACATCCAAGAAAACCGGACGGGAAGGGCTCTACAACATCCTGAAGGAGCTCAAACATGCCGGGTTTGTTCATGTTCAAAAGCATGCCAGTGGCAAGGTGACTTACACGGTGCATGATGAGCCTCATCCGGATAAGCCTGATAAGGAAAACCCCGATGAGGGAATGCCTGATACGGCTGACCCTGATGAGGCTAAGCCTAATCAGGCTGAGCCGACACTACTAAATACTGAATATAAACAAACACTGAACAGGACCAATAAAACGTGCGCGCAAAGCGCCGATGACCCCGCCGCTTTCCACCTGCTGTCAAAAAGCGGGGAGTACTTCCCCGTTACCGATGACTACCTTTCAGAGCTGACCAACGCTTTCCCCCAGGTGAATGTCAGGGCAGAGCTTGCCAAAGCAGCCCAATGGCTCAATGCCAACCCGCCGAGACGGAAAACCCTGAGAGGCATGAGGCGCTTTGTCAGCAATTGGCTATCCAGGTCTGAGCGTTTTGCATCTTCGTCGCAGCCTGCGATGAACCGTCAGGAAGCACTGGAAGCGCGTAACGCCCAGGTGGTTTCGGAATGGCTCCAGGAAAAGTTCGGCAACGTTTACGACCAGGCATCATGAGGGCAGGGATATGCGTGAATCCGATGCGGACCAGTTTGCGACACGATTAACCGAAGTGCTGGCGATCTACCAGCGCAGCATTTCGAAAGGGGTGATTGGTACATGGTGGCGGGCGCTGAAGCACTTTGACTTTACCTCGGTGGACGAGGCGTTGGACAAGCATGTTCAGAACCCGGATGAAGGGCAGTACGCCCCAAAGCCAGCGGACATCATTAAGCTGCTGGGTGGTACCAGCAAAGACAGGGCATTGATTGCCTGGGCGGATGTTCAAACCGCGATAGGCACAGTGGGAGGTTACAACTCCGTGGTGTTTCCAGACCCGTTAATCCATGCCGTGGTCACTGACATGGGTGGCTGGTCAAAGCTCTGCCAGACCGAAGAGCCTGAAATGCCCTTCAGGGGAAACGAATTCCAGAACCGGTACCGGGCATACCTGTTCAACCCGCCAAGCTCTTACCCGCAAAAACTGATTGGTCTGTCCGAGACGACAAATTCTGCTGGTGGGAAGGACGTAGACCCGCCCATTCCGTTTGGTGACAAGAAAAAGTGCCGGGTGACCTTCGCCAATGGCAGGAAACCTTCCTTGTCCATGGGACCCGCATTACTCCAACCGAAAGAAGGGGGAGAGCATGTTTAAATCTGACTTATCGAAGGATGATCTTGAATACCTGGCGATGCGGAAGGAGCTGGAGACTCAGGCAGCGAGGGCATTTGTCCGGCAGGTGGTGATCGTCAACTACCGGAGCTACACGCCTTTGCGGGAGCAGATGATTATCCGAAAGCTCAGCGACACCTTTGGGCTGGAAGAAGAAACCATCAGGCTGCGCTGGTACAAGACTGGGATACCCGACTTTTTCCTTGAAGACGTTCTGGCGTACTGCCGGATAAACGGGTTGAAGATGTGGCGGCATTCATTCAGGCCACCGGATGAGATTGTGATGATGTGTCTGGAGCGTAAGAAGTACCAAAAGGCCAGCACGAAGAAATCCAGGGAGGCCGCATGATGGAACTATTGGAGTGGGACGCGATAGCCTGCTTGGTTAGCTGGACGGTTTGGTTTGGGGCGATTGCTATACGGGGAGGGCAGGATGACAACGAACGGTAACCTGTCATTCGTGAAAGCGAGGGGCCTTGTTCTGGCCCCAATGTCTGAGAACGAAGAAGCTTTCCTTAATTCCAAAAGGGTAGGGGCAGTGCTGGAATTCCCCAAGCCAAAGGAAGTGCGGAACCCGTTTTTCCACCGCAAATTCTTTGCCCTGTTAAACCTTGGTTTTGATTATTGGGAACCGACAGGTGGGACGCTGTCACCAACAGAGCGCAAGCTGCTGGAAGGGTTCGCACATTACCTGGGGGAGCAGGGTGGGAAGTTCGATGTGTTTGAGTCGCTGGCTAACCACTACATGGATGCGGTGGCACTGCGGCGCGCCCACATCACAGCAGAGAAGTCTTTCGAGGCTTACCGGAGGTGGGTGGCGATTGAGGCGGGATTTTTTGATGTGACGGTGCTGCCAAACGGCATTATCCGCAAGGAGGCCAAGAGCATTGCCTTTGCCAGTATGGATGACAGTGAGTTTCGGGAGCTGTATCAGGCGGCTTTCACGGTTATCTGGAACCATATTCTGTACCGCAACTTCCGGCATGAGTCGGAGGTGGATGCGGCGGTTAACCAATTGCTGGGGTTCGCATGAGTATTCCAAAGCAAACGGCGTTCAGGTCTGCCCAATGGCGTGAAGCTGCCAAAGGGCAACCCTGTTCGTTGCAGATACCGGGAGTGTGTAACCACGACCCGGAGACTACGGTGCTGGCGCACCTACCCAGCCCAATGCATGGCATGGCTTACAAGTCAGACGACTGGTTTGCCGTGGACTGCTGTAGTGCCTGCCATGATGTGATTGATGGGCGGGTGCCATTTGATTGGATGCCAGGGGAAAGGGAGAGGTTTTACCTACAGGGATTATATCTGACCTGGAACCGGAGGCTAGGAGAGAGCATTGGCTGCTGACGCAGCCAAAAGAACGCTATTGCCTATTTACTGGAGAAGGGCTCATATGTGTTATGGCTAAATTGCACCATGATATATTTTGTTGTCAAACGATGCCTTATCGAAGCGCCTGATATAATCTAGCAGTTTTACAATATGCTCATCAAAAATTTCAAAATCTTCAGGATGACGAATATCGAGCATGGCGGACTTTTTGATGTAGAAAACTATACGTGCCCATGATTTAAAATGCTCTTCAGATAAAACAGCAGCTACAGGTAAAAGTGCAGTTAATGCATCAATGTCGATTTTACAATGTTGTATGAAACTATGACGAAAATCACTTGGTGTGCTTTGACTATTTGAAAATTCGTTTTTTAATCTATTGAGCACGGTTTGATTTTGGGTGTGTTCTAAACCATAGAAACTGAACTCTTTTGGCATCGATTTAAAACTGGCGAACTCATTTATAATGAAAACTAGAAACTCTCTCAGACGCTTTTCTTTAGCAATCTTTTGTTTTGAGTCTTCATGCTCTTGCCACTTGTTGAACACAAGTAATACTACAAACAGCTCAAAAAACACGCCGGTAAACTCAGGCAGCAAGTTGTCCGTGTAATGAATCGTTCCGAAATTAGCAAAACCATGTGTAACCAAGTAAACAAGCACTAGCAGGCAACACCAGATGATGTTGTTCTTGTTTAGATATTTAGAAATTTTCAATTTATCTCCATAATTAATTCTTAGCTATAACGCTCGCTTAAGCGGTGAGCAACGCAATGTGATGTTTCTGCAAACCACCTAAATCACTAAATTTGCTGCAAACCACAAATGCCACGCGTTGCGAATCCGTCTTAAAGCGTTTGTTATGTGCTGTTCTAAAACGGAATATCATCCAATTCTTCTTGCTTAGGTTGAGAAAATAGAATAATTTTTTGAACATTGAATTTAAATAGCATGCTATTAAGCGAGTTAATAAAGTCAATTGATTCGACTAAAATTTTATTTTCTGACACTTGCTGCTTTAGATTTTCTAAAATCTCAGTCGGAATACTATCGATAGACTTCATGATTCTGACTTTGTCCAATGCATCTTCAACATCCGTTGCTTGGCTTATTGCACTTGATAGAGCTGAAAGAATTTTGGCATTGGTTTTCGGTGATTTTACTAATGTTCTGAAAATTGCGTCAGCCACTTCAGCAACGCTTTTATTAGCGGCTTGAATACCCTGATATTTCCCAATGAAACCATATGGGTCTAGTCCTTTACGTACAGGGATAATCAAAACATCACGCCCAACTGCTACCCCAACTTCTTGATCGCACCAGTTACTTTCCTTAAAACCATCCATCAAAATTGCAGCTAGAGCATCCATTGTGTGCAAGCCAGCCTCAATTTCACTTTGCCATTCTTTTGTCGGCTCGATGTCTTCATGCGCCACAAAACTTGAAATTGCATAACGTCGTAAAGCAGATTGAAGGCGAGATGTTTGGACTTTGAATGTTGCTAAATGGCTTAAAAATAGACGAAAGTGACCAGCTTTCCAGAATGTCGCATTTTCCACACTCTTAGTCGAAGAGGGGGAATCAACACCCAACTCACTTGCGATTTTAAACAACACATCTTCATCAACTTTTGCAAGTACATCTTTGGCGTAGACTCGCTTACTGTTAGTGTTTGGGTTCATATTTTTTAGGTCGATTTTATGCCCTGAAAAATACATATCAATTTCATCAAATGTCATTCGTGATTGCAGTTCAACACCGAGCTTTTCAAGAAACTCAATTTTTTCAATTCCGTTCATATATCCTCATTTGATTAATAATGGTGCTGAAGCACATAACAATTTAATAGAAGGCGCCGCGCACGCTTTTCTACCGGAATTCTGCCGTTTAGTTCCGTCGCATTGTAATGATATGTTCGGTTTTATCTTGTTATATCAGTGGTATATCCACGTACTCAAGATTGTTTTAGTCATGTTATCGGATGGGTGTCTTTTGAATGGATGCCTGGAGAAGGGCCCATATGTGTTAGGCGATCATTTCAAAACCTGTTGTTCGTAACTTGTCCCAGTAGTTTTGATGTATTGAAATACCTGCTTGTCGTAGTTGTTCAATATCAACCCCCTCAGTTAAGTTGATGATCAAACTATTATTTTCCACGACTACGCTTTCAACAATTTCGAACAGATTAAAGTCATCAGCGAAAGCCGCCACATGCATTTGGTAATCTTCTGGTTCTGGCATAAATGGACACTCTGCATTTACATCAGCTTCAGTAATCTCTCTCAAACCTAATCTATATTTCATTATTACTCCTTAATTATCTAAAAGGTCGCCTAACGAATGACCATGTAGTGACGGTGACAGCAGGAAGGTGAAAGCTTTGTTGTTCGAAAGCATTAGCTTTTTACGCAACCCAAAGAATACTATTGCTTATTGACCGGAGAAGGGCTCATATGTGTTAGGCATATTTTTCCAACGCATTATGTATTGTCTGATAGTTCTCTAGTTTAAACTTTCCTGAATACTCCAAACCACACTGATCGGCTATGTGATTTAGAGTTTCATAATGTTTAGGAATTGCTCGGTAGTACCCATCTATCACCTTAGGCAAGTGAGTATGCTTAAAAGACTCATGTGAAAGAATGCCCGATAGAACAGCAGAAGCTGCATTATTAAGAGCTTGGAAGTAAGTCACACCAGCGCTTTCTACTTCAAGAAACTCACTTAATGTCCGCCTCTCGGCATCAATGAATTTACCCAGTGCTTTTTGGTACTCCTGAAATGCGGCAGTAATATCAGAGTCCAGTTGATTTGAAATTTCTAATGTCTTTGTTTGTTTATCAAAATGCTCTTTTTTGGACATAGTCAACCGGGAGGCGGCAAAGCCCAAAATGAATGTGATGATCGGTACAATTATCTTTAGAGTAGTATCATCCATCGTTTTTTGTCTCTTCATCCACTTTTGCTTTTGCCATAGCTAATAGTGCTTCAATTGTATCTGTTTGAGACTTACGGATAATACGAGGGTCAACTTCAAAAGCCTCCAAAGCAGCTTTACAAGATGCTGCTTCCAATGACTCACCATCAGACATGTAGGCTTCAGTACGTTTAACCCAATTCTGAATGTCACTTACTTGAGGATGAGTAACTAGCGAGTACTTGATATAAAGTTGATGTTCGAGGCTATTTGCCCTATCAATTAGTTCTTGAATATTCACTATTTTCTCCTTATGCCTAACGCCCAATTAAGGTGTGAAGCACGCAATGGCTAAGCTGCTGCATGGCACTTCAACACCAAAAACCAACGCATGGCAAAAATGCCACGCGTGCTGAATCACTCTTAAATTGTTTGTTAGCTTACGGGGTTAATGGCTGGTGACGAACTTGGTAGGAATGAGTGGACTTAGGAAGAAGCCCAGAGAGCTTACACTCTCTAGGTTCAACCCTGAAGTTACACCAGTTGCGACAACACCAGAACAAACCGCACTCACCCCATTTACTACTGCTGAAGCGAAATACTTTACGTTTTGAACGAATCTTTCCATAAAACCTCCTCGTTTATTTGTCGGATGTGAAACTAACAAATTGTTGATGTAATTTAGTGTGATAATTACAAAAGTGAGTCCGGTTATTATGTCCAGGGTGCTGAAGTGGAGAATTGAACTCCAAACCTCTGCCTAAATCCACTAGGGCATAATTCTATATAAAACTCGAATATAGTCAACAAGTTGAACTGGTAAGCTAACAATTTGATAGAAGGCGCCGCGCACGTTTTTCTACCGGAATTCTGCCGTTTAGTTCCGTTACAATGTAACGACATGTTCGGTTTTATTTCGTTATTTCAGTGGTATATCCACACACTCAAAATTGTCTTAGTCATGTATTCGGGCAGGTGTCTGATAGTCTGCCGAAATTTTGCTAAACGGATTTCCTGTACGTATAACCACTCATTTCTACCACGCTACCGCCCTTGGGTCATGGCCCCAAAGCCAGAGTCAGCACGGTGTGATGTCCTTATGATGCATAGTGCATATTGTAGGGAGAGGGACTGCTGCTTTGAAGCGAGATGTCTAGAAATGTGAGGTGAGTGATTAGTCAATAAACAATTGGAACATTGACATAACTATTAGTAAAATGGAGATATCCACCCGGATAATGAATGCAGCTTATGATATTCATAATGCGATATAGGTCTAATTAAGTGGTCACCTCTCGGGGTTGTTTCTCCACATAAGGCAGAATGACTCCCAACACCCATCCTTCAAGGTTCAAATCCAATCCATCCCCAGTTCTAATGAACCAAAACAACAATGACACCTTTGCTTATGCTGCCAGATATCTACTGCCCCAAATGCCACCAGGATGAAGAGTTCCTGTTCGAGACGTTCACCGGGCTTTGCTACTGCGAATGTGGTGAGGTTGTGTTGCTGTCGGATGAGGGGAGGGTGGTGTTGATGGAGGCTTCTGAAAAGGAATGTGTGAAGTCCTCAATTTGTTGTGAGTGATTTTTTCACTGGGTTCCCCTGCAATTAGGGGACAAAAACTCCAGTTTAGACTACCTCAGGATATGGGAAGTAAGCAGTTGGGGTTCGCATGAGCACATCAAAGCAAAAGGCGTTCAGGTCTTCCCAATGGCGTGAAGCAGCCAAAGGGCAACCCTGCTCGTTGCAGATACCGGGTGTGTGTAACCACAATTGCTGGCGCACCTACCCAGTCCGATACATGGCATGGCTTACAAGTCAGACGATTGGTTTGCAGTGGACTGCTGTAGCGCCTGCCATGATGTGATTGATGGGCGGGTACCGTTTGATTGGATGCCAGGGGAAAGGGAACGGTTTTATCTACAGGGATTGTATATAACCTGGAACCGGAGGTTGGGAAAGAGCTTTGGCTGCTGATGCAGCCACATGAGTGCTATTTTCTATTGATCAGAGAAGGGCTCATGTGTCTTATGAAGCGGGGTTAAGTGATTTGAACACGATATAAAGCACATAACCAACAAAGACCCATGCTGGAAAATACAACATTAACCCTTTAATTTGGTGCATACAGAATTTTAAGAAAAACCACGAATAACCTAAGTGGTCAGCTAATTTTTTAGGTTTAGTTTCTAGCTTCGTTGCATAATAGTCTACAATCTCATGGTTATCATATTTCTCTAAAATAGCGTAATACTCTTCATTCAGCTCAGTATATTTTTGATCAGAACAAGACTGAATGTAAGGTTTTAGTTTACGAGCAAACTTCCCAAGTTCTATACCATTTCTCTGCATTGCTTCCGATCGAGAGATAAAATTCTCCTGCCCCAACAACAGCGAATAAACAAGAACTAAGACAGCTAAAATAGACTGAATGAAATTTAGTTGCTGATTATCGATCCCAATAGACAAACCCCAAGCTTGCGCCATAGGTATAATCAATAAAGCAATCGAAATAAATGCCACAGTCCATTGAGATAGGCGATGGTGAAACCTAAGCCTTAAACTTGCTCCGTAGCGTGAAGATGTTGTCATCTTAACTCGACGTAACAGCTCCTCAACGTGATTGTCTAGCTCTCTCAATTACAAATTTCCTCTAGCTTCACAACGAATGACAGGGATTCCTTCTCATGAGGATTTGTTTCAACGGTTTTGATGCTTAAAAACTATGGCTACTGACACAGCCAACATTGAGCGGATAGTGAGTATATGTGTTATACGTTTACTCAAAGTCTGCGCAGTTGAAACCCTGAAGCATCAAACCTGTTTGTTGGTTAATTTTGCTACTTAAAATTTGGTTCTGTTTAACAAAAGCAGAATATTCTTGATCGACTCGCTTTAAAGGTTTACCAAACAGCACGCGTGTATTACCACCTTCCATTGCGATAACTTTGTGTCCCCAAACTGGGTCTACTTCTAGTAATAGATTGTCTTTAATTTCTGTTACTTCGTACTCCACTGCTACGTTTCTATTTTTGTTTATAACATAAACGCTATCACCAACTTGAATTTGACTAAATTTGTCCCACCCATGCTGAGAGCTCTGTAAGTCAAAGAAAGCACCCGTACCATATATCTTTATATGGCGTCGATTTTCAATGTTAGAAACCAAATATTTAGGCATGTTTTCTCCGAAACTTATAACAATTTAATAGAAGGAAGCTCCCCGATTTTTTAGCACTTTGTTGATTGAGAGTATTGGCTGTTGATGCAGCTAAAAGAATGCTATTGCTTATTGACCGGAGAAGGGTTCATATGTGTTATGTGTTTTTTATACCACTGATTTCACCCATAAACTTTAGCAGTTCGTTGTAGAGCTTTTTATGCTCAGACAGCATTGTTTCATAAGCATCCAAATGTTCTAGATCTTCAAAATTAACTTGGCGAGTAATTTCTTTATCCTGCTCATTATGCTGTTGAATAGCATCAATGAGGTTTGAATCCATTAGGGGGCGATATACTGATAGCGCATAATCGATTTTGTCATTGATATTTTTAAACACATATGGCTTAACCTCGATCTGTTCATCACCATCAAGTTGACAATGTATATTGTGGATCTCATCTTCAGTAGCCTTAATCACATCAGATAGAGCATGTGCTAACTCAAGTAAAACTGTTTTATTCGTATCCCAAATTCTATCTTTTCTAAGTTTCTTTTGAGAGTCAAAGTGGATTACTGTTGCAACAATAGTTGCCATCGCAATGACAATATTTACTGAAAGCGAATGATTAAAGTCCCAATTTAAGTCTAAGGCTACATACCAAATAGTAGCTGTAAATCCAAATAGAATACCAAGTACTACATTAATCAAGGTTTACTCCAAATTTGATGAAACACATAACAATTTAATAGAAGGAATCGCGCACGTTTTTCTACCAGATATTTGCCGTATAGTTCCGTTACAATGTAACTCGAAAATCAAATTTATCTATTTATTTCAGTGGGATAACCACATATTCAATATTGTCTTAGTCATGTTTTCGGGCGGGTGCCTGATAGTCTTCCAAAAATCTACTAAATGGTTTTCCTGTACGTATAACCAAGTGTTTTAACCACGCTACCGCCCTTGGGTCATGGCCCCAAAAGCCAGAGTCAACAGTAGTGTGGTGGTCATATGACACATGGTGTGTATTTTAAGCAGGCGAGAAGCGGCTTAACAGCGAAATGTCTAGAAATGTGAGGTGAGTGATTGCTCATTAATCAATTGGAATATTAATCGAGTTATCAGTAAAATTGAGACATATGCTCGGAAAATGAATGCGACCCGAAACATTCATAATGCGATATTGGTCTAATAAAGTGGTCACATCTTGGGGCTGTTACTCCACATAAGGCAGAATGACTCCCAACACCCATCCTTCAAGGTTCAAATCCAATCCATCCCCAGTTTTAATGAACCAAAACAACAATGACACCTTTGCTTATGCTGCCAGATATATACTGTCCCAAATGCCACCAGGATGAAGCGTTCCTGTTCGATACGTTTACCGGGCTTTGCTACTGCGAATGTGGTGAGGTTGTGTTGCTGTCGGATGAGGAGAAGATGGTGATGTTGTGTTCTAGTTTATTGAATATAGGATAGGAGTACTAGGGACTTTGACAGGTATGTAAAACCATGTGTGGCAGGATAAATGTATCTGATGATCCATTAGCTCAGTTCATTACAGATGCGTTGGGTATCCCATTTCATACCAAAACGAATACTGATCTCAGACCAACCGACCCCATTGACGTAATTCGCTGTTCAGCAAATCAGCCAGAACAGCTAGCTTTAAATTGGGGTTACAAACCTCACTGGGCAAAGAAGCCTCTGATTAATGCCCAGGCAGAAACTGTTTCAGTTAAACCTACCTTCAAAAATGCCTTTTATCATCATCGTTGTATTGTGCCCTGTACGGGATGGTATGAATGGAAAGCGGATGATACCGGCAAGAAGCAAAAATACCTTTTTTCTGACCCAGACAACGGAGTTGTATGGATGGCAGGTATCTTTTTAGAAGGGCGCTACTTAGTTACTCTTACTACAAAGCCTAATGGACAGTGTGAGTACTACCATCACCGTATGCCGTTACTCATTAAACAAGATCATCTCACATCATGGTTGAGCCCAAATGTAGAGTCTGCTGGTGCCCTGTTATCAATGGAGTATGAGGGGAAGCTGCACATCTCAGGGAATTAATGTTCCATTACTAAACAAGGAATAAATTGTGGGCAAAAGAGTGCTTATATTTTGGGCTAGTCTCGCATTGAGTTTATGGGTAAAGGCTGAGGTTCTCTCCGTTCATTGTCCACTTGGTTGCCCAGAGGCCGCAGCAGGGAATGATGTGGTCTTTACCCACATATACGCGCTGTCAATGAACCCAAAAACGAAATTTGCAGATTGGGTAGCATATGAAGTTAACGTGACCAACTTTGGTCCTGGCCCGGGCAGAAACTGGAGCAACAATCCAATAATAGCCAGTGAGGATGTCTTGGAGTATCGGGACTATGGAGATGCATTCAAAGAGCTGAAGATGAACAAAGGTCATCTTGCCCCTTTAGCCGCGTTTGCAGGGAATCAATATTGGTACGAAACAAACTACATTAGCAATATCGCTCCGCAAAAATCAGATTTAAACCAAGGACCGTGGGAAGATCTTGAACAAGCTGTCAGGAAAGCCGTTGTTTACGGCGAGCCGCTGTATGTGGTTACAGGTACATTGTATGAGGGCAACATAGGCAGTCTGCCGAAGGCGGATGAGGAACACGTTATTCCTTCGGGATTTTATAAAGTCGTTTACGACATTCACGGTAACTCAGCCGCGTTCGTTATGGATCAACGTAGTTCTCGAAGCGAACACTTTTGCGGTAAATTGGTGTCATTGGCTGCAATTAAAGGAAGGTTGGCCTACGGTTTGCCAATTCTTTCAAGTCGGAATCACGTAGTGAGATTACTAGGGTGTTTCTGATTTTCTCATTTCAATCATGGCGAGAATATCTATGTTAAGAGGCTCTTTTAAGAGCCTCCAAGTAATGCGCATCAGTACTCAAATCAGGTCAAACCTAATTTTTTTCGCCAACCTTTTTCTTTAAGAAACTCAAAATCTGATATGAAGGTTGTGAAATGTAATCTGTGACACACTGACACATGGTCTTTAGTGCAGGTGTGGCTTTGTGAGAATTATACTTCAGGTAGTCAAGCGTACTACCCTGGGTGGACTTGCCACTTATGTAAAACTCCTCATCCTCTACGCCAAGTTTTTCAATGTTGTTGTAATAATAGAGTTCGTGGCAATACCCGATATCCTTAAAAACAACATAATTATGAGTGAAACAGAACCCTGTTTTTCCTGAGCCCCATACAGTGGTGTCTATCAATGTGAGTACATCATGCATGCCTGTGAAATCATGATTATCGTGACGCGGGTCATAAGCATATGTTTTAGCTGCATTCTCAAATTTTTTCACCCCCTTCTTCTTGTGTAGAACTAAATCTCTTTCTGTAACTGCGTAGCCACAGTCGTCCAAAAGTGACGATTCAACATCTAGATAGAAATAGTAAGCAGGGGTGACACGGCTTACACAGTACTCGGCGATAAACTCACCAATTGAGATAGTGTCGACAGTCTTTGGTGTAGGCACATCTTTTTTATTGTTCATTATCGCATTCATCGCTGACTGAATGATGTCAAGACAGTTATCTAGGGTGGCGGTTTCTTGTTCCACCTGATGTGTATTTAACTGTTCTGACCACGCCTCGGTCATTTCGCGTAGGAAGGTTTCAACTTCGCTTTGATTGCCTTTGGGTTGAAAACCTTGTAGCAGGCTGCTTATCTGATTTTCTGCTTTGACTTTTGAATCACTTGATTCAGTAGCGCACAAATCTTGTTCCATACCAAAACCCACCTTAGATTAACCAACTGAAATATCGAAGTTATATTTATCATACAAAAATAAAAAAACAATGACTCAGATAATATTGTCTAGCCAATATCACATATGTGAACTCAGATTAGACAAATGTGTCTGAATGACTTGCATGCAATGAAAATCAATGCAATATTATGCATATAGAAAGCGACTAGGTGAGAACAATGGACAAATCCCTGAAAGAGCAGATGTCGAAATACCTCCTGTCACTACGAGAGGTCGCGCAACTGTCCCAACAAGATGTTGCCCAAAGGTCAAACTTCATTGGGCATGAATGCCACCTAGATCAGCGAACAGTTTCACGACTAGAAAAAGATCCTTTAAGTGCTACTGCTATTAACATTGCGGCGTATATGACCGCGTTAGGACGTGAAGAAGGGGAGTTTTACGCCAAGTTGAAAGAGCTATCCAGTCAGTTAGGAGATACAACGATGGATACTGGCCTTACAAATCAAAGCAAAAAACAAATTTCTGAACTGATCGAAGGTGCGCTAAGTAGAGTTCGTGATGCATCAGGAATCCTTCAAAGCTGTGATGAACCTTACCTTAAAGAATTGAACCTTGATGAACGGTTAAAAGGGGCAAAAGACACTCTAAAAGGTTTGTATCGTAAACCTGTAATCGGTGTATTCGGTCACTATGATGTCGGAAAAACCACGATACTGAATACCATATTGGGTTCTCGATTTTTGCCTGAATCATATCAGCCTGCTACTAGCGTTGTGAGCTTGATCGTGCATGAAGATGACAAGCCTGCATCTTTGTCAGGTTGCTCTGTTGCTGTTTTCAAGAAAGGTTTCTTGCCTCACATGGTTAATGATCCCTCACTTGTTAATCAGTTCCTTATTCAAAAAGGGGACTATTCGCTATTAGACGAGTTAGGTGTGCATGATTATGAAGAAGGTACTAACGAAGAAGCTTACATCGCAATTGTATTTTCGAGCGCAGAAATCTTAAAAAACATCTGGCTATTAGATACTCCCGGACATCTAAACGAAGAAGAAACTGGTGATACCGAAAAAGCGCTAACGGGTGTCGAACTCATAGATGGTATGTTGTTTGTATCTCGTTTTAATGGTTTTTTTGACTCCAGGGATTTTGCATTCTTTACACAAATTGCTCGCTACAGAGAGCCTGTAAATCCAGATGCAAAACTTGAACACATAGCTATTATTGCATCACATTGTCATAACTCTATTACTGCCGACGATATCAATAGAGCAACGCGAAATGCATATAAACGCTTAAACAAGCAGATGACTGAATTTATTTTTCAGCCTTGGTTTGAAGATGGAAAGGTAAATATCAAACCGAGCTCATCAGACTTGGAATGTCGTACATTCCCCTTCTGGAGAGAAACACTTGAGTACAAAAATGCATTGTTCGATGAAATACTATCGATGGCAGATCATCTGAATGAAAACCATGAAAAACTCGTCGAAAATGCGGTTCAACGCTTAAATGATGAGCTTATCAAGGTCTTCACCAATGCACAGAATGAACTCGAGTCTAAAAAGCAAGGAGTTCAGGCCCGTGTAAAGGAGTTAGATGAGCAAGAAGCAAAATTTCGTGAAGAATCTAAAGAGATCACAAAATGTTTTGACAATTTGATCTCATCTTGCTCATCTCGCAAGTCCGAAGATGTAGAACGAGTTTTGAATTACTACAACTCTCACATGAGTGCTGAGGGTTTGGCTGGGATGATTCGAACCAACTATGATGACAAAAAAGAAGCAACAAACAACATTGGGGCTCTAATTGGTCAAAAGCTCAATACTAAAGTTGAGCAAACACTGAAATCAAGCGGGGAAAACTTCAATAGAGAGTTGGATTCTCTAATAACGAAATGGCAATCAGCTGCACCCAATATGTCTGCAATAGGATTGGGGGATGTCGATTCGATTGAAGGTCTAAGTAATATTAACGTATCATCATTTGATGCAAGAGCTGCCTTTATTGGTGGTATGACTGGGTTAACTAGCCTCGGTGCCATGTCATTATATGTTTCGACTTATATTTCTAGTAATTTAGGAGCGTATATTCTAGTTGGTCATGTGGCTGGTTGGCTAACGTCGCTTGGCATAACGGGTAGTGTTACGTCGACAACATCTTTCGTTGCAGCAATCGGTGGTCCAGTTGTGGTTGGTATGATCTTAGCGGGAATTCTGAGCTATGGTATATACCGTCTTGTTGGGCGAGACTGGCAAAGCTCTTTGGGTAAAAAAGTTCGTGATGCTCTGGTTAAAGAGGGGACTGAATCCAAGCTTGAAGACCCGATTAGAAAGTTCTGGGAAAGTACAACTCAGGCTGTTCGCTTTGGTGTCGATAGCCTAGTTAAAGATACTGATGCATATATAGAAAAACTTCGTAAAGAAGCAAATACAGAGTACGACATTTCGACCCTAGAAGTTTGTATTGGATTGATTGAGAAATTGAAATCCACTATACGTAATTGATAGGCGTAAACCATACACTTTAATAGTGTTTTATGAGATTGAGTTGATCATGGCAAACAATGGTCAACTCATTTTTTCATATGAACAATTGAGACATTATCCCATTGCTTTAATTTTGACTATAGAGAAAATGCGAACAATAAACTTGCATTAAGGTCAGATATAAAGTTTCTTATTCACATGGTGAAAGTGCAGATTGTGGAGGAGTGAGATGGAAATTAAATCCCACTTAACATTAGACATGCTCTGCGGCTGGGCAAGGTGGTCAAAGGACACTGGCACCTATTTAGGATACCCGTCTAAAAGCTTATTCGCCGTCTCAAGACCCCATGACGACTGGGGCGTGACGGAAGACGAAGCCTTGACCGTAGACAGCATTGTGTCTGAGCTGAAAACCTGGGACAAGGAAACCCATACTGCCCTGGTCGAGTATTTATATTCCGGCTGTAATATCCGCCATGTGGCAAGAACGCTAAACTGTCACCACAGCAAAGCGACTGTTTTGGTTAACGGCGGAATATCCTGGGTGGACGGCATTTTGTATATGTCCGTATACGGTTTCAGGTAGCCAAAAATTTAATTTCCCGGTTTTGGCGTTTCACTGTTTGACGCATGTGGCGCCATCCAAGTATGCTTTTTCCTATACAGTGAACATCGTGCGCCTCGGTTAATTCCGGGGCGTTGTTGTATTTGAAACCCGGTCGCCCCAAAGCGCCGGGTTTCGTTGTTTCTGGAGACCATGATGACCTTTGTTCTCGGAAACCGATCCCTTCAAACCCTTATAGGTGTCCACCCGGATTTGGTCCGAGTGGTAAAGCGGGCAATTGAACTGACGCCGGTGGATTTCACAATACTGGAAGGTGTCCGCTTGCTGGTACGGCAAAAGCACCTGGTTGCCATTGGTGCGTCCATCACCCTCGACAGCCGTCACCTGACAGGCCACGCTGTTGACCTCGGTGCCTGGGTGGATGGCGGTGTGGAATGGAGCTGGCCCCTTTACTTCAAAATTGCTGAAGCCATGCGCGATGCGGCGGATGAGCTGGATGTTCCTTTAACCTGGGGCGGTTGCTGGCAGATGATTAACGGCGTGGACGATTTGTATGCTGCGCAGACTGCCTACATAGAACGCAAGAAAGCCCAGGGCAGGAAACCCCTGCTGGACGGTCCGCACTTTCACCTGCCACGCGCTTATTACCCTGTCACCCAGGAGGCAGCATGAGTATCTGGAATTTCCTTACTGGCCTCGTTAGCCCTGTTACTGAACTGGTGGATGAGCTCCATACCAGTGAAGAGGAACGCCTTAAGGTCAAAGCCAAGATGTTCGAGCTTCAGAACGCCATCGCCGTGAAGGTCATGGAGTATGAGGCAAGGCTGCTTGAAGCCAAGGCAAAAGTGATTACTGCCGAGGCGCAGGGGCAAAGCTGGCTCCAGCGCACCTGGCGACCGATTACCATGCTGACGTTCCTTGGGTTGGTAGTGGCGGATACCTTTGGTCTCACGCAATTCCGCCTGGCACCTGAAGCGTGGACGCTGCTGCAAATTGGTCTGGGCGGCTACGTAGTGGGGCGCTCTGCTGAAAAGGTCATCCCTAAAGTTACTGAAGTCATGAAGAAGGATTAAGCCTCAATGTCCAGCCAATGGCACATCGATAAAACCATCAGTGTGGGTCACCTTATCAGCACAGTGATTATTGCGATATCTGTGTTTTCCTGGGCATCGGCAGTTGACCGCCGTGTTGAGCAGAACGCCCAGGCAATTGCCTTTGTCAGGGAACAAATCAAACAGGAGCGGGTAAGGACAGACAATGCCCTTGGAGACTTGAAGACCAACCTTCGTGATATTAACAACAAGCTGGACAGGCTGATTGAGCAGCGTAAATAGCGTGCCACCTATGCAGGGATACCCATATTAAATCTAAGGAATATGAGGTCGATCGCATAGCCCGTAATCGATGTGTCTCAAAGTGTCTCAAATGACCTTTTAGTGAGGCAAACGTTTTGAGGGTGGCTAGGATGGATAGTGTCTAAGAACGAAGTTTGAATGTCCTTATTGTCATCGCTGTAGTTACTTTTGTGTTTTTTGCGTTTTGTATTTTTTGTCCACTTTTCGTCCGGCTTAAAGCACCGGGCTTTTTTCTGCTGGTATGAAATCACTTAAACCCCGCCCATTGGGGAAGACCCAAGACAGGGTGAAGAAAGCCAAGCCTGAGTCCAAACGCACCCGAGGTGATAAGTGGATGCGTATCCGAAAGCTTGTCCTGCTGGAAGAGCCGCTTTGCCGCCAGTGTCTGGCAGAGGGGAGAACAACACAAGCCAGAGAAGTGGATCACATCATTCCTCTCGAAGCGGGGGGAACCGATGACCGGGCAAACCTTCAGGCACTGTGTAGACAATGCCATAAACAGAAAACCGCATTTGATGCGGCAATGAGAGCCGTGCGCAAGCTCCAGTCCGATACCTAGACCACACACCCTCAGACATAACCGATAAACCGGATACCAACGTTTGGTGTCCGGTGAATACCTGTGCTTGTCATTCACACTGTTGCTGTAGCTAAAGGCTGGGGCTGGTTGCTAATGGAGGGGGGTAGGGAAAGTCATAGGCAACCGGGCTGTAACCACCCCTGTACCTCACGCAGAGATTATTTTTCACAAAAAGGGTTTCGCACTTAGCGACAATTTTACAAAAAAAGACCATGAGTAAATCTATCAAGCATACACCCACCGATAAGACGCAAAATCTTGTCCTGGAGCTGGCGTGTGCGAATCAGTCTGTCAGCCAAATCAGTGCTGCCCTCGGTGTGTCCCGCTCTACGGTCCATGAGCACTACAAAAGCCAGCTTGAAGAGGCGAAAGCCATCAAGAACGAACGGGCGGAGCAAAAGCTGCTCGACTGTGCCCTGGGCCAGAACGAACAGAAGTTCTCTGTGCCTTGCCTGCTGTTCTACCTCAAGACCCAGTGCGGCTATAACGAAAATGCCGGTAAGGTCGGCAAAAAAGAACGCCAGGCGGAAGAGGCTAAAGAAGAACAGGCAGCAGGCCCGTTTCAACCGCGTCCTGTGCCGTTAAAGGCGGTGAAAGGCTAAGCCATGCCGTGGACCACCGCCTGCCCGGACTGGAAGGAACGCATTGTCCGGCAGGGTTCACTGATTGCTTTCCCGCCTCTTTTCCCGGAGGAAGCCGAGGCCGCGATGGCGGTGTTCAACCGGCTGCGTATTGTGGATGCGCCGGGTATGCCAACGCTTGGGGAGTCGTCCCGCGACTGGCTGGTGGGCTTTGTCGAAGCCATCTTCGGCGCTTATGACCCGGATACCGGCAGGCGGCTGATCACTGAGTTTTTCCTGCTGATAAGCAAAAAGAACAGTAAGTCCTCCAGTGCTGCCGCCATCATGATGACGGCGCTGACCCTGAACTGGCGGCGTTCGGCAGAATTTCTCATCCTGGCGCCAACCATTGAGGTCGCTAACAACTCCTTTGCCCCGGCGCGGGACATGGTCGCGGCGGACGAAAGCCTGCAAAAGATGTTCATCGTCCAGGATCACCTTCGCACCATCACCCACCGCAACACCGGGGCGGTGCTCAAGGTGGTGGCAGCAGACAACGAAACGGTCTCCGGCAAAAAAGCCACAGGTATCCTTGTTGATGAGCTGTGGCTGTTCGGCTCAAAAGCCAACGCAGAAAACATGCTGCGTGAGGCCACGGGCGGGCTGGCCTCAAGACCTGAAGGGTTTGTTATTTACCTCACCACCCAGTCGGACAAGCCGCCGGCAGGGGTGTTCAAATCCAAGCTCAATTACGCCCGGGAAGTCCGTGACGGCGCGGTCAGTGACAACCGCTTCCTCCCGGTCCTTTACGAGTTCCCTGATGAGATGCTGGCAGCCGGCGAGCACCTTAACACCGAAAACTTCTACGTCACCAACCCCAACCTGGGGCTGTCGGTGGACAACGAATTCCTGGAGCGGGAACTGGGCAAGGCGCAGCTTGCCGGTGAAGAGAGCCTTTTGGGTTTCCTTGCCAAGCACCTCAATGTCGAAATCGGCATGGCACTTCGCAACGACCGCTGGGTCGGGGCGGATTTCTGGGCGCCGTGTGGCGGCAGGCTGTCACTGACCGAGCTCCTTCGCCGCGCCGATGCGGTGACCGTGGGCATTGACGGCGGGGGACTGGATGACCTTTACGGGCTTGCCATCATGGGGCGTGATGCCCGGACCCAGGACTGGCTGGTGTGGACCCACGCCTGGGCGCACCCGGTGGTGCTGGAGCGCCGCAAACAGGAGGCGCCGCGCTTTAAGGATTTTGAGAAGGACGGTGACCTCACCCTGGTGGGGAACGTCGGGGACGACCTGGCAGACATCGTCAGTTACGTGGTGATGGTGGCAGATTCCGGGCTGCTGGTCCAAATCGGGGTTGACCAGCATGGGCTGGGCTCAACGGTGGAGGCGCTGGTGGATGCCGGTATCGATGAAAACCTGCTTATCGGCGTACCCCAGGGCTGGAAGATGATGAGTGCCATCAAAGCGGTGGAGCGGCGGCTGGCGGACAAAACCTTGCATCACAGCGGCAGCGCCATGATGGCCTGGTGTGTGGGGAATGCCCGCACCAAGCCGGTCGGCAACGCCATCATGATCACCAAGCAGGAATCCGGTACCGCCAAAATCGACCCGCTGATGGCGGTGTTTGATGCTGCCGCCTGTATGGCGCAGAACCCGGAAGGGGCAGCCTTGCCCCAGGTCCATGTGTTGGAGGATGTGTAATGGGATGGCTCAGCAGGCTTTTCAACGCCCAGGGCAGTGCGGTGGGCGAGGTGACAACCGGTGAGCTGACCCTGGAAGAGCTGACAGGGCTGTTGGGGCTTGCCCATCAGTCCTCGTCAGGGGAGAAGGTGACGCCGGATGCAGCAATCAAGGTTGCCACGGTCTACCGCTGTGTAGACTTGATTGCCGGCGGCATCAAATCCCTGCCCTTCAAGGTGTTTGAGCGGATAGGGGATGCGCACCAGGATACGGACCACGAGTACAACTGGCTGTTTAACGAACGGGCCAACGCCGAGATGTCCAGTGCCGATGCCTGGCAGTACCTGATGGTGGCAAAGTTCTTCTACGGTGACGGCTACGCTGAGCTGTTGCGTGCCCGGTACCGCAACTCCCGCATCGTTGGCTGGCGACCGCTGCATCCCAACAAGGTGGAGCCGTTTCGGGACAAACCCGGCGGGACCAAGTATTACCGCGTCACCCGGGAAGACGGCAGCCAGGATATCCTCGATGTTGCCGATGTGATTCAGCTGACCTCGCTGGGCTATGACGGGCTGACCAGCCCCAGCCCCATTACCTACGCTGCCCGTGAAGCGGTGGGCAACGCGGTGGCGGCGCAAAAGTGGAGCGGGAAGTTCTTTCATGAGGGGGCCACCTTTGACTATGCCCTCAAAACTGCCGCCCGGCTCAATGAGAGCCAGCTTAAAGATTTGCGGGCGTCACTGGCTGCCAAAGCCAACGGCTCCCGGGCACCGCTTATCCTCTCGGGCGGGCTTGAGCCGGCGCAGCTCTCCATCAACCCCAAGGATGCGGAAATCCTGGCGTCGAGGCTTTTCACGGTACAGGAAATCTGCCGGATATTCGGGGTGCCGCCCCATATGGTCGGGCACACGGAAAAGTCCACCTCCTGGCAATCCGGGCTCGAGGCGATGGGGACCGGGTTTGTGCGCTACACCTTATTGCCGCACCTGACCCAGATTGCCCAGGAGTTTAACTACAAGCTCTGGCCCAAGCGAAGCCGCTACTTTCTCGAACATGTCACCGCTGCCCTCGAGCGTGGCGACGTCAAATCCCGCTATGAAGCCTACCGCTCCGCCCTTGGGCGAGCGGGGGAGCCCGGCTGGATGAAAATCAACGAAGTGCGCCGGCGGGAAAACCTGCCACCGGATCCGGACGGGGATGCCCTGTGGCGACCGGACCAGGCTGCCCCCGAATTACCCGAAGGAGGGGACGATGAATAGATACCTCCAGCTGCTTGCCAGCAACCGACAGACCGACAACCGCCAGTTCCACGCTGAAGACAACACGGACGGCAGCGCCGATATCTTGCTGTATGACGCCATCGTGGCGAACAAGGAGGAAGCCGAGTGGTTTGGCGGGGTCGACCCGCAAGGGTTTTACAACACGGTGAAAGCGTTGGACACCGACCATATTCACCTGCGGATCAACTCCCCGGGCGGCAGTGTGTTCGGTGCCCGGGTGATGGAACAGGCGCTTCGAGAACACCGCGCCACCGTCACCGTCCATATCGACGGGCTTGCCGCTTCCGCCGCGTCCTTCCTTGCCATGGCAGGGGACGACATCGTGATGGGCAGCGGGGCCATGATGATGATCCACAAAGCCTGGTCTGTCGCATTGGGCAATGCCGATGACATGCGCCATGCCGCCCAACTGCTGGACAAACTCGATAGCACGCTCACCCAGACCTATGCCCGGCGCTCCGGTCAGGACGAAAACACCATTGCCCGGTGGATGGCTGAGGAAACCTGGTTCACCGCGGATGAAGCGACTGAGCACGGGTTTGCAGACCGAATCTTTGAGGCCAGCGATACGGTGAAGCCTGTTGCCTGGAACCTCGATGCCTTCCTAAACCGGGTTAACCGCCCGGATGACAATACCGGGCACCGCGCCCGCCAACAACAACGCCTGAAATACCTCAACACCTGCGCCCGCGCAGACCATTAATTCAAGGGGAAGATGATGTCAAAACTCAAAGCGATGCGCGAGCAACGGGAAGAGCTTGCGCGTGAAGCCAATGCGCTGAATGAAAAATACCCGGCAGACAAGCCGATGTCAGCGGAAGACATGAGCAAGATGGACGGGATCCTGGCAACGCTCGAAGGCATTGATGCCAACATTGCCCGGGAGAAACGCATCCAGGACCTGATTTCTGAGAAAGTCAGTGACGGCGACCCGGCGGCTATCCGTGACCAGCATACCCTGGCACCGGATAAACAGAGTGACATGTCCAAGGCGCTGCGGGCTTACCTCTCCAGTGGTTTGTCCGCCCTCAACGCGGACCAGCTCGAGATGATGCGCTCACACCAGAACGCGGATATCCGGGCGGCGATGAGCACCACCACGGACACGGAAGGCGGTTACACCACGTCGCCGGAGTACAACACCTCGCTTGAAGAGGCGATGAAAGCCTTTGGCGGGATGCGCCAGGTGGCCACCACCCTGCGCACCGGGACCGGTTCACAGATGAACTTCCCTACCGCCGACGCCACCATGGAAGAGGGTGAGATTGTCGGGCAGAACCAGCTGACCTCCACCTCTGACACTGGCTTTGGCAACAAGACGCTGGACGTGTTCAAGTACTCGTCCAAGTCCATCGCCCTGCCGTGGGAGCTGTTGCAGGACAGCTTCATCGACATTGAAGGCTATATCCGCAACGTGTTGGCGGTGCGCCTCGGACGGATTGGCAACCGCCATTTCACCGCAGGTACCGGGACCAACCAGCCCCACGGCATTGTGCCGCAAAGCGGGGCCGGCAAGGTGGGCACCACCGGGCAGACCACCACGGTCACCTATGATGACCTGGTTGACCTTGAGCACAGCATTGACCCGGCATACCGCAGCCAGGCGTCGTTTATGTTCCATGACGACACCTTAAAAGCGGTGCGCAAAATCAAGGACGGTCAGGGGCGCCCGATATTTGTGCCCGGCTATGAGCAGGGCAACCCGGGCGGGGCACCGGACCGCATCCTCAACCGGAACATCACCATCAACCAGCACATGGCCCCGATGGCAGCCAATGCCCGCTCCATCCTGTTCGGGGACCTGTCCAAGTACATCATCCGGGATGTGATGGACCTGACCCTGTTCCGCATGACCGATTCTGCCTTCACCCTGCGCGGGCAGGTCGGCTTTGTCGCCTTCCGCCGTATGGGGGGCAACCTCATCGATGCGGGCGGGGCGGTGAAGTATTACCAGAATTCCGCCACCTGACGGTTTGGGGCCTACGGGCCCCTTTTTTTATGGAGAGTAAACCATGGCAAAGAGAAAAGCCGTTGCGCTGAATGACATCCATGCTTACGGCGTGGAGATTGGGCAGGTCGTCGAAGCGGACGCTGCCCTGATTGAGGCCCTGGAAGCGAACGGGGATGTCGACCCGCACAAGGATGCGCTTGCCCATGCGGACAAACAGGGCGCTGAGACCGTGGTGCTGGAGTAACCCGTGATAAGCCTTGATACCCTGCGCGAGCACCTTAAAGCCGATGACGGGGACAGTGATGCCTACCTGCTGTCACTTATCGACACCGCGGTAGACCTTTGTGAAGCCCGGCTGATGCGCTCGCTGCCTGAGCTTGAAGCCGAATACGGTTACGTGCCACCGGCGGTGCGCCACTGGCTGTTGGTTGCCGTGGCAGAGCTCCATCACTACCGGGGGCTTTCTACAGACATGGCACTGAACCAGGTGCCGTTCTATGACCGGATGCTCGACAAGTACACCGACTACAGCCGGGGGAACTGATGGACATTGGCAAACTCAACTGCCGCGTGACGGTGGAAAAGCCGCTGCCCGGGCGTGACAGTGCCGGGCAACCGGTTGAGGGCTGGGTCACGCACACCGTGCTGTGGGCCAACATCCGTACCCTGCGCGGGGCCGAGCTGATTAAGCGTGACAGGGTGACGGCAACCGTCCAGGCCAGTATCCGCTGCCGCTACCGCAAAGACATCACCCCCGACATGCGGGTGGTGTATGGCAATGACACCTGGTTTATCAACGCGGTCCTGCCCGATGAAACGCACCGCACCTTTATGGAGCTGGTGGCGGAGCGCCGCGTGTGACGATGCAGGTGGAGGTCGATATTGAACGCCTGTTAGCCGGGCTGGAGGCGGACAGCCAGGCCCTGGCAGGCAACGCCCGTCCGGCAGCCCAGGCAATGGCGCAGGTGTTCTATGACCAGGCCCGTGCCAACGTGCTTCGGCTTAACCGGGTCACCGGCAACCTGCTGGCGGCGATATACCAGGTCTATGACGATGAGAGCTCGGTGGATGAGAGAGGGATTGCGGTGTATGCCGTGTCCTGGCGTACCCGTGGGGGCGGGCTGCCAACTGCCCCGCACGGGCACCTTGTCGAATACGGCTATGTCCAGCGCTATGCCCGTTACCTCAAAGACGGTGTCTGGTACACCAACACGCATAAGCCCCTTCCGTCCCCCCGCCAGGTACCGGCAACCCCGTTTATGCGCCCGGCGATTGAGGCCGGGCGCGATACCGCGCTGGCTGAGGGGGAAGCGGTGCTGTTAAAGGACCTCTTATGACCCTGGAAGAAACCCTGTATGCGGTGCTGTCCCAAGTGGCAGACACCTACCCGGACCGAGCGCCTGTGGACGCGGCGCTGCCCTATGTGGTGTGGCAACGCACCGGCGGGCGGGCACTGGCGTTTATGGACCGCAGCAAACCGCCGCTTGCCCATTCCACCATCCAGGTCAATGGCTGGGCGGCGTCCGCGGTGGCAGTCAGCCAGTTGATGGAAAACCTCGAAGCGGCGCTGTTGGCATCCGATGCGGTCACCGCCTCGGCGCTCAGCCAGCCCCAATCGATTTTTGATGATGATCCCAATGCAACCCTTCGGGGCCGGATGCAGGATTTCAGCATCTGGCACCCGGTATAAGGAGGCCCCATGGCAGTAAAACTTCCCGATGGCACCCTGTTTGCCCTGGCGACAAACACCGCGGCGGCAGTCACCATGACCGCCCTGTCCAATGCCGAGGAGGCAGTCCCGACCCTGTCGGGTACCCCGAACCTCAATCCCGGCGATGTGGTGGTTGTCCAAAGCGGCTGGAGTGGCATCAACGACCGGGTGGCGAAACTCGGGACCGGCAACAAGCTTTCCGGGTTTGATACCCGTGACCTGCAACGTTTCCCGGCAGGCGGCGGGGCGGGGAGCCTTGCCAAGGTGGACAGTTGGGTCCAGGTGAGCCAAATCCTGAGCTCGGAGTCCTCCGGTGGGGAGCAGCAGTTCCTGACCTATTCGTTCCTGGAGAACGACTTTGAAAGCCAGATCCCCACGCAGACCTCACCGATTAGCCTGACCCTGTCGATAGCCGACGATGACACCCTGCCGGGATTCCTTGCCCTCAAGGCAGCAAGTGATGCGCGTGAGCAGCGGGTGCTGAGGGCAACCCTGCCCGGTGGCTCCACGCTCTACTACCACGCCTATGTGTCACTCAATGAAACCCCGTCGACCACCAAAGGGCAGTTGATGGCAGTCTCTGCCACCTTCAGCCTGGTGTCCCGCTTTACCCGCTACAGCGCATAAGGACAGAGCCATGAGCCAGAAAATTGTGCTGGGGCAGCCGCCCCGCACCTTTACCCGTGAGGTGTCTGTCCCGCTGCCCGGCGGTGACACCGGGGTTATCCGGGCAGAGTTTACCTACCGGACCCGTACCGAGCTGGTTGCCCTGATGGCAGAGGTGGAATCCTCGATGGAAAAACTGGAAGGGCTGGAAATGGTCAGTGAAGTGGTGGCGGTGTCCACCGCGCTCAATGCCAGGCACCTGATGTCCATCCTTTGCGGGTGGGATCTGGATGTGCCCTTCAACGAAGAGACCGTCACCCAGCTCTGTGACGAGATCCCCGGTGCGGCAGCGGCGGTGATGGACACCTACCGCGCCGTCCTGGTGGAAGGGCGCGAGGGAAACTGACCGGGGCGGTGGACGCCCTGTATGCGCCGGACAACACCGCCGAGCTCGCCGCCCTTGGCCTGACGCCGGAAGATTTTGGACCGGATGGGTATGCCCTCTGGCCTGAAAACTGGCAGGCGTTTGCGCTCTTTTGCCAGGTCACGACGCAATGGCGTATGGGGCCGGGTGGCATTGCCGGGCTTGATTACAACGTGGTTTTTGCCCTGCTGGACAGGTCCGGCGGGGACTGGGACGCCCTTTTTGCCGATATCCGTTTGCTGGAAAGCGCCGCGCTCGATGTGTTTGCGAAAAATGCTGTTTGAGAAGGAGAGACCGACATGACCAACCGGAAAGTCCGGATTGAATCCGAAGTCGATGCCTCCGGTGCCAAACAGGGGTTTGAGGAAATCAAACACGATGCCGGCTCCATGGCGGATGCGGTTAAACGTGCCGGGAAACAAGCCGGTGACGGCATGGACAGCGGCATCGCCCAGGGCGCCGCGAAATCGGGCAAGGCAGTGGCAGCGGCAAACCGTTCGCTGCTGTCGTCAATCAAACGCCAGACCACGGCATTCCAGCGTGAGCTTGCCGAAACCGCCTCCGGGGCTGCCCGGGGCTCGGCGGCGTACTTCCGCGAATATGCCCGGGTGCGAGGGGCGGACCTGAAAAAGCTGCGCGGATCGCTGGCGGAGCTCGAGGCGGTGGAAAAACGGGTCACGGCGTCCCAGCGGCGGCTGACCCAAAGCAGCGGTCAGGCATCTGCCAATGTGGCGAACCTGGCTGCCCAGTTCCAGGACGTGGCGGTCACCGCTGCCCTGGCACAAAACCCGCTCCAGATTGCCCTCCAACAAGGTACCCAGATATCTGCCGCCCTCGGCGGGCAGGGTGCCGGCGGGGCCCTGAAACAACTGGGCGGGGCGTTTGCCTCGCTGATATCACCACTCTCCATTGCCACCATCGGGCTGGTTGCCCTGGCTGCCAAGGGGCTCCAGGTGGTGGACTGGGGACGCACAGCGTCTGCGGTGCTCGGCTTTGTGGCGGATCACATCGAGACCATTGCGCCGGCGGCGACGGCTGCCGCAGGCGGGCTGGCGCTGATGTATGCCCCCGCCATACTGGGTGGGCTCAAATCCCTGGTGGTAGGTGTGGGGGCGGTGACCAAGGCGCTGCTTGCCAATGCGGCTGCATGGGTGCTTGCCAACCCGGCAACTGCCATCATTGCGGGGCTCGCGCTAGCCGGCTCGGCCCTGGTGGTGTTCCGTGACGACATCACCCGGGTGCTCGGTGTGGACATCGTCGGGGCGGCGAAAACCGGGGCCAACCGGGTGGTGGGGCTCTATGTCGGGGCGTTCCATTCGGTGATGCTGACCTGGGAGCGCCTGCCGGGCTCATTTTCCGGGGTGATGCGCCTCACCGCTGCCGTGGTGGCAAAAGGGGTGGAGCGTATCCTCACTTTCTATGTCGCCGGCTTTAACCGCCTTATCCGGGAGGTCAATGCCCTGTCCGAATCGCTTGGGCACGCCCTGTCCATCCCGGACATCCCGCCACTGGATTTGGTGGGGCTGCTCGGGCTTGAGGACCAGAAAACCCAGGTCAGCGCCCTTGCGGCTGACGTGGGCAACGCACTGAAAGCGGCGCTGTCCGCCGACTACCTCGGGACGTTTTCTGACAGCGTCAGCAGTGGGGCGAGCCTCGCCTCCACCAAACTCAGACGCCTTGCCCAGGATGCGCTCAGTTGGGGGAAAGACACCGACAAGGCGGCAACGGATGCAGGTAATGCCTTCGAGCAAGCTGCCAACGCCATTGCCCGTCAAACGGCACAAACCCGGATTGCGATCCGGGAGCAGGCAACACTCAATCCCCTGGTTGACCGGCTCGGCTATGCCGCTGCCAAGGTGGAAGCCCGGACGCAGCTGCTAAGCGCCGCGCAACAAGCCCAACTGAAAGACACCCCAAAACTGGCTGCCGAGATTGAGCGTCTGGCTGAGAGTTATGCCCAGGCGGTGAAAGCACAGAATACCCTCGCAAGTGCCACAGACACCGACTTTTTCCGGGGTGCCCGCGCCGGGTTTGCTGAGTGGGCAGACGCCGCCAGCCAGACCGGCAGGCAAGTCAAAGAGGCGATTACCGCCGGCCTCGATGGCGCCACGGACGCCCTGACCCGCTTTGTCACCACCGGGAAAGCGGATTTCAAATCCCTTGTTGCCAGTATGCTGGCAGATTTGGTGAGGCTGGCAATTGCCCGCCGTATTATCGCCCCGCTTGCCGGATCACTTGGGCTCACCGCCAATGCCAACGGCAATGTCTTTGCCGGTGGGACAGTACAGCCCTTTGCCAATGGCGGCATTGTGGACAGACCCACGGTGTTCCCCATGAAAAACGGCGCGGGCCTGATGGGCGAAGCCGGACCTGAGGCCATCATGCCCCTTGCCCGGGATGCGCAGGGCAGGCTCGGTGTGCGAAATGAAGGTGGTGGGGTCAATGTGGAGGTCAATGTGATCAATAACAGCAGCGCCCCGGTCAATGCCTCCCCGGGCACGGCGCGTTATGACCAGACAGCGCGGCGCTATGTGGTGGATGTGGTGTTGGAAGACATCCGCCGGGGTGGTCCGCTTAAACATGCCCTTGCCGGAGGACGGTGATGCCGTTGTTGCCACCCTATGTACGCCTTGCCTTTGACTATGGGGAGACCCTGGACCGGGGCGTTATCCGCACCGATATGGATGGGGGCATTGCCAAGCAGCGCCCCCGTTACTCCCGGGCCATCCGTACCCGGCACGTCAAACTGGTTGTCCTGTCACTTGCCGACAAGCTGGCGTTTGATAGGTGGTGGGACACGGAGCTCAATGGCGGGGCGGAGTGGTTCACCTACCCAGACCCGCTGAGGGGCGGCACGGAAACCGCCCGGTTTGTGACCGCGTCCCTGGCATGGCGCGCGGTGAACAGGGATGTATGGGAAGCGCAAAGTGACATCGAATCGCTCGGAGGACTGTGATGCCAAGAAACTATAGCAAGGCTGCCAAGACCAACCTCAATGCAGTCAGTGCAGCCGATCCGATGCCGGTGCTGATTGAAATCCACCACGCCAGTTTTAGCGAGCCCGCAAGGTTGGTTGCGGACACCGATGACCTGGTTCACCAGGGGGATCTCTACACGGCGCTTCCTGTGGAGGTGAGCCTGCCTGAAGAAGGGGAGGGGCGTGCGCCGCAGGCAAGGCTTGTCCTTGATAATGTGGGCAGGGTACTGACGGAAGCTATCGACAATACCCGGGGGCTTGAAGGGGGCTTTTGCCGGATCCTCCAGGTGATGCGCAGCCACCCAGACCATGTGGAGTGGCAAACTGACCTTGATGTGATGCAGGCGCGGGTGGACCAGCAGGTTGCCGAGTTGGTGCTCGGTTACGAGGACTTTCTCAACAAAGCGGCGGTCACGGTGTATTACACACCGGAAACGTCGCCGGGACTGTTCTGATGCATTGGTCTGATGCCTATGTCGGGCGCCGCTATGACTCTGACACCTACGACTGCGGGGACTTAGCCCGGGATGTGGCCTGGGACCGGTTTGGTTTGTGTTTGGAATTTCCTGCCCATGCCTCGAGGCCAGACCGGCTCGAATCCGAGATACGTGCGCTTGAAACGAGCTTTGCGGAAAAGGTTGGTACCCCGTCTGATGGCGAGCCGGTGCTGCTTTACCACCGCGGCTATGCGGCGCATATCGGTGTTGCCGCACACATTAACGGCGAATGGCACTGTCTTCATAACCTAAAGGGGATGGGGGTGGTGCGCGAGCGTATGAGCCGGCTTGAACACTGTCCGGGTGGCGGGATAGCGGGGTACTACCGATGGAAAAGGTAGCCCTTTCCCACCTGCCGAACCCCGTGTCCCTGGATGGGCGCGAACAAGTGACCTTGCCGTACATTCCCGGGGAAACCCTGGGGGAGTACCTGATACGGGCAGGGATAACGGTGACGGATGCCGTGCCGGTGGTGGTGTATCGCAATGATGTCCGGGTTGAAGGGGACTGGCGGGCGGTTTGCCTGAGCCAGGGGGACCAGGTGGTGATCCGCGCAGCGGTCAAAGGCAAGACCGTGGCGCAGGTGGTTGGGGCGATTGCGGTGATTGCCGTGTCTGTTTTCCTGCCGCCTGTGCTGGCAGCAGCAGGGTTTGGGGTTGTCGCCTCCTCGCTTATCACCGCGGCAGTGGTGGTGGGGACCAGCCTGCTGGTCAATGCCCTGACCCCGGTACCCGGTGTGCCCTCGTTCAGTGCGGTGACCAACGAAACCAAAGACCGGTACCTGTTAAGCGGTACCCGAAACCGGACCCGTAAATTCGAACCGCTTCCCCTGGTCATTGGCAGGATGCGGATCCATCCCGACCTTGGCAGCCAGCCTTACACGATTTTTGACCAGCAAGAGCAGTACCTGTACCAGACGTTTCATTTAGGGCTTCAGCCGGAGCTTGCCCTGTCTGACCTTCGCATCGGCAATGCACCGGCGGGCGGGTTTAACCATTTGCAGGTGCATTACAACGATACCGAAGGGAAACTGCCTGAGCTGTTTGGCAATGTCGATACGGTCCCCGGGGTGGAAATCAAAAAGTCTGACGGCTGGGTGGTCCGCTCAACCGCACCGAATACGGTAAAACTCCAGATAGACATCCAGGGAACGGCATTTGATACCGATGACCGGGGCGCGGCGCTCAACCGGACCATGTACTTTGATGTGGAGGTCTACAAAGTTGAGGCAGACGGGAGCAAAACCTACCAGTCTACCGGCAACTACTGGCTGACCGGTGACGGGGTGAACACGGTCCGTTTCACCCATACCCTGATGGGGGTGACCGGACCGGGTACCTTTGAGGTCTGGGTACGCAAAACCAGTGAGGACAAAAGCACCACCCGCGGACAGCGCAAGTTTTCCTGGGTGGCATTGCGGGCATTCCAGCCGGACAACGCAAACTATACCGGACAGCGACGGGTGGGGTTGTCTGTCCGTGCCTCCGGTCAACTGTCCGGCGCCCTGGATGCGTTCAACCTGGTGGCGGCGGACAGTATCCCCGCCTGGAACGGCATAGTCTGGGTTGAACGGCAAACTTCCAACCCAGCTTGGTGGCTGTTGTGGTGGTACCGTGGGAAACGGGACAGCCTGGGTAAACGCCTTTATGGCGCAGGGTTGCCGGACAGCCGGATTGACGTGGACAGCATCAAGGCATTCGGTGCCTGGTGCGAGCGCAAAAACCTGACGGTGAATATGCTGGTTGACCGCGCTGCCACCATCCGCGACATCGCTGTGCTCATTGCCCGGGCAGGACGGGGCGAGCCGACCTGGCAAACCGGACGTTACGGGGTCATTTGGGATGACGATAGCCTGAGCCCGTCTGCAGTGTTCGGGCCTGCCAACATCAAAGCCGGCAGCTTTAAGGTGGAATACCTCTCCGGCAAACTTGCCGATGAAGTGGTGGTGAATTTCCTCAACAAAGATCTCAACTGGCAACCCGACAGCGTACGTGCCCGTGTCGGGGGCATTACCGAGCCGGACAACCCGGTGACCATTGATTTCACCGGCTGTACGGACAAAGACCAGGCGGGGCGGGAAGCCTCCCTGATGGCAGCAGCGCAATTGTACCTGCGGCGCCGGACCAGTTGGGAAACCGACCGGGAGGGGCTTGTGGTTGGTAAGGGCGATGTAGTGCGCCTCAGTCATGACATGGTGGGCTGGTCCCACTCAGGCAGGCTGGTGTCTGGTTCGCAAACCCGTGTAGAGCTGGATGCGGACGTCCCGGCAGGCAGCGATGCCTACCTGGGGCTGCGCTTCCCGGACGGGCGTTATAAAACCTACCGCGTGGCTTCACTGGACGGGCGGGTGGTGACACCTCTGGATGCGATTGTTGCCGGGGCAGGGGAAGATCCGTTGCCTGTTCCGGATGACGGTGTGTTCCCAGCCTGTGACTGGATGTGGTTCTACGATCCGGCGACCTCACCGGGACGGCTGGTGAAGGTCACCGATGTCCAGGCACTGGATGACAACACCTTGCGTTTTGTCGCCATGGATTACCTGGAGGCTTACTTTGAGGCAGAGACACTGCCGTATATCTACCATCCGGGGTACCAGTCCACTCACCTGGATCTAGGGATGGGACCGGTCACCGCCGTTGCCGGGTTCTCGGTGGCTGAGAGTCAGCGGTACACGCGGGAAGGGCAGCGTATACCTGTCGGTCTGGCAACCTGGCTGCCGGTGCTGGGCGCAGTCAGTTACCAGCTGCGCTGGCGACGGGCGGGCAGCCTTTGGCAAACCCTCACCGCCGATCTGCCGGAGCTTCAGTTCGATTGCCCGGCGGGTGAATACCAGGCCTCTGTGGTTGCCACCCTGTCAAACGGCAGCCTGACTCCGCCAAGTACACTGACCTTTACCATTTTGGACGCGCCGCTGCCGGCGAGCCCTGTGTTCGGCTTCGAGGCGGAGGTGGTCAATAACGGGGTGCTGCTTCGCTGGGAGGACTGCCCGGATCCGGATTACCTGAAAACCGAGGTCCGTAAGGGCAACGATTTTTCAACCGCAACCCTGGTGACCGAAAAACGCAGCCGCACCCACCTGTTGGGCTGGCTTTCTGCCGGGAGCCATGTGTTCTGGGCCCGTCACTGGAATGTGTCCCTGCCGGGTGTTGAGGCCACGAGGCTTGAAAAAGTGGTCCTGGCCCCGTCTGAGGTCAACATTGTGCGTGCCGATCTCCAGGCAAACGCCCTGGCCCTTGGCTGGGAAGATGCGTTCACCGACCAGCCTATCAAAAGCTACTCCATCAGCATTGGCGGACAGGGAAGCACACCACAAAGCGCCACGTTTTACGGCAAAGCCGGGGCGGATTCGCGCTCGGAAGTGGTGATATTCAGTACGGCGGGAAACTACCGGGTCTTTGTCTGGGCAACGGATGTGGCGGGCAATGCTGGCCCTGTCCGCAGCATCGATGTGGTGGTGTCACTGCCTGCAAATTACTCCCTGGCAGCCGCATACAGTGCCCTCGACGGGGCGTTACTGACCCACGCGCTCCAAAGCGGAACCGGGGTACTGTTACCCGTTAAAGGTGGTGAGACCTGGCAGCAGCATTTTACCGGCAGGGGCTGGCAAAACATCCAGGCCCAGGTCAATGCCGGGTTCCCGAAATACATCATGCCCGGCGAAAGCAGCGGGCAGGTGGTCCACGAGCATGACCTTGGCAAACTCCTGCCTGCAGCGACGCTGTCCGTCATCCCGTCCCAGACGCTGGTTGCCGGCAGCCTGGATATCCGCATTGATATCGCCTGGCAAGGTGATGATGCCACCTGGCGGCAGGCACCACCGGGTGCGCTTGAGGTTCAAGCTGCGAATGTCCGGCGGGTCAGGGTGACGGCGTCTGCCAACGGATCGGGGGGCGATGACCTTTTGCGCGTAGACGCATTGAATGTGGCGGTTCGTACCGAAGACAAAACTGAAACCGGGCGTCTGGCCCTGAACCAGGCAGACACCAATGGCACGGTGTTTACCCCGTCTAAGACCTGGCTGGATATTGTCAGCGCCGTGGTCACCCCGCAAAACAGCCCGAACATTGCCAGGACCAACGTCATTATTGATGACGCCGGCGCGCAACCTGTGGTCCGTATCCAGGCATGGGACCAGAACGGGCAGCGCACCGGCGGTGATGTATCCATCCTCTTGGGAGGCTATTGATGGCAGACCTTAACGACTTAAACCAACCGGGCCTTGACAGCGATTACGCCACCGAGGTCCTGCAAACCCTCAAAGGGCACATCGTAAGGCTATGGGGGCTGGACTATTCCGGCATGACCGGTCTTCAGGCAGGCATGAAACGCCTGGTCAAACTGCAAAACAAGCATGTCCGGCTGCTTGAGCGCCAGGCAAACGGGACGGAGGTGGAGATTTTCAACTCCAGTGAAATCAAACCGTCAGGTATCAGTGATGTCCCGGGCCTTCAGGAAGCACTCGACAATACCGGTACCTTCGGGGCGTTCACGGTTTCTGAGGTTGGGGGCGTGCTCCATATCACCCACAACGGGGTGCTGATATTCAAGCTCGACAGCAGCGGTAACCTCACCCTCAAAGGCGATGCCGAAGGCATGCGGAGTAACCTGCAATGACGTTGCCCTTAAGTGGCCCGATTTCCCTGGAAGATATCGGGATGGAGTTTGAGGACACGCCGCCACACCGGCTGACCGAGTTTTACCGGGGCGGGGGATTGGTGCCCGATAACAACACGGGTATTCCAACCACCGGGCCCGTGCGGCTGACGGATTTTTATGGTGGGGTCAATGAGGCGGTGGAGGTGGTGACAGATGCGCCGTCCTTGTCGTTACATGCCGTCTTTGGTGCTGCCTGGGCGGATAACGTGCCCAAGCGGCTGGTTGTGCCTGCGGGAGTGGTGGTTGGCCCCATTACAGCGGCGGCAGGTCGGCAGGGCAGCCTTCGCATTGACAATGCCGGGGAAGTACAGGGTCTCGGTGGTGTCTCCAATGGAGGCCACGGCGGCGCGGCACTTACCGTCAATGGTGATTTCTCCCTCTATAACACGGGTACCATCCGTGGTGGCGGCGGAGGCGGTGGTCGCGGGGGAACCGGCGGCGGTGCCCGGGAGCCTGGCTCAGGGTGGTATTACGACCCTAACTGGAAGTGGCTGGAAGGCAATGATATCCAGGTGGTGTTGTGGGGCGGGACAGAAGTCTACCGGGGGCCTCTGACCTACGGGAGCGTGACCATCAGCGGCATGTTATACACCCGCGGTGGGTGGCACGCGAACGGCAGTGGGGTGTTCCATTCAGAATACGGTGTCTACCGCCAACTGTTGGGTGGCATCGGGGGCAGTGGCGGACGCGGACGTGGCTATGGTCAGACCCAACTGGCGGGTGAGCCGGGACAGGAAGGCCCTGCGGGCACCGGTCGAGGGGGGCGTGGTGGTGACGGAGGCAACTGGGGCGCAGATGGTGGCGATGGCCTCATTGGTGTCAACGGCTTCCCCGGTAAATGGGGTGGATTCTCCGGTGCGTCCATACACATCATCGGCGGCAATGTCACTTTCATTGAACGGGGTACGCTTCAGGGCCCGATTACAGCACTGGGATAAGGAGGCAAGATGAGCATACCAACCTGCCGGGTGAGTGCGACGGTGTTATCTCCGGATGGCTTGCCGGTATCCGGTGCCCGGGTATCGGCAGAGCTCAGTGACAAAGTCTATGTCCAGGGGGTGATGGTCCCGCAGTTTGTGTCAGCAACAACCAACGAGAGCGGTATTGCTGAACTTACCCTGTGGCCCAATAACGCACATACCCACTACCGGGTGGTGATAAGCACCGGCAGCGGCATCCGGGAAGTGATGACCATCTCCGTGCCGGACTTGCCGAGTGCAGAGCTTCACACCCTGGATGTCCGGGATACCGGCGGTGTCGGGGTGATTAGCCCAGCGTTTGAATACATCGCCACAGCCGGGCAAACGGCGTTCACTGGCTCAGATACCCTGGGCAGGGTGCTGGCGTACACGCCGGGACAAATTCTGGTGCTTCAAAACGGCATCGTCCTTCCGGGCAGTGCGTTCACCGCAAACGATGGCACCGCGGTGACCCTGTCTGTACCTGCCGGGGAAAGTGACTGGATACAGGTCTTGCCGTTTAACCGGGCTACGGGCAACAGTGGCGGGGCATCCACCATTGGCGAGGTTGCCGGGTTACAGGCGGCGCTTGATGCAAAGTTCTCCGCAACCAACCTGCCTGCGGTTTCCGAGGTGAGCGGACTGACCACGCAGCTCTCCCAACTGACAAGCGCCATTAACCAGGCGTATTCGCCCTCCAATGCACCCTCAATTGCCAGTATCAGCTTGCTCCAGACCACTCTGGACAGTAAATACTCTGCGACAAACGCACCTGCCATGGCAGATGTCACTGGACTGGTGACCGCCCTTAACAACCTTTCCAGCCAGCTTGCCGGGAAATACTCCGACACTAACCCGCCGGCGGTAGCAAATGTCACGGGACTGAACACCCAACTGTCTGCCTTATCGACGGCGGTAAACGACGCGTTCTCTCCCACCAATCTGCCGGATATCAGCCAGGTCAGTCAACTTCAGACCACTCTGGATGCCAAGTATTCAACTGCCAACCCGCCGGCAGTTGCCGATGTGGATGGACTCACCCTTGCCCTGAATAACATCACGACTGCACTGGCTGCAAAATATTCTCCGGATAATGCGCCAGGGGTGGGGGATGTCACTGGCCTCAACACCGCGTTGAACAATCTGAGTCAGGCGGTAGCCGGGGCATTTTCGCCAACCCACCCCCCTGAGATTAATGAGGTGTCGGGGCTGGCGTTAGCCCTTGCCGCCAAGTTCTCCGGCACCAACAAGCCGGCAATTGCAGATGTCACCGGGCTCCAGGCCGCGCTTGATGCGGCAGGTACCGGAGGGGGAACGTCTCTGGGTGAGGTGTCCGGCGGGATACCCTGGCTGGCAGATAACCGGGTACGGATTTTTGAAGTGAGTGGCAATGTCACTGTCACCAAGGCGGGTAAGTTTCGGATAACCGTTGTGGGTGGCGGTGGTGCGGGCGGCTCTAACGCTATTGGTGGTTACGGAGGCGGCGGGGGCGAAGTCATAGAGCTGGTCAAGTCTCTTGAGGTGGGCAATTACCCCATCACTGTCGGCAGTGGTGGTACCGCAGCAGTGGAAACCATCGGGGGAGACGGCTCTGCTTCGTCATTCAGTGATGGGACGCAGACCTATACCGCCTTGGGTGGGCAGGGAGGCCAGCTTGAATTGCCAGGTATGGGTGGCAATACCACTACACCGCTAGCAGATGCGCTTTACCACCCAGGTGGCAGTGGCGGAAACCGCGGCGGGGGTAACAGCGGTGGCGGTGGCGCGTCGGGAGGTACTGATGGGGGCAATGCCGGTGTCAATCACGGTGGCGCCCCAGGTGGTCATGGCTTCGGGGGTGGTGGCGGTGGCTCTGGACTTGAAAATGGTCGCCGGTACCCTTACGGGGCGGGAGGCCACAGCCAGTTGGCGGTATATAACGGTAAACCCGCCGGGAATGCCTATTTCGTCGGTGCTGCCTTTCATGGTGGAGCGGGTGGCGGATATGGAGGTGGCGGCGGCGGGGGAGGCAGCAGCACCGGTGTCGCCGGCTACGGTGCCCAAGGTGTGGTCATTGTCACGCCTATATGATTAAGGAGGGGGTGATGGAATTTGCTATTACGGAACTTCTCCCATGAAATCTATTCCTGGTTTATGGATGTTATTTTTTAGAGGCTATTGATTAATAATTGCTGAGTTTACAATCTGCCAAATCACTACCGTAGCAGAGAAAGAAAAGACTCCAAAGAAACTGAGAATATTTCTATGTTCCACTCTTTGTTGCCCGCTTGGATATTGCCCTAGTGTGAGAATCAATAGAATAGTACAGCCATACCAGAAAAGAATACTGAAGAGTATGAAGTCGATAATGAAATATTTTACTGTTCTGAGAATGCCACCAAGGACATATACAACTAAATCATCAATATCCATGCTCACCCCAACTTTAGTTCAGATGAAAATTAATTAATAAATAGGTTGTTCGTGATTTTATCATGCCCTGCTATTGGTGCAGACTTGTCCTGTCATCTGTTGCATCACTTATTAGTTGAATAAGCTTTTTAGCTTCAGTATTGCTCAATGTGATTGACATCATCTGATAGCTAAGAAAGGATTTTGCTACCAATTCCAGGGCTACTGTTTTGTCTTCGGAACCATATAGTTCATGGACTTTAAGCGAAACATTCATGAGGCTCGATCCTGTACCTGTTACCACTCCTACTTTTTCTCGAACCTTCGAACCAAACATGGCCCCTTTAATTCCACCATTCTTTAATATTTTGAAAATGAATATGGCTATGATGATTACCATAATGATGTGGGAAAAATTATCATTTATAAAATCCATTTCATATTCTCGTCTTAACTTTCAGCAATGGTGATGGTTTTCAGATGGCTACTTGATTCACTGAATACCACGATAGCATGTTTTAATCTGTGAACCTGATATTTGGACTCTTTTTTGCTCGGCACATGCGCGATAATGCAACCATATGTGTATCAATGATATTTGAGCTCTGCTGACATCTTAATTGTCTTGTATCATTTACAATTATCTTCCGAATATTCGAAATCATAGGTAGGTAACTATCTGATTCTATTAGGTGCTCCAAATGGCTTCTATTATGAAAAATCGGCATAAACATATGAAATAAAAGGTTTTATATTACGGATTTAAAATCCCTCGACGTTCGCGTTGTGCCGGTTCAAGTCCGGCTCGGGGCACCATTAAAATTCAAGCATTTAAGGCTACCCGAAAGGGTGGCCTTTTTTGTTTATGTGCGATTTCCGAATTTAATTTCCGGAAATGGAAAGATTGAGTAAACGCAAATTTGCTTAAATTTTCATATATCCTCTATGCTGGATCTGCACTTTGGCGGTCCTCTCCTTATTCCCTCTTGCCAGAAATTAACTCCCTTTACTTTTCCAGAAGTTAATTGATCTCAACCGTGGTGTTCCTAAATCAATAACGACAAAACGACCGTTGCAGGTAAAAATGGGTACATTCGCGGAGGTAACCGCGGCGGGGGTAACAGCGGTGGTGGTGGCGCGTCGGGAGGTACCGATGGGGGCAATGCCGGTGTCAACACGGTGGCGCCCCAGGTGGTCATGGCTTCGGGGGAGGCAGCAGCACTGTTGTCGCCGGCTACGGTGCCCAAGGTGTGGTCATTGTCACGCCAATCTGATTCAGAGGGGAGCGATGAATTTTGCTATTACGGAACTTCTCCCATGAAATCTATTCCAAGTTTATGGATGTTATTTTTTAGAGGCTATTGATTAATAATTGCTGAGTTTACAATCTGCCAAATCACTACCGTAGCAGAGAAAGAAAAGACTCCAAAGAAACTGAGAATATTTCTATGTTCCACTCTTTGTTGCCCTCTTGGATATTGCCCTAGTGTGACAATCAATAGAATAGTACAGCCATACCAGAAAAGAATACTGAAGAGTATGAAGTCGATAATAACATATTTTACCGTTCTGAGAATGCCACCAAGGACATATACAACCAAATCATCAATATCCATGCTCGACCCAACTTTGGTTCAGATAAAAATTAACTAATAATAGGTTGTTAGTGATTTTCTCATGCCCTGCTATTAGTGCAGACTTGTCCTATCATCTGTTGCATCACTTATTAGTTGAATAAGCTTTTTAGCTTCAGTATTGCTCAATGTGATTGACATCATCTGATAGCTAAGAAAGGATTTTGCTACCAATTCCAGGGCTACTGTTTTTTCTTCGGAACCATATAGTTCATGGACTTTAAGCGAAACATTCATGAGGCTCGATCCTGTACCTGTTACCACTCCTACTTTTTCTCGAACCTTCGAACCAATTATGGCCCCTTTAATTCCACCATTCTTAAATATTTTGAAAATGAATATGGCCATGATGATTACCATAATGATGAGGGAAAAGTTATCATTTATAAAATTCATTTCATATTCTCGTATTAACTTTCAGCAATGGTGATGGTTTTCAGATGGCTACTTGATTCACTGAATACCACGATAGCATGTTTTAATCTGTGAACCTGATATTTGGAATCTTTTTTTTGCTGGGCACATGCGCGCAAATGCAACCATATGTGTATCGATGATATTTGAGCTCTGCTGACATCTTAATTGTCTTGTATCATTTACAATTATCTTCCGAATATTCGAAATTATAGATAGGTAACTATCTGATTCTATTAGGTGCCACAAATGGCTCTTATTATGAAAAAGTGATATAAATATATGAAATAAAAGCTTTTAGATTAAGGATTTAAATCCCTCGACGTTCGCGTTGTGCCGGTTCAAGTCCGGCTCGGGGCACCATTAAAATTCAAGTAATTAAGGCCACTTTTTAAAGTGGCCTTTTTTGTGCGTGGTGCCATTCTCAGAAAATGGTTCAGAAAATAGATTTTCAAGCCAAATCCCGCCTATCCATATTTCTAAGCAAATTTCCGCCTGTCGTCACCGAGTCAAATGAAAACAAAAACCGCCTAAACTGGGAAAATGTTGGGGGAATCCTAAACGGGACCAACCTGATTGCTTTTTGTACGTTCGCCGGGCTTTGCTGCTGCGAATGTGGCGAAGTGGTGTTGCTGTCGGATGAGGAGAGGGTGGGGGCGATGGAGGCTTCTGAAAGGGAATGTGTGAAGTCCTCCATTTGTTGAGCGTGACTTCATGACCTTGTTATGGCTGAACTCCAACGCGATCATCATGACTGGGAGGAGTAGATACGACGAGAAAAACTAAATCTGTGTTACTTTCATTTCGCAATTGATGTGTGGCGTTAGGAGGTACATGCAAACCTTGCCCTGGATGTACAGTATGAACTTGTATCTCCACCTCAATCTTAGCCACGCCACTTAATACATAGAAAAACTGAACTGACTTTTGGTGGAAGTGTAAGACCTCGCACTAACCCGGTGGGACACGTTCTTGAATCACGCTCAGGGTTTCGGATTTTGCCAAATGCCAACCCTCGCAATTCTCACTCCAGCGATAATGCTCAACGCTGTCCTTTAACACGACTTCCATGTGATTTCCTTTAAGATACGACGTCTCGATTACCGACACCTACTCAACCACCCATTTCCTGTTTTTTGATTTCATTTGAAGAGTCAACCCTGAGAATACTATCGACCTTCGCAGTAGCATTTTTAACAACATACTTTTTGATGCACGGGTTCACCACCCAAATAAACCACAAGACTAACATGTTCATCTCGACAGATATGTTGATTAATAACGTATGTTTGGGAACCTGACTGCTCAAATCGAAGAATATGGACGTTACAATAGCGGGTGGAACAAGAGAAACCATTGCTACAACCATGCTGTAAGGGATCAGTCTCAGGCTAAAAATGCTTGGGGCTTTGTAAGGCTTAACATCCCTGTTAACGTACCTGTGGAGGTTGTACATCCTGTTTTGTGATGCAACAAGCATGTATAGCAGACCGGGAACTACAGTCAGAAACAATAGAATAGCGAGTTTTATGGACTCTTCATTGTCGGTGATGCGCAAGAAAGCCAGTAGACCAAGACTCACCGCTAAATAAACGGAGTACCAGCGTCCAATGGTGTGATGCATTGTTTTAAAGAATTCTGCCCGAGTCATCCCGCACCCAAACTCAGCTTTGCAAGTGTCCTGCAATATTTCAATTTCCTCGAATGAAGCTAGTGTAAACAGACATGTCATGGGCGTCCATATGACTCTGGATGAGCGATTCAAGGTATGGGGAAGTGGGCTCCTCCTTTTCTGATGTCATTATTGCAGGCGCATATCCAAATATTGAAACTTGCATAAACTCGTTATGTCGCCAACACGTTGAATAACGGTTTCCTTGTCAAAGCACTTCGTCCATAGTCTTGTTTTGAAAACATTGTGGGCAGGTCTTAGTCAGCAAACAAAAGTACAATGCAAAAAATCGTGAGTGCAGCATAAACCAAGGCTAAGATTGTTGACCCTGTAGTGGTTTGAAGCCCACAAAAGGAAAAAGCAAGAGGGAAAATAGAGAAACGCTCTACTTCGTTGGATCGCTTCTCATATTGCCAAAGATACACGCCTATCACAGTCAGGCAGACCAATAAGTACGTCATGACAACTGAGGTACTTTACTTAACAAATTACTATATTTCATACAGTCCCCTGTGTGGTCCCATTGATTATCCTGTTAACTGCTTGCCTGGACATGATTGTATGGATGACTAAGAGGTAGAATATCGCCAAGAGATCCAATTGAACAAATCCGCGTGGTTCGGTGCTCAGCGAGAAGGATACAATATTCCCTCCAAGGGTGAAGCTTGCTTGTAGCCATTTGTGAGCAGGGGAAATCCAATCATAATTCAGGAAAATACCGCCCAAACCATAGTAGTTAAAGTAAATGTTGCTAATTCCTAATGAAAAAACCTGTAGCCCTTGATTAAAGTACGAAAGCCAATAGTACTTTCTATGTCTCTTCGCTATTGAATAACCGGCAATCCCATTTAATGTGGCTACACCAAAAGCAATACCTGCCGCAAAGAATGATTGATTGGACAGATATAGTATGCAGCCTACGATCGCGAAAATACTGGTTAATAGCTGGCAGTAACCTATTGTGGAAAAATATGCCTCCCATCTCTTCGCCTTCTTTTTTTCTAGGTAAGCTTCATACGACTCAACTTCCTCTCGACGTGAAGAGATCTCCGAAATTAGGTTCTTATAATTCTCGGATAAGCATCTCGATCAATAGATGATAGTGCCTCAATTAGAGATTTAGGACTGTATTTTGAATAGTCAACGTTCATGCTCTTCCCTGATACTAACATTGCGACGAAAAGTGTATATCAAACCACCCAATGCCTCATTAATTCATTGTATTTACGACACTTTGAAAACTGTAATAGTAACGAATAGTGGTGCTGGCGGACTGATAATTAAAAAGATATTGAGTTAATGAATCTGTTATAACAATTCCAAGGGATTTCGGTATCTTTGCCTTCGAGATTTTTAAGAGGATACTTTAATACAGCTAGAGCTATACTTTTGTTCGGCATATAGATATGAGTGTGAACTTGATAATCTTCATTATTATCTGTTGATACACCTTGATATGCATCTTGACCACTTATATTGAGAGTCTTCGTTTCAATAATTGTACGATTGTTGTCTTTCACTACCTTTTTATAAACTTTCTCACTTTCAACATGGAAGTCATCCGTGTCACTTACATCATTTGGCAGCCTAAAGTTATGCAATGCATACACTCCAGAAGCCATCCAATAACCGCGACCTGTAGTAAATGTAACCGATGATTCTGTGCCGTAGACAAACATGTCGAGAATACATTCTTTTGGGGCTTCAACAGATAGTGAGGAATTTTGAAATATATAACGCCCATCATCGCTGATTTTAAGTTTCGACATTTCAGCACATCCTGATAGGAGCATTAGGGATATAAAGGTGACAGCTTTTTTCATTACATTATCCTATTTATCAATTAGTTAACAATTTGATTGAAGCCAGTGTAAACAGACATGCTATGAACTTCCATATGGCTTTGGGTGAGTACTCCAAGATGTGGAGGGAGAGGAGCTTCGTAAGGTTCCTGCTGCCAAACAAGTAGAGGGCGTGGCAGATGGAGACTTTGAAAGTTTATGCGTAAAGCACTCAATTTGTTAAACGTGTCTTCAGGATCTTGTTATGTCTGAACTACAACACTATCACCATGACTGGGTGGAGTGGATACGACGAGAAAAACTAAATTTGTTTTGCTCTCATTGGCAGATGATTAACGGCGTGGACGATTTGTATGCCGCGCCGACTGCCTATATTGAACGCAAGAAAATTCAGGGCATAAAGCCTTTATTGGACGGCCCGCACTTCCACCTGCCACGGATTGTTTTTTTACAGTGGAAAATCCCAACTCTCAATTAGTCAAATCCAAGATGAAGCACTCAGGGCGACAGAATAAGCATTCATGGTGCCAGAATAATCGTTCAGTTTGTCTCAAAAATAAGGCTTATAAAGGTGCGCACATACCTGGTTGAATAATGACCAAATCAGTGTGCTCGAAATATTTTGTTACGTTATATTGTCACGGGGAGGCAAGGGGGACAGATTGAGTTGCGTCTCAACCTGATTTTGGCCTCACTGTACAGCAGCAACCCTAGTGCCTGTTGTCCATATTATGACATAGCAACTATTTGCTCCGGCGTTATCTGACGCCGGTTTTTTTTTGCCTGAAATCAGAAGGATTGGTTATTTATTGTCAAGGAATTCAAACAAAGAATCAACCAGGCCGTAACCACATGCATTCATTTGATAAACATAACACATTGTTTATTAAATGAATATCTCATTATCAAAATGAAACAAGTGTATATTCGCTCTATTTATTAACAAACATGTTAGTAGCACCTAGCATCTAAGTACTCGGACACTGATTCGAGATGTTCCGAGTTTTTCGTTCGACTCAAAATAATGAGCCTTTGCCCCGGTGGGGGTGACAGCCCCGGGGCTTTTTTTGCCTATGAAACCGTTAAAACCTCGTACTCTTGGAAAACGTAAAGCTTCTAAAAAGGAAGATAAACAAAAAGCTAACCGTACACGTGGTGATCGGTGGATGCGTATCCGTAAGTTGATCCTGTTGGAAGAGCCGCTTTGCCGCCATTGCCTGACAGAGGGGAGAACCACACAAGCCAGGGAAGTCGATCACATTATCCCTTTAGAAGATGAGGGAACGGATGACAGGGCAAATCTGCAAGCGCTGTGTAGACAATGCCATAAACAGAAAACTGCTTTCGATACAGCGAAAAGAGCTGTACGCAAACTCAAGCCTGACACCTAGACCATACCTTCAGACATAACCGATAGACCGGATACCAAATTTTGGTATCCGGGTATCAAATATTAGTTCCCGGTTTTAACCCGTGCCTTTTCTCTTTCTTGGTTCGATTGCTGCTGATCCTAAGACTAATACTGTTTATCTCGTCAAAGGTTCATTACTCTTATTTATAATTGGCTGGTTGTTAAAGAAGTAAACCAAGTTCCGAACTACATTAAGGTTAGTATAATATGGATTTTTCTCTGGTCTTTCTAATGACCTGCCTGTGAGTCTGGCTATCTTTTCTATTATTTCAATTTCAAAGTCTTCATCGTCAATTAGAAGATCTCTAAATACGTCATCAGATGGCATAATAGGAAAGTCAGCAGTAAAAGAGTCGACTTGATTTTGCAGTTCTTCGTAGACTGTGAGAATTATCAGTGTATCGATTGACTTGTGATCAAAACTTCTGGAAAAAGTGCAAAGTGATTCACCACAACGATTTGCTAATAGCTTTGTAAAATGGCGCTTTCTTTTCTTTGAGTCTATTATTCCCAGCGTTAAAATGATAGGTGATAATAATAATATCGCGGGTTCGCTGTAAGTCATCCATCCAAGAGCGAATAAAAGTACGCATACTGAAAGATATGTACAAAAACTGGCTCTTTCTTGAGCATGTTTTAAGGTGAACCTTGATGGCGTACGCATACTCTCTTCATCCCTCAATGATTATCAGTGGAGTACCTGATTCACTGAATACCACCATAGCATGTTTTAATCTGTTAACTTGAAACTTCGGTCAGTCATTGCCCCAAATAGTTCGTTCAAACGGTTTGAACTCATTGAGTGTCAATGCGATAAGTTGCATTTCTAAGATAAACAAAACTGCGCATAACGGAGCGTTGACAGGCTTAGAGGGAGGAGTGATTGATAAAGAAATTGTTATGTTATACTATAACAATTGAATCGATATCGGGTATGGGGATGCCCTACAAAACAATAGATTCGGACCTATGGAATACGTCACACTTTCCGTTATGTAAAGTTTAATCCGGTGCGAAAGTGCCGGTTTTTTTTACCGGTTAGAGCGTGCGTAGAATGACGTGGATGTGATTTGCGCACATTGCATAAAAGCCTGGTTTTAAGTCTGTTTTTACGCTTCCAAACCATTCGAATTACCCAATAATACTGCCCAAAATACCGAGAACCCACTTTTCATCGTAGGTGTTACATCCAAAATCGATGTAGAGAAGTGAGTTGTCACTGAATATGAAATTATCTGGGGAATAGTCGAATTCAACTCCAATGGTTTAAGCAATCCGGACTGTGCAACCGGATTTGATCCGTGCGGGCAAACCTGCAATTGAACTAACAGGGACATCAGGGCTATCAACAGTAAGCTCGATAGGCTGCGTAATTTGCGTGCCACTTAAGCAGCATTGCCCATATTAAACTTGAGGATTATGAGGTTGATCCCATAGCCCGCCATAAGTGTGTCTCAAAGTGTCTCAAATGACCTTTTAGTGAGGCAAACGTTTTGAGGGTAGCTAGGATGGTTAGTGTCTAAGAACGAAGTATGTATAGACGGATTGTCATCTCCTGCTATCTATTACTCCTTTTGTGGTGTTTTGTGTTCACTTTGTTTTCACCGTTTGCCCGACTTATATCGCCGGGCTTTTTTCTGTAAGTAATGGGCCGGTTAAACCTGACTTAATGAGAAAGCCCCATTCATGACCCTGACACTGTTTGAACATCGCCAATACGACTGCCGTAGGGTAATACCATGAAAATCAGAATAACGCCAATCAGCCAATTAAAGTCACAACTGAAAGATGGCCTTTCATGCCGATTTAGGCTCTCAAATCAGATACGACGGTTGTCTCGATGTCTGGCAGATCCTTGGTGAGTTTTGCGTAAGCAAGTGACATACTGCCTTCTTCAATATCCGAGACTTTCCACTGGCCGTTATCCATAGTAAATGACCAGATGGTTTCAACACTCTTGTATCGTTTGCTCCCCTCCATGATTTTTCCGGAAGCACGCTCCTCAAGGTAATCTTTCATATTTGCTTCTATTGAAATAACAACGATAGAGTCTTCGTGCTCTTCACCTTGATTTCGGTGAACAAACAGAAGTGGCTTGATATTGGTGATTTTTTTCACATCGCATACGTTTTTCAATCCATCTCTCTGCCACTTGTTGAGATGAACGAGCTGTTGATTTTGCCAATACCAGTCTGTCATCCATTGTGACACGCCAGAAAGATCTTCTTCCTCCCACCCGGAATGAACACGCAGAAAACAGTCTTTTGCTCTTTCCTGGATTTTAAGCCATTCAAACTTTGAACTGTGGGAAGCCATAAACCTGAGATCTTTTCTGGTTCTCCGCTCTGCCAGTTTCTCGCGTAACATCATATAAGCAATGAGAGGGAGAAATATGACGGTTAAAATACCAAGGATAACCCGGCCCCAAAATGTCTCAAATGCTGCGCTGGCAATTTTACCCCCTGGGCCAGCCAATGCGGGCTCAGAGAAAACCAGCAACACCATTATGGCGACGGCAGCCAGAGAATAATATTTATGGTGCATATCTCTTCCTTAATGTGTTAAGTGAAATATTAAGCTTTGATAATATAAATCAATGGGTTGAATATGTTTTGTTCTAACATTTTAGCGGGAGGGGAGTTGTATCATATTTCAGACAAGGTTTATATTGATTCTGACGCCATCACAGAGGTAGAGAAGATATATTAGTAAGAGCAATTTACTTATTAGTGGTCACTGAAAATTTCATTAAAGTTGATTGGAATTATTTCCCTGTGTTAGTCCATTTAATGAAGCGGTTTAACACAGGGAAAAGACGTTCCTTTAATTATCCGAAAATCCTGAATACTTAACCCCGCTGAGCCTTGCCATGTCATGATGCCAGGTGGCCAGATCTTTGGGGTTGAATTCACTGAGAGAGTGGTGGCCGCAGGCCCTTGCCATAACACTCATCAAGCTTACTGATGACTCAAAGAAGTTTTTGAGTCGTACAGCAGACGTGTCGATATCCAGACGTTGTCGAAGCTCAGGTTTTTGGGTGGCTATCCCGGCAGGGCAGTTATTGGAGTTACACATCCGGGCCGCCACACAGCCAATGGCTTGCATGGCGCTGTTAGAGAGGGCTATACCGTCAGCTCCCAGCGCCAGGGCTTTAACAAAGTCGATGGGGACGCGCAGTCCCCCGGTGATTATCAACGTGACCCGGCCGCTGGCACCTTGTTGATCCAGGTACCGACGGGCGCGGGCGAGAGCCGGGATGGTAGGCACACTGATATGGTCACGGAATATTTCCGGCGCGGCACCTGTGCCGCCACCCCGGCCATCAAGAATGATGTAATCCGCACTTGCGTCGAGGGCAAACTGAATATCTTCTTCAATATGATTGGCGCTGAGTTTAAAACCTATAGGTATTCCGCCGGACACTTCCCGAACCCGATCTGCAAACCGGCGAAAATCAGCAACGGATGAGAGATCCCTGAAAGTTGGGGGCGAGATGGCGGCCTGACCTTCGGGAATACCTCGAACCTGAGAGATTTTGCCTCGGTTCTTTGCACCTGGGAGGTGTCCCCCGGTGCCGGTTTTTGCACCCTGTCCACCTTTGAAGTGGAATGCCTGCACTTGGGTTAACAGTGACTCCTGGTATCCAAATTCGGCACTCGCAAGTTCATAGAAATAGCGTGAATTTTCAGCCTGTTCTTCCGGCAACATCCCACCTTCACCTGAGCAGATTCCAGTTCCTGCCAGTTCGGCGCCGCGTGAAAGTGCGATTTTGGCTTCTTCGGAAAGGGCTCCGAAACTCATATCCGAAACAAACAATGGAATTTCAAGTTCCAATGGTTTCCTGGCTTCGGGCCCAACAATGAGTTTTGTTGAAACCGCTGTGTCTTCCGTCAACGGTTTGCTGGCCATCTGAGCAACCATGACTTGCAGGTCGTCCCAGTGGGGGAGTTGGTTACGGGGAACGCCCATGGACGTCATTGGGCCGTGATGCCCAAAGTTCGACAATCCCTCTTTTGCCAGTAGATGTATAAAGGCAACGGTAGGTTCTTCTGGTGTTGGTGCGGCTTCAGGGGATTTTGAAGGAGAAGTAACGACACCGGGGCCTTCTTTGCCGACCATCTCAGCGCTGAATTGCTTGTGGGAACCGTCGCAAAAAGGCTGATTTGCTGAGTGCTTGCACTGACAAAGGTAAGCCTCACCGCTTTCATGGGCCTTAAATTGCTTTGGGGTAAAAGAAGTCCCTGCGTGGGAGCCGTCGCAAAAAGGCTGGTTCTTTGAGCGACCACAGGCGCAAAAGTAATATTCATCACCTTCCTTCAAGGGGACTTTTTTAGGTTTATTGTCAGCTACGATAGGGTGGCTCATGGTGACATCTCCATTGTCGATTGCTCTGTACGCCCAACTCTCAGTTGGATCGATTGTTGTCAGTCTGAGTGTTAACTTTGCCGGATATGTAGGGTCATTGAAGTTTCAGTTATTAGACTGGCTAATTTTATTAATTGTGGCAATTTTTCAAATAATGTCACTGTGATAGTTTGGCATACATAAAGAGAAGAAGCGTCCATGTCTGAGGTCAGAAACCTTTCAATACAATCCCTATAATTATTGTGACTTTTATTTCAGTCGTTTTTTGTTTGCCTGCGTGTCATTCTGGATTGGTTATTTATATTTCTTTTTAGTCATTGATGCATGCATTAAAATACATGAAAAATTTATTATTATGTGATTTGGTGTTTTGTAATATTATTTTATTTCTTATATTCGAATGGACAGTTTTATTCATGCCCTGTTTTTGTTTTTTATTTATGTAAGGTTAAGGATGTCAAAGGAAAAACCGCACTGCACGGGTTCACAGTGGGACTTAATGATAACAACACAAATTTTATGGGTAATAAGTCTCGCTATGTTAATTACGGGACACAGTCCCTTAATGCAGTTTTTAGCGGGTATTGGCTTTGTGATTACCTCTGCTTGTTTGGGGCGGCATTTTTATGGAATATGGAAAATCTTCAGGCTCAGAGTGAAATCATCTGTCCTTGAACAGTTCATTTTAGTTAGTCTCGATAAAGGGGAGTATCAGTTTTTCTTCCAGCCATTGATGTGTTTCCAGACGAGGGAAATCGTTGGTGGCGAGATGCTTCTGAGAATGCCTGATAATCAAGGTGGTTATATTTCGCCGGAAACCGTTGTCAGGGTAGCGTGTGACCACGGGCTGGTTAAAAACATCACTCAACAGGCTCTCCGTGATGCTCAAATGGTGCTTAACAACAACAGTAATGGCATTCAGGTAACGGTTAATATTGAGCCTATCCAACTATGGGATATTGATGAACTGGAAGATATTCTCAGCCAATATACCGACTTATCTAACAACATCATTTTGGAACTCACCGAAACAGAAGAGTCGCTGTCTGTCAGCAGAATCGCAGAAGGTGTACGCCGGATCCGCAATATGGGATTTAAGATTTGGCTGGATGATTTTGGTACAGGACAGAACAGCTTGAAGCTGTGGTCCGCAACGCAGGTTGATGGACTGAAACTGGCAAAATCCTTTGTCGAGTCTTTGCATGACCAGTACGGTCAGGAATGGCTAAAGAATATTTCCTCGCTTTGTAACCGGCTTAATGTCCTGTGTGTTATGGAAGGTGTTGAGAATGAAGCTGAGGTAAAAGTCGCCGAAAACCTGGGGATTGAGATTGCTCAGGGGTTTTATTACTACCGGCCCCAGGCCCAGCAGGCTTTTTTAACACTATTGGAAACCCATATTAAACGAAATTGTATGAGTTGCCGGAAAGCTTGTCCCAATGCTAAGCGGGAAGTTGGTGGAAATGTTATTGCAATGTTCGATGTAGTAACGGAGTAAAACGATAAGGGCAGCGTCTTTGGCCGCCCTTGCGCTTTGGGTTATCCAACATCCGGTTTTGGTGTGTCTGGGCCGGAAGGTGGAAGGTTTGGTACAGTGATTTGTGGCATTTCGCCGCTTAAAGACTTGAGAAATTCTGCAACTTTTCCGGCTTCGGTATCTGTCATCTTTGAGTTGAGCTGGATATCAGCCATGATTTTCACTGCTTCTTTCAAATCCCACACGGAACCGTCGTGGAAATACGGGTAGGTGCGGTCAATGTTTCGCAGTGTCGGTACCTTGAATACAAACTTGTCCGAGTCATTGCCAGTGACAGCAGCGCGTCCTATGGCCTCATTACTGGTCATGTAAGGTTTCATCAAACCCATTTTCTGGAACATCTGTCCGCCGGCAAGCGGACCGCTGTGGCAGGCAATACATCCCTTTGATTTGAACAGGGCATACCCTTCCAATTGATCATCTGTCAGGGCTTTATCATCCCCTTTCAGCCAGTTGTCGAAAGGGGAGCCCGGCGTGCGCAGGCTTTTTTCAAACTCGGCAATGGCATCTGTCACCTGGGTGATGTTGATGGCGTCCGTACCGAAAGCGGCTTTAAATAAATTGCGGTACTCAGGGATGCTGTTCAGCGTTTTTACTGCCAGTTCGTGGTTTGAGGCCATTTCGAGTGGGTTTTCAATCGGGCCGCCAGCCTGGGCTTCCAAATCTTCTGCCCGGCCATCCCAAAATTGGGCAATGTTGAGATCTGCATTGAGGACAGTCGGGGAGTTGATGGGGCCAATCTCCCAACCGTGGCCGATAGAGCTTGGCATGTTGTCGGTGCCGCCACGGGCAAGGTTGTGGCAGCTGTTACACGAAATGGCGCCGGACTTTGACAGGCGAGGGTCGAACCAGAGTGTTTTCCCGAGTTCTACTTTCTGTGTATCTAGTCCTTCAGCCGGTTCAATGGCTTTAATGGGTTCAGCGGATTGCCGTTCGGCAAGTGCGGGGGTAGCGATAAGTGCCGCTACCAATAAAACAGCTTTTTTCATCGCTTTGCTTCCTTCTTCTTGGGCTAATAAATCAGTCAATATCCTTATATTTTGAGTGGATAATAATTAGCCGATTCGGCGGATTTAAAGCGGGAAAATTCGATGTGTACCATCGCTTTTTTCTATTGACTGTCGCACAGAGATTCTGGGAAGCAAAAAATCAAACCGTTAGCGGAATCAATGTGACTGGAATCTCGTTTGATAGGAAATATCCTTTTGAATTTTCATTGATTTTGATCAATTTCATCTGGCTCGTATATGTTGTGCCGCAAGGAGGCAATTATAAAAAAACCGCCGGGTTTCCCCGGCGGTTTTCCTCTTCTACATTGCTTTTTTGTTTTGGTGTTGCTTACGTCGTGAAATTAAAGGAACACGCTTAATGTTGCTACGATTAGGAATGCAACGCCGCCCAGCAGGGTTTCCATTACAGTCCAGGTTTTCAGTGTGGTCTTCTCATCCATTTCCAGCAGTCGGCCTACCAGCCAGAAACCGGAATCGTTGAAGTGAGACAGGACAGTTGCACCAGATGCAATGGCAATGACGATAAAGCACAGGTCAAACTCGCTCAGGCCCACTGTTGCCGCTACGGTCGGTGCAATCAGCGCTGCAGTCGTTGTCAGGGCAACAGTCGCAGAACCCTGGGCTACGCGCAGTGCGGTAGAGATGATAAAGGCCGCCAGGATAACTGGCATTCCAGTATCCGCCAGCAGGTCAGCCAGAGCATTACCAATGCCGCTTGCACGCAGTACACCACCGAACATGCCGCCGGCACCGGTGACCAGAATCACCGCGCAGATAGGTGCCAGAGAGTCACCGCACAGTTTTTCCAGTTTCGCCATGCCGTGGTCTTTGGCAAATACTGCAAGGCAGACCATCAGGGTAATCAGCAGGGCAACAGGGGTCTTGCCCAGCATACGGAAGAAGTTCACCCAGCCGGTATCGCCATCTACCCAGCCCAGTACTGTCATAGTATGCAGGCCGGTATCCATGAAAATCAGAACCAGAGGCAACAACAGGATGCCCATAACGGTACCGAAAGACGGCTTGTTGGATTCATCAATCACTTCCTGGTTTGCCAGGAATGCCTGAGGCAGTGGCAGCACGAAACGTTTGCCGGCCCACAGACCGTAGAGGTAAGCGCCGATGTACCAGGTAGGGAGGGCAACCAGCAGGCCAACCACTGTCAGCAAGCCGATGTTCGCACCAAGCAGTTCACTGGCTGCAACCGGGCCTGGGTGTGGCGGCAGGAATGCGTGCATTACAGCAAACGCACCGGCAGCAGGCAGGGCATATTTAACGGTTGAGCCGCCAAATTGCTTCGCCACACTGAAGATGATCGGCATCATTACGATAAGGCCGGCATCAAAGAAAATTGGGAAACCAAACAGAAGTGAGGCCACGCCCAGCGCGAACGGGGCTTTGTCATTACCGAATCGGCCAATCAGTGTTTCAGCCAGTACTTTTGCGCCACCGGTCACTTCCAGGATTCGGCCAATCATCGTACCCAGGCCGACCAACAGTGCCACGGAAGCCAGCGTACCGCCGAAGCCGTTCATCATGGTTGGGACAACTTTATCCGGTGTTACGCCGGTTGCAACAGCAGTGACTAAACTCACCAGGGTGAGGGATGCGAAGGCATGCACTTTGAAGCGCATGATGAGTACAAGAAGCAAGGCAATGGAAGCTGCTGCCACCATCAGCAGATAGCCTGCATCTGGTGTAGTTACTACAGAGTTCATACTAGTTCCTTTACATTTGCCCGCAAGTTCGCGGAAGAAAGATTATTGTGTGTAGCTTCACAAGTCTGGTTGTTACCGGTAACATGTTACCGGTAACATGCTAAGTTACAAGCAAAGAGCTCAGCCAAATTCCAAAAATGAGATAGAGGTAGAAAAAATGGCAGGTAAGTGCATCGTCGTTATGGGTGTATGCGGCAGCGGGAAGTCCACAGTGGGTGAACGCCTTGCTAAAGAACTCGATGCCAAGTTTATTGATGGTGATGATCTGCACCCTCGCGCAAATATCCAGAAGATGGCCGGAGGTACACCTCTGAATGACGACGATCGCGCCCCTTGGCTCGAACGTATCCGTGATGCGGCTTACAGCCTGGAAAACAAAAATGAAGTGGGTGTGATTGTCTGCTCTGCGCTCAAGCGCAAATACCGTGACCAGATCCGTGAGGGTAATGAGTCAGTACAGTTCCTGTTCCTGGATGGTGATTATGACCTGATAATGGCGCGTATGAAATCCCGCCAGGGCCACTTTATGCGTGAAAGTATGGTGACCAGCCAGTTTGAAACCCTGGAGCACCCTGCCGGAGAAGACGGTGTTGCCGTTGTCTCTATCGATTGCACTATTGATGAACTGGTTTCCCGCTCCGTTGTTGCTCTGGGAGAGTTGGCATGATCCACCCGGTTGTAAAAGCGGTTACAGACCGTATTGAGGCGCGAAGCAAGGCGCGTCGTGAAGCCTGGATGGAGAACATTTCACGCCAGGCAGCGCAGGGAAAAGGAAGAAGCCAACTTTCTTGCGGAAACCTTGCCCATACCGTTGCTGCCGGTTGCAGCGGCGAAAAAGCCCGTATTTTGGATATGACCCGCTCCAATGTGGCGATTATCAGTGCGTACAACGACTTGTTGAGCGCGCACCAACCTTATAAATATTACCCGGACCAGATCAAATCTGTGCTGGCGTCGTTGGGCCATACCGCCCAGGTTGCAGGCTGCGTGCCTGCAATGTGTGACGGGGTCACCCAAGGCCAGCCGGGTATGGATATGTCGCTGTTTTCGCGCGACCTGATTGCCCAGTCAACGGCTTTTTCACTCAGCCACAATGCGTTTGATGCCACGCTTCTGCTGGGCATCTGTGACAAAATTGCCCCAGGGCAATTAATGGGGGCGTTGTCCTATGCGCATTTGCCCACCGCGTTTGTACCTGCGGGGCCAATGCGCAGCGGAATAACCAATGAAGAAAAGGTCAGTGTCCGCCAGAAATATGCAGCCGGGGAAGCCGGGCGTGATGCGCTGCTGGCAATGGAATGCAGCGCCTACCATTCTCCGGGCACCTGCACGTTTTATGGCACCGCCAATACCAACCAATTGGTATTTGAGGCCATGGGCCTGATGTTGCCGGGTTCGGCGTTTGTTCACCCGGATTCTGAATTACGCCATGAGCTGACCAATGAAACCGCTCGCCGAATTGCATCAATGGCGGTGGGAACACCGGCTTACCGTCCGCTGAGTGACGTGGTCGATGCCCGTAGCCTTGTGAACGGTGTTGTTGCTCTGTTGGCGTCAGGCGGCAGTACCAACCACAGTATCCATATGGTGGCCGTCGCGAGAGCGGCTGGTCTGGTACTCACCTGGGACGATATCAGCGATCTGTCTGATGTTGTGCCGCTTTTGGTTCGCATGTACCCGAACGGCCCGGAAGATATCAACGCTTTCCAGGCAGCCGGAGGCGTGCCGGGTTTAATGAAGCGTCTGGCTGAATCTGGCCTGCTTAATCTGGATGCCAAGCCGGTATTTGGGGAACTGACTGATTACTTCAAAGAACCACACCTTGTCGATGGCAAGCTGGTTTGGGAAGAGATTTCTGAAAGCCGTAACCCGGCTGTACTGGCGACTTCCCAGGAAGTGTTCCAGTCATCCGGCGGTATGAAGGTGCTCAATGGCAACCTTGGACGATCTGTCATCAAAGTGTCGGCAGTGGCTGAGGAGTTCCGTGTTGTTGAAGCCCCGGCGCGGGTATTCTCCTGTCAACATGAGGTGGAGCGTGCTTATCAGCGCGGTGAGCTGAACCAAGATGCCATTATCATTGTTCGCCACAATGGCCCGGCAGCCAACGGTATGCCTGAGCTTCATAAGCTGATGCCGGTTCTTGGCAATATCCAGAAAGCCGGTTACCAGGTAGCACTGGTGACGGATGGCCGTCTGTCCGGAGCTTCTGGCAAAATCCCGGCAGCTATCCATGTTACGCCTGAAGCGGTTCACGGTGGTGCGATTGGATTGGTTCAGGACGGGGACATCGTCCGTCTTGATGCCAATGCGGGAACCCTTGAATGTGTCGCTGACCTGAGCGACAGAACGCCTGACGGCTATGACCCAGAAGCGCACCAGCAAGGCTGGGGACGGGAATTTTTTAAGGTGATGCGCAAGAGCGTGTCGAGTGCTGAATGCGGTGCAACCATTCTAGATTGAGGAAAAATCATGACTAACTGGAAAGTAGATCCGAAAGCCGTTTTTGCGGCATCCCCTGTAGTGCCGGTAATGGTTATCGAGAAAGTCGAAGATGCAGTCCCGATGGCTGAAGCACTGCTTGCCGGTGGTATTTCTGTGTTTGAAATTACCCTGCGAACTGACTGTGCGCTTGACGCCATTGCTGCAATTGCCGAAGCGAAGCCGGAAGCGATGGTAGGTGCCGGTACCGTGCTGACCACAGAACAATATGACGCAGCTGTTGCTGCCGGTGCACGTTTTGTAATTTCCCCAGGGATGACACCAGCGTTACTTGCACATGCGAAAAACGGCCCAGCGCCGCTGATCCCGGGTACCAGTACACCGTCTGAAATCATGCAAGCGATGGAAATGGGCTACACCCACCTGAAGTTCTTCCCAGCCGAAGCCAACGGCGGTGCCAAAGCTCTGGGTGCAATCGCTGCGCCACTGCCACAGGTACGTTTCTGCCCAACCGGTGGTATCAGCCCGGCAAATGTTGACCAGTACACTTCGCTGAAATGCGTTGCCACCGTTGGTGGTTCTTGGATGCTGCCAAAAGCGGCGATCGATGCAGGTGACTGGGCTGAAGTAACCCGTTTGTCAAAAGAGGCTGTTGCGCTGGTTAGCTAAGGCAGCAGACAGAAAAAAGCCCCGCTGAGGTTTACCCTGCGGGGCTTTTTATAGGGAGTAACCTAACCGTTCCTTAGCCAATGCTCCCGCCAAGAACCAGTTCGTATCCCAGATCTTGATATTTTTCATCGCTATTTTCACCAGCCAGACGCTTGAGCAGCATGGCTGCCGCCGCTTCACCCATTTCTTTACGTGGTGTTTGCACACTTGCCAAAGAAGGGGAGAGTGTCCGGCCAATATCCAGGGCATTGTACCCGGCGACGGCAACTTGCTCCGGTACCTGAACCCCTTTTTCCTGGCAACGCAAAAGCGCACCAACTGCAATATCGTCGTTTGTACAGAAGACGCCGTCTGTATCCGGATGCTGGTCTAACGCCGTGTCGATTAACTGGCTGCCGAGGGTAAAGCAGGATGATTCCTCAGTCAGGACATGCACCGGGCGCAGCCCGTGGGAAACCATTGCCTGATTGTATCCTTCCATACGCAGGCGGGTACGAACGTCCATTCGTGCCCCCAGGTAAAGAATCCGGCTTTTGCCGTGACTTATCATCTGCTCAACTATCGCGGCTGCCGCAGCCCGGTGGTCAAGGCCGACAGCCATATCAATAGGTTGCTCCGGCAGATCCATGGTTTCTACCACTGGCACACCGGCAGTCTGGATCATTTTGATGGTTTTCGCCGTGTGGGAGCTTTCCGTGAGGATCAGACCGTCAACATGGTAAGAAAGCAAAGACGCAATTTTTTCCTCTTCCTCTTCCGGGCTGTAGCCATAGTGGGCGAGCAAGGTCTGGTAACCGGCAGGCTTTGTCACCGACTCGATACCGCGCACAAGTGCAGAAAACACTTGGTTGGAAAGGGAAGGAATCAGAATACCGATTGCTTTGCTGGTGGAGTTGGAAAGGATGTCCGGGGCACGGCTTGGGATATAGCCAAGTTCAGTGACTGCCGCTTCAATTTTGGCTCTTGTTGTCTCTGCAACAGAGCCGGGATCCCGCAGGTAACGGCTGACCGTCATCTTGGTGACGCCGACTTGCTCAGCAATATCTTTCAGGGTTGGCCGACGCTTACGGGGTGCGGTCATTACGTATTGATTCCTATGTGTTTACTGGCAGTAACATTAACTTTTTGGCCGGTCGATGTCAGCCATTTTCATTACCTTACTGTGCCATATCATCAGAGTTTGTACACCATGCTGGCAAATCGAACAGATTTCGCGGAGAGGATCAAATTTCCGACATCTGTATTTGTGTTGCTAAACCGGTTTAGCAACACTTTTACCCAGGATGAATTTGTGAGGATTGAAGGATGTCTCGAGTCTGGCTTACCGGCGATGCAGTTGTTGACCTGATCCCGGATGGTGACGCGCACTACTTAAAATGTCCGGGTGGCGCACCGGCCAATGTTGCGGTTGCCATTGCAAGGCTGGGCGGTGATACCGGCTTTTTCGGCCGGGTAGGGCAAGACCCGCTCGGCCGTTTTATGAAGCAGGTGCTTACTGGTGAGGGCGTCGATACAACCTTGCTGAAACTGGATGAAGCACACCGGACTTCAACTGTGATTGTCGATTTGGACGATCAGGGAGAACGGAGTTTTACCTTTATGGTAAAGCCAAGCGCTGATCAGTTTCTGGAGCCGGAGGATGTCCCGGCATTTCAGTGTGGGGACTGGCTGCATGTCTGTTCCATTGCGCTTGCCAACGAGCCATCACGCAGTACCACACTTGGTGCAATGGAATGTATCAAACAGGCAGGGGGCTTTGTGTCCTTCGATCCGAATCTGAGGGAGGAAGTCTGGGGGAACCCGGCAGAGTTGGTTTCCGTGGTGATGAAAGCGGTCGGGTTGTCCGACGTTGTTAAATTCTCTGACGATGAGCTGCTGTTCCTGACCGGTCAGCCGGATTTGGATGCTGCTCTGGGCTGGCTGGCAACACACTTTGCTGTTCCGCTGGTGGTGGTTACCCAGGGAAAAAAAGGCGCTTTGGTGGTTCGTGGAGACAATCGGGCGCTGATTACCGGCAAACCTGTACAACCGGTAGATACGACTGGCGCCGGGGATGCTTTTGTTGGCGGAATGCTGGCCGGGTTGGTTGAAAGTGATGACTGGCAAGCTGAAGGGAATTTGCAGGATGTCATTGTCCGGGCCAACGCCTGCGGTGCACTTGCTACCACTGCCAAAGGTGCGATGACGGCACTGCCGGATGCGAATGAACTGGCTGAATACCTGAAATACTAATCCCCCATATGGATACAAAGAAAATAACCATTGCCCGGATTGCCGAGCTGGCCGGCGTTTCCAAAACCACCGCCAGTCTGGTGTTGAACGGGCAAGGTTCTGAATTCCGGATAAAGGAAGAAACGCGGGAACGGGTAAAGGCGATTGCCAGGGCGAATCACTATTCGCCTAACAGTGTTGCCCGGTCTCTGAAAACCCGGCGATCCGGTGCAATTGGCTTGGCAATACCGGATTTAACCAACCAGGGGTTTGCTCAAATTGCCCGAACACTTGAAGCCTGTTGCCGTGAAACCGGGCTCCAGTTGCTGATTGCCTGTACAGATGATGACCCGGAGCAAGAAAAAGCGGTGGTCACAGGGTTGGCTAAGCGGCAAATCGAAGGTTTGATCGTGGCCTCGTCACTTTTGGATGACCGATTCTATCAAACTCTCCTTCCGTCTTTGCCTGTCGTCCAGGTTGACCGCAGGATCCCCGAATCGACACTGCCTTTTGCCGTGACTGATGCCTTTGAAGCGACAGCAAAGATGATGGAAAAGATTGCGCGGCAAGGATCTGGGCGAAGCGCCAGGGAATATGTGTTTCTCGGCGGCCAATCCGGGTTGTCAACCAGCGAAGACAGGCGAAACGGGTTCATTGAGGGGCTGAAACGCTGTGGTATATCGGTACCTGAAAATTGGATCTTGCAAAGAGACTACCAGGTGGACTCCGGATACCGGATGCTGGCTGAGTTTTGTACAGAAAACGGCAGGGTGCCGGATGTGCTTTTTACTTCTTCGTTTACCCTGTTTGAAGGAGTGATGCGATACCTCAAACAGAATAACCTGTTGCCTCAACTGATCGCTGGAAAGATGCACCTTGCAACCTTTGACAACCATGAACTTTTGGATTGTCTGCCGATGGACGTGGACTCAATTGCCCAGAGCAGTGAATTGATGGCAAGTTCGGCATTTTCTATCCTTCATGACAGCTGTGCAAAAAAGAACGATGATTTTGAACCATCACAGCAGTTTATACCTGCGGTGTTTCACTGGCGCAGCCGGGTAAACGTTTTGTGATTCAGCCATTGCCAACGTTGATTTAAGTACGCATAAGCCAGGTGAATGGGTTGCGGTAGAAAGTTAGTGCAGGTGCCGGAAGGGTCAGATCAAGCGGATTATTTTGGCGGAATAAGCTTGTAACATACAAAACTATGCATATAATGCTGAAAACCGGAGCGTCTGCCAACGCTCCGGTTTTTTTGTGTGTGCGAAATATAGAAAACTGCCATGCTGTCTGCCAACAGCAACGCAGGGGTTTCGCACGGTCTTAGAAAAGAAAGGATATGTTATGCGTATTGAGCAAGACCTGAAACTCGGCTTTAAAGATGTGCTGTTCCGCCCGAAGCGTTCAACGCTGAAAAGTCGGTCTCAAGTTGAATTAACGCGCGAGTTTACATTCAAACATAGTGGCCGTCAATGGTCTGGTGTGCCGATTATTGCTGCCAATATGGACTCCGTGGGTACCTTCGAAATGGCGAAAGCACTGGCTACCCATAATGTGATGACCGCCGTGCACAAGCATTACAATGTGGATGACTGGAAAGCCTTTATCGATTCAACCGATGCGTCAGTCCTCCAACACGTTATGGTCTCCACCGGCACTTCCGAAGCCGACTTCGAAAAAACACAAGCAATCCTCTCTTACTCCAGCGACATCCTCTTCATCTGTATCGACATCGCCAACGGTTACTCTGAGCACCTGGTAGACTACGTTCGCAAAGTGCGTGAAGCCTTCCCTGATAAAGTGATCAGTGCAGGTAATGTGGTTACCGGTGACATGGTGGAAGAGCTGATCCTGGCGGGTGCGGATATCGTGAAAGTGGGTATCGGTCCGGGTTCTGTGTGCACCACCCGCGTGAAAACCGGTGTGGGTTACCCACAGCTGTCAGCCATTATTGAATGTGCTGATGCTGCTCATGGTTTGGGTGGCCGTATTATCGGTGATGGCGGTTGTGCCTGTGCTGGTGATGTGTCCAAAGCCTTCGGTGGCGGTGCAGATTTCGTCATGCTCGGCGGTATGTTGGCCGGCCATGAAGAGAGTGGCGGTGAGCGCGTAGAAAAAGACGGTAAGCCATTCATGAAGTTCTACGGCATGTCTTCCCAGTCTGCGATGGACAAGCACTCCGGTGGCGTTGCCAAATACCGCGCAGCAGAGGGTAAAACTGTACTGCTGCCATTCCGCGGCCCGGTTGAAAACACCATCCAGGACATCATGGGCGGCGTGCGTTCCACCTGTACCTACGTTGGTGCAGCCCAGTTGAAAGAGCTAACAAAGAGGACGACTTTCATCCGGGTACAGGAGCAGGAAAACAACGTATTTGGTAAAGAGTAAAATCAGGCTAGATCAACAAATTGTTGAAACAACCATAGGTTGATAACGATAAGGCTATATCACTCAAAATGACGGGGATATGGCCTTCTTGTTTTACTATAGGTTAGTTCTTTCTTAGCAAATACCCCAACACCGCCTCTTCTATCAGATCTCCGCGCCTTTTTATCCACTCATCATTGATATCTATATTGAATACCGTACTCAAGGTATAGGCATTGGAAATAGGGAAATAGCAAAGTGATGCGATGGTGATGTAAAACTCAATGGTATTTACGTCTTCCCTGAATACGCCTTGCTCCACCCCTTCTTTCAGGACTTTTTCCAGGCTGCCGAGGGTGGGGGACTGGATTTCATCAAGGTCACTGATGTTGGCGATGGTAGTTCCCTTGCGAAGGTTCTCCGTGTTCAGCATGGAGATAAACCAGGGCTTGGCCCAGAAATGTTCAAGGGTGAAATGAACCAGCCGCCTAATGGCATCAACCGGGGAGAAGCTCTCCAGCTCAAGTTCTGATTCACCAGAGCGTATCTGGACATAGGCTTCCCGGAGCGCCGCGGCATAGAGGCCTTCTTTGTCACCAAAGTAGCTGTAGATCATTGGTTTACTGGTGTTTGACCTGGCAGCAATGCTGTCTACCCTGGCGTCTCCGTAACCCAGTTCTGAGAACTCCAGTAACGCGGAGTCCAAAATGGCGCGGCGTGTCAGTTCCGCATTGCGTTTTCTTTTGGGGGGCTGTGAATTCAATGGACTGCATTCTCCCTTGTTACTGGCACATTTATCACCATACTATTTCCTAGCAAGGTTTCAGGTGGTCAACAGGGTTTCGTACACCACACAAGCCAAAGTGTCTGTTAGGGTTTTCATATTTCCAGGTTCCTGTTTGGCAATACTCGGACTGAGGCAGACCTTCTTGCAGGAATTTACTTAAATCCGGTGTGTTTTCAATATGCCGCCGGTGGCACTCAAAAAATGCTTCCAGCTTTGAAGTATACGCATTGCGGTCTTGTTCCCACAGTCTTACCAGTTCTGTGTGGGCTACGGAGGATTTGTCACGCCGGGCAAGGGCATCTTCCCGGGTTTTAACCTTCCCTGCCCATAGTTGGTAACTCTCTTCGTCCCGGTCAATGTCTTCACCGAAATAGATACGCATATCACCGGCTTCCGGCAAACCGTCTTCCCCCATAATGACCAGTACCTGACTGTTATCAAGGTTGACTGCTCGGTGCATTGTCCACGGTGGGAACTGCACAAAGGTGCCTTCAGTAATGATTACACGTCGGTACCCGTTTTTGAGGTCGTGTAGGTCAATGGCGCCATGGCCCTTAAGGCCTAAATATGCCTCTTCGGCAATACCGTGGACATGAGCACAACCGGAGCCAACATTGTCCCCGGCTGCGATCTGATCGTAAATATTTACAGTGGATAAGCCAATTCCTCCAATGAGCTTTACCATAATGGAATCTCCTTGAGTTAACGTGAAAGCAAGCGCTTACCGGTGGATTGCAAAAACCGGCTGACCGGTTTGAATCCCACAATCAAAGTAATAAGACAGAGAATAATAAGGACGACACAAATCGGCCGGGAAAAATAGAATGTAAAATCACCGTCGTGGATGACCCAGGAACGGCGAAAACTCTTATCGAGAATATCACCGAGGACAATACCGAGAATCAGTGGAGCCATGGGTAAGCCCAGTTTCCGCAGGTAAAACCCGGCAACGCCAAAAACCAGCATAATCCATATATCGAATACGCTTTGTTGGATGGCAAAACTGCCGATAACACACAGGGCAAAGACCACCGGCATCAGGCGTTCCCGGGGAACAGAGAGAATGCGGATCAAAAATGGTGTAATGACAACGCCTAACACCAGCATTGCCGCAGAGGCCATCAGCATCATGATGACGATTTGAGAGATAAAACCGGGATTCTCAATCATGATCATCGGGCCGGGTTTTACGCCATGAAGGATCATTGCGGCCAAAAGCACCGCTGACGGTGCAGAGCCGGGTAACCCAAGTGTCAGTACCGGAATTAATGCTCCTGGTGCAGCCGCGCTGTTCCCGGTCTCTGCTGCGATAAGCCCTTCAAGGGATCCTTTACCGAACATTTTTTTTTCTTTGGATGCCCGTCGTGCAGCGGCGTAGGATGCCCATGCGCCGATGTCTTCACCAACGCCGGGCACAATACCCATTGCCGTACCGATGATACCGGATCGGCATACGGTACACCGGTAAAACGTCAGCTTCTTAAAATCGGGCAGGGCATCTTTCAGCTTGTAGCTGCCCGCCGATATTTCAGCCCTGGGCCTGGACATCACTGAAAGGACTTCGGAGAACCCGAACGCACCTACCATAGCCGGGATAAGGTTAATGCCCCCCTGCAATTCGACAATGCCAAAGGTAAACCTTTCTGTCATGTAGAGCTTTTCCATGCCAACCATCGCAACAGAGAGCCCTAACACACCGGCAAGCCATCCTTTCAGCGGATCCTCGCTGGCCGTGAGGCGACCGGAGATCAGGATGCCGAACACAGCAAGCCAGAGATATTCATGGGTCTGGAATTCCAGCGCATAGTCAGCCAGGTATGGAGCAAGCAAAGCCAACATACACAGGCCGATGAGGGTACCCAGAAATGATGCCGTTGTGGCGGTAGACATTGCAGTGGCAGCCTGGCCCGACTTTGCCAGTGGGTGTCCATCCAGTGTCGTCGCAGCATTGGCGGGTGTTCCGGGAATATTGAGCAAAATGGCACTGCGGCTGCCACCATAAATTGCACCAACATAAACGCACAGCAAGACTATCAGCGCGGTTTGTGGCGGAAACTGGTAGGTCAGGGTGGTAAGAAGCGCAATACCCATTGTCGCGGTGAGGCCCGGCAGCATTCCGATGGAAATGCCCAGAAGCGTGGCAACCAGCGCTAAAGCAATATTGTCGGTACTTAAAAGCAATTCAGCGCTTTGTAAGTGCTGGTGCCAGATATTTTGCACTGTACCAATAAAGTCATTCATACCGAGCCACTAAGGAAGCGGAACCAACAGCAATTTCTCAAAGACCACCACTATGGTGATGGTAGTGGCCAGAGAAAAAGTGCCAGCCGACAGCAAAAGGTGCCTGGTGCTTTTCCTCTCCTTCCACTCGAAAAACACAACGAATATAGAGATGAACAGGAAGCACAGTATTCCAAACATGGCTTCACTTGCCTGCATGGCGAAAAAAATAAAGCCCAGTGCAAAGACGACGCAGAGGGCTCCGGTGAATAATCCTCCCCTAGCCAGTTGTTGCCTGATTTCGCTGTTTTGGGACTTGCCTGGTGGTACATCAACCGGTTTTCTGAAAAACAGTATTAATGCGAAGATCAGGTTAATCACGCCAAGGATGACCGGCATACGTCCCGGTTCACCGCCTTTTTCTATGTAACTCACCGTTTCAGGGCCGGGCAGGTTGATCCCCTCATAAACAAATAGGAGACCTATCAGGGCAAATAAGCTACTGAGTATCCAGTCAGAACGTTTGTGTGGTTGCATTGTCATATCAGCCTGCCTTTGTCTGCCCCGGTATGGATGTTAGTGCTCCCTCCCGATCACAGCGGTGGGATGCCGACAGATTCGGGAGAAACCTTGGCCTTACCGCCGTTAAACAATTGCCAGGCCATAATTTGAGTGGCTTTAAAGCCGGTGTCATAGGCTTGCTTGCCTGAGAATGGCGTGACAGCGAGGGATTTTGATTTTGCGTACTCTGCCAGGCGTGGTGAGCCTGCGATTTTATCCTTCCAGATTTGTAGCATGGTGTCTGACACTTCTTTGGGAATGTCACTTGGCGCCCAAATACCAAAGGCTACAAACGTAGTATTAATATTTGGGTAAGCATGGTTAATGGAGGGAATGTCACCGACACCGGGAACCGTGACATCATCTGGGGTGAATGCGGCAAGCGCCTTTATTTTTTTTGCTCTCAGCATGTCATATTGCTCTGCGATCAATTGGGTGGTGAGCACAGTTTCCTTCGCGACAGTAGACAGTACAGCGGCGTTCCCGCTGTCATAAGTCACCATTTTGTAGTCTCCGCCTACGCCACTTTTAAGCATCTCTGCTGCCATACCGCCGGATGAGTTGATACCGCCAGTGGCAACGGTAACCTCACTGCTGTTGTTTTTCATTGCATCACTGACACTTTCAAGGGTTTGAAGCGGTGAGCCAGGGTAGGTGGAAAGCACCATGAAATTGGATACAGCGAGGAAAATGTCCCAGTCAGACAGTTTTGTATCCAAAGCCCCGGTTACCTCATAGGTGCCTAAATCCCAAACGGCACCCGCGGTCCAGGTGTACCCGTCATGGGGTGCGTCCCAAGCGGCTTTGGTACCAACGGCACCGGCTCCTCCGGGTTGGTTTACAACGATAACCTTTTGATTCAACGCTTGTTCAAGCTCGCCCTGCAATACGCGGACAAGCTGGTCGGTAGATCCACCGGCTCCCCAGGGCACGATGATCCTGACCGGTTTTTCCGGCTTCCATGTTGCGTTAGCCAATGAAGGGGCCAGTAAGGGTAACAAAGCCAATGCTACAAAGAGGCTTTTTCCAAAACAGTTGGAACGCATGGTCAACTCCTTAGTGATTCAGTTGGGTTTCATTCCTTTGTGGACTCGCTTGGCAATCAACAGTGGACAGCCGCACGCTCCACAATGGTTTCCATGATTTCGTCTCCGCTTTTTTTCCACCAATGTTCGGCAGAAAATATCTCTACTTCCGACATCCCGTGATAGCCGGATTTTTCCATCATCCCGTGAATTTGCGGTATATCTATGACCCCATCACCCATCATGCCCCGATCAGAAAGGATGTCACGGGTCGGTACCAGCCAATCGCAGATGTGAAAGGCCAGCAGCCTGTGCGCACCCGCCCGGGTAATCTGCTCAGCCAGTGTCGGATCCCACCAGATGTGGTAGACATCAACGGCGACACCAATTCCCTCCCCGAGTGCATCACAGATATCCAGGGCCTGGGCAAGGGTATTTATGCATGCGCGATCGGCGGCATACATTGGGTGAAGAGGTTCAATGGCGACCGGCATGTTGTTCTGACGGGCGTACTGCAGGGTTTTGTTCAGGCCTTCAAGCACCATTTCTCTGGCGCGGTCGATGTCTTTGCTGCCGGGGGACAGGCCACCGACTACCATCACCAGGCAGTTGGCACCGATTTCAAGGGCTTCATCAACGGCGCGGTAATTGCTGTCCATTACTTTGTTACTGAGAGCACCTTCTGCTGTAAACCAACCGCCTCGGCAAAGCCCGGTAACTTCCAGTCCGGCGTTCTTTATTTGGGTTGCAGCCCGGTTCACACCGTACTTCTGCAATTCATTGCGCCAGGGGGCAATGCCGCCGAATCCGTAACGCTCACAGGCTTCAATACACTTACCCAAATCCCACTGATTACCAATGGTGGCGGTATTCAGCGACAGCCTGCGAGGGTTGATTCCTGTCTGCATGCCGGGTTGCTTTTCACGTAATGTCATACTGACACTCCCCGGCAGGTGAAAAAGGCGCGGGCTCGGTAGGCAACCAAATCCGGGTCATGGAAAAGCTGCGCGTTATTAGCAAGTTCGATAAGTCTTGCAAGATGTAAGGTACTGCGAGCGCTTTCCAAGCCGCCCAGCATGGTGAAGTGGGACTGGTAACCGTTCAGGTAAGCCAGGAACACAGTCCCCACTTTATAAAACTGGGTCGGGTTGCAGAAAATATGGCGGCTGAGGGGCACTGTGGGACCAAGTAAGGTGTGGAACAGTTCCTTATCGCCTTCAGAAAGTGCACTCAACGCTTTTGAAGCAACTGGTGCGATAGAATCAAATATGCCGAGCAGCGCCCCTGAATGGCCTTTATCATCCCCGGCAATAAGTTCCGGGTAGTTAAAATCGTCCCCAGTGAGCATCTGTACCTGTGCCGGCAGACGGTTTCGGAGAGAAATTTCAATGGCAGGGTCAAGCAGGGATATCTTGATCCCGCAAACGTTGCTTTGGTTTTCCTTTATGACAGCGAGGCAATGTTCTGTTGCTTCGGTCTGGTTGTCTGCCCCCCAATAGCCTGAAAGAGCGGGGTCAAAGGCTGAACCAAGCCAATGGAGGATTGCCGGGTGTTCCAAAGAACGAAGTACCTCATGGTATACGCGGAAGTAATCTTCTGCAGACTTTGCGTTGGCAGCCAGCGCCCTGGATGACATTAAGATGACCCGGCTTCCGGCCTGTTCTATGGCCTCGCACTGGAAACGGTATGCATCAATGATGTCTTCCATTCGCCACGGTTTACCGGGATCCAGGTGATCCGTTCCCGCACCACTGGCCACCGGGCAACCCTCGGCTTTTGCCCAACGGGCAGTCTCCCGAATCAGTTTAAGGGCATCAGGCCATGTAAGCCCTGCGCCTCGCTGGGCTGTATCCATGGCTTCTGCAACACCAAAGCCGTGTCGCCATAAGTGCGACCGGTATGCCAGTGTTGCATCCCAGTCTATCGCTGAATCAAGGGTCGGGGAGTATGTTGCAAGAGGGTTGGTAACAACATGCGCTGCAGCAAAAGCTGTCCTGTTCCAGTTCGCATGCCTGGAACAGTCCGGATACTGTGCCGGATGCAACGCAACTTTTGTTGTCCCGCCTGCTTCGTTGGGGAGTCGGAGAAGTGTCACAGTTTGCCTCCCAGGTTTGGCACATCCAGCCACCGGCGCTCCTGGGAACTTTGGTACCCAATTTCAGCCAACTGAACACCTTTTGCGCCTTCGATAAATGAATACTTCCAGGGTGTATCTTCAATGACATGGCGGATAAATTCTTCCCATTGAACTTTGAACCCGTTGTCAAAATCCGTATTGTCCGGCACTTCAACCCATTGTTTGTAATAGTCAGTTTTACTGGCTTCATCCGGATTCCAGACGGCTTTGGGCGTGGTGGAATGTGTCTGGCAAATGCAACGGTGCAGCCCGGCAATGGCTGAACCTTTAGTTCCATCTACCTGGAAAACGGCAAGGTCGTCTCGGTGAACCCGGACACACCAACTGGAGTTAATTTGGGCGAAGATGCCACCTTCAAGCTCAAACATCGCATAAGCCGCGTCGTCTGCAGTTGCTTGGTAGGGTTTTCCTGTTTCATCCCAACGTTGTTTCACGTGTGTGGCGGTGTAACAGCAAACGGATTTTACCGGCGCGATGATATTGTCGAGCACATACCGCCAATGACAAAGCATATCGGAAACCATGCCGCCGCCATCTTCCGCGCGGTAATTCCAACTTGGGCGTTGTGCCGGCTGGATATTTCCGTCAAAAACCCAGTATCCAAACTCTCCCCGGACTGAAAGTATTTGACCGAAAAAGCCCTGATCTTTAAGCCTTTTCAGTTTAACCAAACCGGGCAGATCGAGTTTGTCGTGGACGATGCCGTTTTTTATTCCCTTTTGCGCAGCAAATTCAGCGATATCCAGGGCTTCAGGCAGTGATTCAGCCAGGGGCTTTTCACAATAAACGTGCTTTCCGCAAGTTATGGCTTTTCTGAGCAGCTCTGGCCGTAATTTGGTGGACGCGGCATCAAAAAAAATCGCATCGTCAGGATTGCCAAGCGCTTCGTCAAGGTCAGTGGTAAACCGAGTTATTTGGTAGGTTTCTGCAAGGGTTCGAAGTTTTTCTTCGTTTCGGCCAACGATAATAATGTCCGGAATTACCCTGGAACCATCGCTTAATATGACACCACCCTGTTCGCGGATGGCGAGTACGGAACGGATAAGGTGCTGGTTTTGACCCATTCTGCCGGTCACGCCATGCATGATTATCCCGATGGTTTTTATTCGCCCTTCCATTACCAAATTCCGCCTTATTAAGTTACCGAATAGTAGGTAACTTAGCTGTGGTATTGATGATTGTCGATCTGCTGTGCTCTGGTAGTAGATGGGGGGTAACCCTTTGTTTTTACGATGAAGAGACGATTTTTTTTAGAATTGGGAAAAAGGCTGAGCAATGAAATAACACAGAATTTTCAGTGTGTTAATTGATAAGAATTTAATCGGAACACTATTGATGAAAAATCTATAGGGTTATTGACTGTAAGACATAATTCTCAAATCTGGCGGGCGTAAATATGAAATCACTCCCTGGGTATAGGGAGCGGTTTAAATAAACGACAAGGGTCAACGATCCGTTTTATGAATTCGCCCTTGGTACCTCGCGGGGTTGATTAGCTCATCCATTGGCAACACAGCTGCTCCCAATTGGGGTTTGTTGTCAGTTGTTGCCCGCAAAATCTGAGGGGGTTGGATAGAGTAGTCCTCACCCAATTCTGTTTCTTGACTGACGGCCTTTTGGATTTGGTTGATCAGGCTGGAATGCAATGTTCCGCCTATGACAATGGCATCGGGGGCGAAAGTTCTGGCTATCACAAGGCAAAGCCATTTTATCTGCTCCGTAGAGCGAACAACCCATTCTTTTACGCAAGGCGCTTCGAGGTGCTCTAACGTCAACTGATCCAGTCGTTCAATGTCAAAGCCCTCACTAACCAGGGTATCAAGCAGATGTTGACCGGAAGGCCTGGGTTTGGATTTTGGAAACAATCCGGTAAATTCTGCAGCAGCTTGATTGTGACCGAGGTAAAGGCTTTGGTTGATCACAGCCGCGCCACCTATTCCGTAGGAAAGCCAGATATAACAATAGTGCTGGTAAGATTTACAAGTCCCGTAATAAAGCTCTGCCAGGCAAGCTGCCTTTGCATCATTGATGTGGTAAACGGGAAACTCGAAATATTTTGCTAAGTCGTTGCGCAGGTCTATCAAAGGCCAGTCAGCAAATTGTTTGATTTTCATCGTCCTGCCTGGTGTGTCGGTATTTTGACCGGGGTAGCTCACACCACATCCTACGACTCTTGATACGTCAATTTCTGTTTGTACTAATTGCTTGTGAATGCTGGCACTGGCATTTTCCATTATGGTATGGAAATCCCTGTCCTCAATGGGGAAGTGCTCTTCTGAAACAATGTTTCCCTCAAGATCAGCAAGGCAGGTATACAGGGTATCCGGGTCAAAATATATACCCGCTGTAAGAAGGCTTTCTGACTTGAGTTTCAGGAGTTTCGATGGGAAGCCTTTTTGCCCTTTTTTGGAAGGATCCGGCATTTCTTCCATCACACCATGCTCAAGCAGTTCACTGGTTAACCGGGTAATTGTTGCTGGGGTAACGTTCAACTCTTTTGTCAGGGTAGCCCGGGTTTGAGGGCCATGTCGCCGAACGTGGGCAACAATCCTTCGAACGTTTAATTTGTTGAAACTGCCTACAACCATTCTGTACCGCCATCCCCATACAAGCCCATCTAATGAATGATCTCACGCTGGAATCGTTAGTGAAGTTGGTGAGTGGACAAGTTTGATCAACTTCAAAAAAAACCAATTTGTTAAGGATTTGTTTCAATCATTAATTTACATAATGAAAAATAATAAATAACATCAAGTCTATCAATAAGGGAACTATTATGAAAATGGTTGTGTAAGGGAGGAAAACATGAAATTAAACAATAAATTGATATCGAATGTACTGTCGGCAGCAGTTGTGGGTCTTGCGTCATTTAGTTCTCAAGCTGCTGATGCCATTACCGTTTATACCGCGGCACCCCAGAAATTTGTTGATGCGTTGGTGCCTATGTTCGAAAAACAGTCGGGTCTCGATGTGCAGGTGATTAAAGCCGGTTCTGGTGAATTGCTGAACCGCCTGACAGCAGAAAGTGACAGTCCGGTGGCGGACGTGTTGTGGAGTGTTGATGGTACGGTTGTGGACTTTAACCCAGCACTATTCAGCCCATATAAATCAGCACATGCGGACAACATTATTCCCGGTCTGGTGAAGAGTGATATCTGGTCGCCGTTTACCGCAGTGGTCATGGTATTCATCGTCAATGAAGCGAAGCTTAAAGGTTTACCTGTTCCCTCTAGCTGGGAAGACCTGGCAAAACCTGAATATGCACAGTTAATTTCTTCTGCGCGTGCAGACCGCTCCGGATCGGCATTTATCCAGTACGCAACCGTATTGCAGGCCTACTACTCGGAAGAGAAAGGCACCGACATCTATAAAGGCATGTTGAAAAACTTCGTCCTTTCGAACAGTTCCGGTGCAGTACCACGCTTTGTAAATGATGGCGAGTCGCCGATTGGCATTACGCTGGAAGATGCGGCCCTGCAATACAAAGAAGGGGGTGGTCCGGTAGAAATCGTTTACCCGTCTGAAGGTACTGCTCTGGCTCCGGATGCTATTGCCAAGGTGGCGGGTAGCCCGAATGGAAAAGGTGCAGAGCAGTTTATCGATTTTATCTTGTCCCAAGATGCTCAGGAAATTGTCGCTTCACTGGGCCGCCGTCCGGTACGAAGTGATGTTGAGTCCAATGAGCTTCTTCTTCCGCTTCCTGAAGTTCCAACCATAGATTACGACTTTGAGTGGGCGGCGGAAAACCGTACACGTCTGGTGGAAAACTGGGGCGATATGGTTCTGGACGTTCAATAAACATTATGCAGTGGCGGATTGTTTAAGCCACTGCGCTTTTTTAGCCTGGTAGAAGAGGGATGAGTCAATGGCTGCCGTACAGATAAACGGAATTAGAAAGCAATATGGTGACGTTGTTGCGTTATCAAATATCAATATTTCCATCGAGTCAGGTTCGTTTTACACACTGCTTGGACCAAGTGGGTGTGGGAAAACAACCTTACTTCGTACTATCGCCGGTTTTCACCGACAGAATGCAGGAACCATTGTTGTCGATACCAAATCCATTGAGAACGAACCGGCACACAAACGTGATGTTGGCATGGTGTTCCAGGATTATGCGGTGTTCCCGCATTTGAGTGTTGAAGACAACGTGGCTTTTGGCCTGAAACAACGCAAAGTTGCTAAAGTCGAGATGAAACAGCGTGTGGAAGACGCCCTGAAAATGGTCCAGCTTTCTGAATTTGCCAAGCGTATGCCTCACGAGCTCAGTGGTGGCCAACAACAGCGCGTTGGTTTAGCACGGGCTATTGTTATTAACCCTACCGTCCTGCTTATGGATGAGCCTCTTTCCAATCTTGATGCAAAGCTGAGGGTGGATCTGCGCGCCGAACTAAGAAAAATCCAGCAGAAAATGGGAATGACAACGGTATACGTAACACACGACCAGGAAGAAGCCCTGGCAATGTCAGACACTGTTTGCGTGATGTACAAGGGTATTATTCAACAGGCCGCGTCTCCGTTTGAAGTATATAACCGCCCAGCCAACCGTTTTGTTGCCAATTTTGTAGGCGGAAACAACTTCCTTAAAACGCGGAAACAAAATGGCATTGCGGGCTTGTTGAGTGGAGGCGGAAGTGTACGCTCTTACCCAACTGATGTTAACGAGTCGATTGGTGTTGTTGCCGCAATTCGTCCGGAAGCTATTTCTGTAAAGGTCGATCCATCCGGTGATGAAAATACCCTTTCTGTCGAAGTCACCATCGAGCAAATCAGCTTTATTGGCCGGGAAATGGAAGTACATGGAAAGACGTCTGAAGGTGAGGAAATAAAGGCAGTCACCCGCCCGGATGAAACCATTATGAACCTCAAAGAGAGTGACAAGGCGTTTATGACATTCGCCCGTGAAGATGTCTCCCTGTTTGAAGATTCAGAAGTTGGGAGAAGATTGCAATGAACGTATCCCGAACTGTAACTCCAAACAGATTGGCCGGGCTTTTCCCGAAATGGGGACAATTGGACTTTTGGTCTTTCGTCTCTATGGCGACAGTCGCCGTTCTGTTTGTATTGCTGATTTTACCGATATTCAGTGTATTTGTTGTGAGTTTTTTTGATGCCAACACCGGAGCATTTACTCTGGATAATTACATTAAGGTCTTTACCAAGAATTACTATCTTAAAGGGCTGAAAAACTCACTTTATGTGGGCTTTATGGGCACGCTGGGAGCCTGTTTACTGGGTGTTCCTTTAGCCTTTTTTACTGCCCGGTTCCACATTCGAGGAAAACAGTTTATCTCGACATTGGCAATCCTGGTGCTGGTGGCACCGCCGTTTATCGGTGCTTATGCCTGGATCATGATGTTTGGTTCCAACGGATTTGTGACCAACTTTTTTGCTCAGTTTGGGATAGAAACACCCACTATTTACGGTGCAGGTGGTGTGATTCTGGTGTTCACCCTTAAGTTTTTCCCCTTTGTGTACCTGATGACACAAACGGCCCTTAAGTCAGTGAACAAATCTTTTGAGGATGCGGCTGAAAACCTGGGATGTAATTCGCTGGAACGGTTTTTCAAGGTCACTCTGCCGTTGGTATTCCCGGCAGTAAGTACCGGTGCAATTATCTGTTTCGTTTTGTCTATTGCTGATTTTGGTACACCGGCAATTCTCGGCCGTGGTTTCCGGACATTGTCAACTATCGCGTATTCAGCTTATACCTCCGAGCTGGGTGGCAAACCGACTATGGCAGTAACCATCTCGTTGGTGATGATGGCGATCTCTATGCTTGCTCTGCTTGCACAGAGAAAAATACTGGCGAAGAGGCGTTATGCCAGTGCGTTAACCAATAAGCCGGTGGTCAGCCAACTGAAGGGTATGCAAAACGTGATGGTGCATGTTTTCTGCTACGCCGTAGTTCTGGTGGCTATGTTGCCTACACTGGTGGTGGTTTATACCTCGTTTTTGCAAACCAGCGGTCCGGTATTCACCGGTGGGTTTGGTTTGCAAAGCTATGCGCGGGTTATCAGTGATGCGCCAGAAGCTATTATCAACAGCTTCTCCTTTGCGCTGGTTGCCGTGGCGTTAATTGCCATATTCTCAGGGTTGATTTCTTACCTGATTGTACGTCGCGATACAAAAACATCCGGTATGATTGACCTGTTGATGATGGTGCCATACCTGGTTCCTGGCGTTGTTATTGCCATTGGTTTTGTGACGACATTCCGTACAGGGCTTTTTGACCTGACCGGGACAGCAGCCATTATCATCATGATCTATTTTATTCGTCGCTTACCATACGGTGTTCGTTCCACCACCACCAACTTAAGGCAAATTAAACCTTCACTGGAAGAGGCCGCAATAAACCTGGGTGCTAACCCTCTTAAAGCCTTTATGAAAGTGACAGTGCCTCTTATTTTACCGGGATTGATTGTTGGGTCTCTGATGAGTTTTATTACTGCGATTAACGAATTGTCTTCGACGTTAATCTTATATAATTCAGGCACAGTGACCATGCCAATTAAAATATATATCTCAGTATTGGATGGAGAATTTGGTATTGCTGCTGCGTTGTCAACTATTTTGTTGGTGAGCACCGGGCTTTGTGTTTACACGGTTTTCCGTTTCTCTGATGACAGTGAATCATCGTTTGTTTAAATAGAAGAATTTTAGCCCAATGAATATTAATGCTTTTTCACGAAGTAAGTTTCGTGCCAATCAATATGCCGGGGACGACTCAATGCTTATTGTTCCCGGAACGGTTGTTGCCCTGCTTGATGGGGCAACGGATCCGTTTGCCAGAATTGAGAGGGTAGGGGAAAGTTCTGGCAAATATGCTTCCAATACGGTTGCAAGGATTTGTGCGGAGCTTTTTAGTGAAAGTCGGGTAAGAGAAGCCTCGGCTGAAACGATATTAAGGATTATTTCCAGTCGTTTTGCCCAGAGTATGTCGAGCAAAGATTTTATCTATGGCCCGTCTACAACGTTGGCAATGGCGATATTCCTGGATGAACAGTTAAGAATAATCAGTATCGGTGATACTGGTATTCGAATTAACGGTTCAAATGTGTATTGCCATAATAAGCCTATCGATTCAATTACCACAACAGCAAGGGTTGCAATATACCATTTCCTTAAGGATAAATATTCAGATCCTGATATGCTTGAGAACCAGACAAGAATTATTTCCTTTCATGGTCTTGAGCAAGGAAGAAAAGACAAACTCATTGGCGAAGCTGATATAGATGTTATTTTAAGGAGAGTATTTACACAGCACAGCCAGGTGGCTGACCATGCAGATATCGAGCGGCTTGTCCTGAAAGGGATTCTCAGCCAAAAAGAATACGCAAACCGGGGAGAACATCCACTGGGGTTCAGCACGCTTAACGGTGTTGAGCCTTTGATGGATGATGTTATTGATATTGTATTTAATTTTGAATCAATTAATACCGTCGAGATGTTTACAGATGGGTATTTGACTTTACCGAAAGGCACGGGAGTGCAAGATTGGGAAGAAGAGTACTCGTACGTGGAACAGGTAGATTTTACCAAAACGACCACATTTAAAAATGTGAAGGGTTCAACATCAAAAGAATTTTTTGATGACCGTTCTATCATCTCTTTAGATTTTCCGTGATTTAAATTGTTTACAACGTTGCGTTAGTGTTTGGTCGTTGCATCTCCCCCTTTGCAACGGCCCTTTTTTTATTATTCTAACAAGTCGGCTAATTCAACCCGGTTCCGGCCATTATGTTTGGCGCTGTACATGGCTTTGTCCACCCGGGTAAGCAAGGAGTCAATCGAATCTTCTGCGCAATATTCACCGACACCAAAACTTGCACTGATATGGCCAGCTTCAGGAAAATCGTAAGCGTTGATTGCCTTTCGAAGGTTTTCAGCCAGTGTGTGTGCACCCCTTATTCCCGTACCCGGACAAACAACCATAAACTCTTCACCACCCCAACGACCGACGACGTCTGTTTCTCTGGTATGTTTCAGAAGCAAATGAGCAATATCCTTAAGTACAAGGTCTCCAGTTTGATGACCAAAGGAATCATTGATCGTTTTAAAGTAGTCAATGTCGAGCAGAATGATGCTGTAGCGGTAATTCATTCTGAAAGCCCGGTTGAGTTCGTGCTCAAGCATATCATCAAGACGTTGTCGGTTAAAAAGTCCGGTCAGGCAGTCAGTGACAGACAAGCTGCGAAGTTTTTCGTTTTGTTGTTTTAATGTGGTGTTCTTTTCAGACAGTTCAGTATTTAAATTGTCGATAAAATATATAAGTCGCTGGATGACTGTTGAAGGTGATGATTGGTAGATATCCTCGGGTATTGTTGCCCCTGTTTTTATCTCCGGCTTAAATGTTTCGGAAACTGGACCTTCCCTTAAGCCGACAGCAACAAATGAAAGATTTTTAACGACCAAATCAGACGGTTCGCTATTACACACTTCCCCGACACTGAAAAATCCGCTCGTGGGAGCAATTTCTGAAAGCGGCAATGTCTCTTTTTTAACGTCATCCAGGAGTACGAATCGTCTGCAGGCACATGAGAATACTAAAATGCCCTCAGGGCTGAACGCCTGAAACTGCTTATAGATATTTTCCAATAATTTATCGATGACCTCAGGGTCAATAAACCCCAGGCGGAAGTTGGAGATATTCTCAAAGTCACTGATGAAGAGCAGCCCGCTGTCGCTTGTGACTTGAATAGGTACCCTGGCAAGTATGTTTTCTCCGTCTCCAATCAGCATTGGAAACCCAAGTGCATTGGAGAAAAAATCGCTGTCATCGCCAATGCTGAGGTATTTGCGGTAGATGTCTGCAGCCGGTTGATGGTCAATCGTTTGGAGCATGCGACCAGTGGCACCGGTGATTTGCATCTGCTTGCTCATTGGGCGCCAGCCAACAAAGCTGTCTTGAATAACCTGGAGTTGTTCGCCGATAAATGCGATGGCAACAACAGCTGACTTGCTGATTTCATGATCCAACAACACAAAGTTTTGCTGCATGGCGTAGTCACCAGCGCCCCCACCAAAGACGTCGTAGGTTACCGGCGCTTCAGAAAAAAATCTGTTAAAGATGCTGGCATCGTAGCTCAGGGGAGTGTTTAGCATTAAAACTGCGGCCGGGTTAAGTTCATCAAGGGACGTTCGCAGACCACGGGCGGCAGCCTCTTCTTCCCCTTCCGGGAAAGGGCGGAAAATCGGCACCACATCTGTGAAATCAAAAAGCAGGATAATAATGGTAGCGGAATGAACCACAACATCACCGTGGTTGATTTCACCACATGTCGAAGCACCAACAACAGGTGTGTTGGGAAACTGGCCTTTCAATAATGTCGCGTAAGTCAGCAATTGGTGTTGTGCGTTTTCACCGGTGAGAAGCGTAATTAGTGAGGAACGGCTGACGGACACTGCATCCAGTAAACTCCCGTCAAGAATGATGTCTTGCAAAGCGTCAGTACTGTCGAAGGTGTACGATATTTGCTTCATATTGTATTTGGGCTCCTTACGACAGTGCTTTTGTTAGGGATTTTTCAATTTTGATCTGTATCAAAAATGAGCCATCTGTTTTAAATATAGAAGATAATCCGGCGGAGCAGCCACATCGGGGTGATTCGGTATCGTACAAATTAAAAAGGGGCAGAGATTGAGTTCGCCCATGTTCCTGTTAAGTTAAGGAAGGGCAGTTCCATGGATGAAAGCGGATGAGAATTAAAGGATTTCGAGTAATCGCCTGGGCTATAGTGGCGGCAATCATTCTGCTGTCCAGTACCACGATGGTACACAACTTTGCGCGAAGCTGGATGCTGGAATCTGCGCACCAGGCTGGTGAAGACCGGCTGCTTTCCTACGTCAGTGATATCCGGCGAGTCCTGGCCCGCTTCAATGTCCTGCCTTACCTTACCCCGGCCCATCCCCAGATTAACGCCCTGCTCAACGGGGAACCGGATGCTTACCTGCCAAGCCAGAAGTTTCTTGCCCAGATGGATAAAGCTGCCAGCACCCAGGGGTGGTATGTATTCAACCGAGACGGCTGGCTGGTGGCAGCAAGCCGGGGAGCCGTGCCGTCCCCGGCAGTTGTTGGGGCACTATTACGGAAAATTGCAGACAGTGGTGGCGAAGTGGTGTCTATGACGGATATCTCCGGCCATGATGTTTACTACTATCTGGCCGCACCGGTTTACCAGAAAAATACCCTGACGGGAATTGCCGTCACCCGCTTCGATTTGTCACTGCTTGCGGAATCCTGGTTGGCAGCCAATGAGGATGTTTTGCTGAGTAATGCGTCCGGGCGTTTTTTCCTCACTGCAAAACCTCACTTTCTGGAAGCAGAGCACCGCGGGGATATTCAGAGGCAACCCCTCTCCCTGGACAGCGGTTTCAGTGTCTCTGTCCTCACCCTAAATGGAAATGGGGCTTCAGCAGAGTACCTGGAGCAGACTGTCTTGCTCGATGATGTCCAATGGCGGGTACATTTCCTTACGCCACTGGGCGGCCTCAATACCAACGTAAACGGTATCGCATTTACCGGGTTTGTTGTCACCCTTGCCCTGATAGCCCTGTTCCTGTATTTGTTGGAGCGTCGCAAAACCCTCAAGTCCCGCGAGGCCTTGCAGGCGACAGTTGCCAACTCAGAACGACGCCTTCGCCAGATGATTTCCAGTACCAATGTAGGGTTAGTGATGCTCGACAGCGAAGGGAATGCGCAGTTTGTTAACCCAACGGCGCAACAGTATTTCAACTTGCCGGATACGCTGTCCTCCGGTCTGCCCCTGTGGCAGCTTTTCGATACGTCAGGCGGAAACAGCACAGTACGCCGGTTACTTGAAGATCTTTCCCACAACCCCGGTTTGATGGAACTTACCGGCGTTGAAACCATGGCGCTGCGTACAGACGGGTCACTGTTTCCTGTACTGTTTTCAATGACGGAACTGCCGTCCCATCAGGGGATGGGCTACCTGGTGACTGTTATCGATATCAGCAAGAGGAAAAAGGCGGAAAATGCCCTCCGGGAACTCAATGCTGAGTTGGAAAAACGGGTGGCGGAGCGCACTGCCGAACTGGAATCAGCGCGTGAAGAGCTGATAGAACAACAGAAACTGGCTGCGATGGGCAGAATGTCCAGTGCCATCACCCACGAACTGAACCAGCCGCTTACAGGGCTGAAAACGCTTTTATCCAGCAGCAGCCTCCTTATCGAGCGTGGGCAGTTTGATACCCTGCTCGCCAACATGGCACTGGTGGACAGTCTGATTGACCGAATGGCGATAATGACGACCCAGCTTAAAACCTTTGCCTTCAATCGCCCCAGCGAACTCAAACCTGTCGCCATTAAACCGGTACTGGATAACCAGTTGCTCCTTCATCAGGCGCGGATTGAACCCCGGTCATTTTCTGTTGATATACCTGAAAACGTCCCTTGGGTTCTTGGCGAAAAACAGCGGGTTGAGCAGGCGATTGGCAACCTGCTGGTTAATGCGTTGGATGCGACGGAGGGTCTGCCAGATGGAGAAATTGCTGTGGCAATACGGCGGGTAGATTCCGGAAGTATTGATATGGTTGTGTCGGACAATGGGCCAGGTATGGATGAAGAGAGCCTTAACCGGGTCTTTGAACCTTTTTTCACAACGAAGAAGATGGGAGAGGGGCTGGGACTGGGACTTGCGATAACCGCCAACAGTATGCGGGATATGGGAGGACGGGTAACAGCTGAAAACAGGCCGGGGAACAGTAATAAGAAGGGCCGGGGAATGACGTTTACCCTGTCATTCTTACCGGCCGAAAAAGGCGGATGTTCAAGAAATGGAAATTGTTCAAACGAACAGATTAAATAGAAACCTTACAAAGAGGGCTGAGCATTATTGGTACGGGTGAATGTCCGGTTGGTCATCACCACGAGGATAATGAAAACCGCCGTACACGCCGCCCGGACAACCAGAGGCATATCCGGCCACAAGAGACCTGCGCCCAGTGCGACAACCAGCGCCCGAACCAGCGGGTTCAGCGGCGCTTCCAAATACCCTTCAATACCGGCAATCAGTGCCCAGGTACCTAAAATTGCAAACGCCCCGGTTACCATCACATCAGTCATGTTGCCACTGACAAGTGGTGTATAAGCCATTAACAACGGTACCAGATAGAGCCCTTTGGCAATTTTCCAGGCGGTAAAGCCCGTTTTCATTGGCGGCGTCCGGGCAATGGTGGCGGCAGCAAATGCGGTCAGGCATACGGGAGGAGTGACATTGCTGTCCTGTGAGAGCCAAAAAATAATCAGGTGGGCGGAAAGCAGTGCGAGAGCGACTTTTTCCAGCCCAAGTCCCTGTTCCAGCAAAGTTGACATAAAGTCTGCCGGTACCATGGCGAGCAATGCCAGCGCGCTTTGTTCAGACATGGGTTTGGTCAATGCGTCGAGTTGATCCGGTGCTGCCAGCATAAAGATAGCCCGGGCTTGTTCCGGCAACTGCCCGTTCATCAGGAGTTCGACCAGTTCTTGCTCGGCAATAAGGCTGTAAATCGCTGGGGCAGAAAGTGTTCCCAGAACGATATATGAAGCCGTGACCGGCAACCCCATGCCCAACACCAGGGAAGCGATGGCGACCAGTACCAGCATGATGATCAGGTTACCGTCGGACCAGCCGTTAATCATCAGTGAGAAAGTATTGCCGATGCCGGTGGTACTGATAACGTTGACTACCAAGCCGATACCGGTGAGCAGCACCGCGGTGGTTGCCATGTTTCTGGAACCTTGTGCCAGGGCGTCGATAATCTCACGCGGGCCCATTTTATTTGGAGAAAGCCACGATGCGATAACCACGGAGATGATCGATAACCCGGCGGCGTAGGTGGGGGTGAAACCGGCAATGAGCAACGAGACCAATACGGCCAGCGGGATCAGGTAATGCCAGCCGGATTTGAGCACCCTGGAGACAGGCTCCGATTCTACGGTGACTTTATGGACACCAGAACGTTTGGCTTCTATCCGGACAAAGAACGCTACGGACAGGAAATAAATCAGCGCAGGGACAAAAGAAACCGCAATGATTTCCACGTAAGGGATTTGGGTGTAGGACGCCATGATAAAAGCGCCAGCCCCCATAACCGGTGGCATTAACTGCCCGCCGGTAGAGGCTGCTGCTTCCACACCGGCGGCAAACCGGGCTGGGAAGCCAGCTTTTTTCATCAAGGGAATGGTAATCACCCCGGTGGAAACCGTATTGGCTACACTGGAGCCGGACACCGACCCCATCAGGCCGGAACCGAGCACGGCCACAAAACCGGGCCCGCCGATGATTTTTCCTGCCACAGCGCGGGAGACGTTGATAATGAAATCACCTGCCCCGGATTTCACCAGAAATGCCCCGAACAGGATAAACATAAACACATAACTCCAGGAGATTCGGGATATGGGGCCGAACATACCTTCGGAGCTGTAAAAACTGCGGTAGAGCATGGTCTCATAGGAAAGGCCTGGAAATGAAAACACGCCGTTGATCCAGCTTCCCCACACGGTGACATAGGTCAGGGAGATAACAATCAACACCGGGATAAACCACCCCATGGTGCGGCGAATCAGCTCAAGCACAATCAGGATTGCCAGAATGGAAAATACCCAGTCGCTCGCAATAAAAGTCACGCCCCTTTCGTACAGCGCATCTTCTGCCAGCGGGATATAAACCAGGCAGGCAACAGCTGTGAGACCGATTGTGACGTCAAGCCATAATGCCGCTTTATTATTTGCGAGAGAGCGTGCTGCCGGGTAGGTCAGTACACACATCAGTGAAAAACCGGCAAAGTGGGTAGCGGAGATCCACAGCTCCGGCAGGGTGGCGAGCGTGTTAAACCAAATATGCATCACTGCCAGTGCAACACCGATAAAAGTGACCGCTTTCGACAGAAGCGGGTATTGGTTGCGTTGCAGCAGTTCAAACTGGGATAAATCGGCTGAATCCTGCTTCTCAGTGTCTGGCGTAAAATCTGGCTTAGTCTCTGACATGACAGCTCCAAAACAACGTGTGCCAAGGACATCCGGGTAGATGTCGGATTTTATGATTGTTATGGCAGCCGGCCTGAATCAGGCCGGCTGAAGGGGTTGCCTTACAGCTTGGAAACTTGCAGGCAAAAAGTGGGATTACTCGGCAATCAGGTGAGCCGGAATATCCAGACCCTGTTCCTTGTAGTAGCGTGCAGCACCTGGGTGAAGGGGAACCGGCAGGCCGGCAATGGCTTTTTCCAGTGCCATGGCTTTGGTTGCTTTGTGGATCCCGTTCAGGAACGGCAGGTTTTCATAGATGGTTTTGGTCAGCATGTAGACGTCGTCATCGCTGATATCGTGGCGAACAGCCAGGAAGTTAGGCTGTGCGATAGTGGATACATCTTTGGTCTGGCCGGGATAGGTATTGGCTGGAATCACAAAGCGGGTCCACAGTTTGTAACCGTTGTTTGCCTGTGCCATCTGCTCATCAGTAAAGGAAAGCAGGGTGATGTCTTCGCCCATGGCTGCGAAAGCGCGGGTGACGGCACTGACAGGAACACCCGCAGGTGTGTTCATGCCTTCAATGGCTCCGTTTTGCAGGGCATCAGCACTTGCGCCGTACCCCTGGAATGCCAGGTTAAAGTTATCCGGGTTTACGCCCAGGCCTCCCATGATGTGACGGCCGGAACCCTCTGTACCAGAGTTTTTCTTACCGATAGAGAACTTCTTGCCTTCCAGGTTGTTGAGATCTGACACGTTGCCTGATTTCGCCAAATCTGACTTGACGACAAAGTGCTCAACGTTTTGCCACAGCATGGAAACGGAACGCAGGTTTTTCTGGGGGCCGGACTGTTTCACCTTACCTTCACCGCTCCATGCCCATGCGCCATAAAGGCCTTGCATAATGGCGAATTGGGCCTGGTTTTCACGCAGGAGTTTTACGTTTTCACCTGACCCGGCAGAGCTGATGGCTGAAAGGGAGAATTTGTGCTTGGGTTCGAGTTTCACTTTGCTCAGGGTTGCCAGTGCAACGCCCACTGGGTAGTAGGTACCACCGGTTGATGCGGTAGCCAGGATATAGCTGCGGTTTTCAGCAGCGGTTGCCATGCCGGTTGCTGAAGCAAAAAGAGCAGAGGCAAGCATCACGCGCTTAAACAGGCTTTTCGTTTTCATCATTGTCTCCTTGGCGGGTTCGAAGTATGTCTCTTTCCGTGAATAACACTTTGTTTACATTCGACCCTATGGAGCACTAATCATGCCATTCCTTAACTTTATGAAAAATATGAAGTTACTTTTATCTTCGATATCGAATGAGCAGGATTTTGCTTATTGGTAAAAAGTACCATAAGCAAAATATTGCCGACCGGGAGGCGGCGGGTTTATTACCACAGAGCAGCAAAACTGGGGCGCTTACCCCATGGATGCATGAGATCCCATTTTACCTCACTGTGAGTCGGCAAAATTTTGCTCATTACCAAGCATGGAATATCAGGTGTAGTCGTTCCGGTTCAGGCCGTGTTTTTGCATTTTCTGGTTAAGTGTACGTCGAGGCAGATCAAGTTCTTCCATAACTGCCTGGATATGACCCTTGTGACGGGTTAGCGCCTCCTGCAGGATCTGGCGTTCCACATTTTGAAGCTGGATAGTCAAAGGGAGGCGCCTCTGTGTAGGGGAAGCAATGCTGTCCGGCCCTGAAGCCAGGATCTCTCCAACAGAAACGTTGTTTTCCAAAGCAAAGCGGGTTGCGATGTTCCGCAGTTCCCGCACATTACCCGGCCAATGGTAAGAGAGCAGGGTTTCCTGGTCATTGGTACTGGCAGATCTCTCCGGGTTTTGCTGCTGAACAAAGTGGTCAAACAGCAGCAGGATATCCTCACCTCGTTCCCTAAGAGGCGGGATATAAAGTTGTGAAACGTTCAGGCGGTAGAAAAGGTCCTGTCGGAAATAGGCGTGATCCTTGAGGTCTTCCTTGGCTGCTGCGATGCATCGGATATCAATTTCAACCGTTTGGTTGGCACCTACACGTTCAATCGTGTGTTCTTGCAGTGAACGTAAAACTTTAATCTGCATACTGACCGGCATGCTTTCTATTTCATCCAGGAAAACGCTGCCTTTGTCTGCATATTCCAGTTTGCCGATTCGCCTTTTTGCGGCACCGGTAAACGCCCCGGCTTCGTGGCCGAAGAGTTCACTTTCAAACAGGTTTTCGGGAATTGCTGCGCAATTAATGGCAACAAATTCTGCATTGTTCCGGCTGCTGTAACGGTGAAGGCTTTGTGCCACCAACTCCTTACCGCTCCCGGTCTCACCATAAATAATGACGTTGGTATCCATTTCCGCCACTTTGAGTAATTGGTCACGCAGGCGACGGATTGCCGGGCTTTGTCCGATAAGCTGTTTTTCCAGTCCTTCAAGCTGGCTGAGGTAGTGGTGGCGTTCTGTCTGATCTTCACTTTGGCGGCGGACGGCCAGTGCATTTACCACGGTTTCTGTCAGGCGCTGGGGATCAAAAGGTTTTTCAATGAAATCGAATGCGCCAAGGCGAAGGGCCTTCACCGCCATATCGATGTCCCCGTGGCCGGTAATCAGGATAACCGGCAAATCAGGAATGACCTGTTGCATATCCTGCAGCAGCAATACACCATCGTGATCGCCCAGCTTAACATCGCTGATAACAATGCCGGAAAAATCCGGGGCGAGGGCATCCATGGCGGCAAACCCGGTTTCACAACTGGTCACGTTAAAGCCAGCCAGCTCCAGCCATTGCGCCGTAGCCTGGCGCACTATGGCATCATCTTCCACCAATAACACATCACCACGTGTTTGCTCGCTCATCCTTTGCCTTTTGATTTCCGGTTCCTTTTACTATTTCAGCGCTACAGGATGCACTTTGGCAAGTGCAATCTTCCAACTTACCGGATTGGCACTCAAATCAGGGAAGTGGCGGTTAAAAAAGTGGTGGAAAGAAACCTGAAATAAATACGAAATAGTGTGTGTTAAATTTAATACTTTTGTCTCTGCGTGGTTATTAAAATCAATTCTTGTAACTGAAGCCAAATAAAAATTCCGGTAACCAAACAATCACAGTGATGAAATATAGGGATTCAATACTGACTTTCATGGTTTGACAATAACTAATCTTGCTTATTTCTCTGAAGCACCTTATGTGTCTTTCAGACAAATAGGTAATATAACACTGGGTGGTAAATAGCGTGTTCGATTTAGGGCTAGAGGAACTTTTTATTGTTTCTCTGTTAGCATTTCTGATTATTGGGCCAAAAGATTTACCCAAGTTTTTTGAAATATTCAGAAAGATTAGCAGCAAACTCAGAAAACTCTACCAATTTACCAAAGGTGGGATTGCTCAGTTAGAGCGCGAGGTTTCCCAGTCTGACGGGAATCAATCCCAGCCATCTTGGGAGAACTGGTTGCCTGACGAGTTACGTCATTTGCCCGATGATTTTGCCCCCGGGTCCCGTTCACCTGATTATCACCAGCAACGTAAGAGTGATGTTGAAGCTGTGCGTGCTCGATGTGCTGAACAACGTGCAAATACTGCAAATCCAGGTGCTGATAGCTCTGAAGGTGTAGGGGACAAGCGATCATGAGCCGGGATTTATCGAAAAGCCCGGAGCTCGAAGCATCAAGGGCACCGCTTCTCAACCATTTACTGGAGATACGCCGCAGGCTGATGCTCTGTTTTTTGTTTTTCATTGTGGTCTTTATTGTTGCGTATGCCTATTCGGGCGAGGTTTATCAGTATTTAACTGCTCCGCTGGTGGATGTGTTTGGTGAAGACAGTGGCCGGAGAATGATTTACACCGGGTTACATGAGGCCTTTTTTACCTATATGAAGCTGGCTTTTTTCACAGCCATGTTTGCCAGTTTGCCGTTGTTGCTTATACAGGTTTGGTGTTTCATTGCTCCTGGGTTGTACCGCAGTGAGAGGAAGGCTTACTCCCCGGTATTTCTGGTGACGCCAGTGCTTTTTGTTGCCGGGGCCGGGTTGGCGTTTTATGTGGTGATGCCTCTGGCATGGGAGTTTTTCATCTCGTTCGAGATGCCGCAGCAATCGGGAGAGGCGTTAAAGGTAGAGCTCGAAGCAAGGGTGAGTGAATACCTGAATTTGGTCATCAAAATGTTGCTTGCATTTGGTCTCAGTTTTGAACTGCCGGTGCTCTTCTATGTGATGGCAAAGGTGGGTGCGTTGTCTGTGGAAGATCTTATTCAATACCGAAAACATGCCATTGTTATTATATTCCTTATCGCTGCATTTGTTACGCCACCTGATATTATCTCGCAGTTTTCATTAGGTGTTCCGCTGGTGGTGCTGTATGAAACTTCAATATTAATATTGAGGCGAACAAATCGGGAGTTGAAAGAAAGTCCGGTTGCGGAGTAATAAAAAGTAAATCAAGCAACGCTATAGAATAATGAAATTTTAAATAATTAGAATTCCCTCGCTTAATGGGGAAGGGTGTTTTATGCCCATTGTTTGTCAATCAGAACCATCAACCTGGAATTTTCTTAATAAGGAATCATCATGAGCAACGAAATAAATGCACTGTTGCCTGACAACGGTGAGGAAATCAAACCGACGTTTAACCGTCGTGAAGTGTTGAAAGGCACCTCAATTGCTGCTGCCAGTGCCGCATTTGCCGCGATTTCAACTCAGGCAAAGGCAGCCAGCTTGCCATATACGGACACCTATGGTCCGCTGGCGCCGGTTGCTGACCAGGCAACCGGCCTTTACCTGCTGTCACTGCCTGAAGGGTTTTCCTACACCAGTTTTGGCTGGACCGGGCAGACCCAGGCAGACGGTTTACCAACGCCAACAGACCACGACGGTATGGCAGTGGTGGCATCAAAAGGCAATGTCGTTGCCCTGGTGCGTAACCATGAGCTGTCACAGGGCGAAAGCTCAAAGTGTTCTCCACGCAGCGGTCGCGGTATCTACAATGCTTCCCAGTATGGCGGCACAACCAACCTGATGTTTGATGTGGTCAATGGCCGTTTCCTCTCTTCTTATAACAGCCTTGGCGGCACCATCCGCAACTGTGCGGGTGGCCCGACACCTTGGGGTACCTGGCTGTCATGCGAAGAAACATTTAACACCTGGGGACAGGGCCCGGATGGCTTCAACCACGGCTACGTTTTCGAAGTGCCGGGATTTGGCCTTTCAGACGGTCAGCCAATCCGCGAAATGGGCCGTTTCTACCATGAGGCTGCGGCTGTTGATCCGGCAACCGGTTACGTTTACCAGACGGAAGACCGCGGCGCATCGGCATTCTACAAGTTTGTCCCTTCCGGCCAGTGGGGCGACCTGAAATCCGGCGGTACGCTCTATGCGATGGTACTGAATGAGACCGACCGTCTGGATACCCGCGGCGGGCAGGTGGAAGGTACTGTCTGGACAGTTACCTGGCAGGAAGTGCCTGACCCGGATGCGGTCAATGAAAGCTGCTACAACCAGGCGTTTAAGGCAGCGACATTTGAGCGCGGTGAGGGCTGTTGGTATGACGACGGCAAGGTGTATTTCTGCTCAACGTCCGGCGGCGCTGCATCTCTGGGGCAGATCTTCTGCTACGACCCGCGCAAAGAAACCGTGACCATCCTTTTCGAATCGACTTCGAGTGATGAAGTTAACGGCCCTGACAACATTGCAGTGAGCCCGCGCGGCAACATCCTGATGTGTGAGGATGGCAGCTCCAATCCAAAGCGCCTTGTCGGCTTGACGCAGGCAGGAAACACCTTTGTATTCGCAGAAAACAACATTGCGCTCGATCAGGGTGACCTCAGCGCCATTGATGCGGTTTACCCCGGCACCAAAACCAACTTCTGGGATCGCGTCGGTGAGAGCGCTGACGGCTCAGCCCGTCGCAGCTTTACCAGCCGCGAGTGGGCCGGGGCCTGCTTCTATGGGCGTTGGTTGTTCGTCAACATTCAGTCTCCCGGCGTAACTTTTGCCATCACCGGCCCTTGGGAAAAGGGTGCGTTGTAAGCCGGATTAACAAGGAGGAAAACATGAGCGTATTAAAGGCAGCCTTTGCCGGTATTCTGCTTTGTTTCAGCGCATTTTCGCAGGCAGGCATCATCCCGCTTGGTGGTGCCGGGACATTCAGCGGTACCGTAATTGGTGACAGTGGCTGGGCGTTGGAAAACCCGCAGGGCGTGGATTTTTTAACCTTCAGTGTTGAGCATGAAACCGAGCTATCAGCGTCGGCGACAAGTGCCCTTATTGCTATGGGTGTCAGCCTGTTTGAGGGTACGGTGACCAACCCGAACCTGCCAAGCTTCAGTAATAATGCGGATTTTACCGACCTGTTTGGCAACCTTACTTATATCGCGAGCTCGTCTGCTGTACCGGGGTTGGGGGGCAGCATTGCCAACATTTTGCTGGCACCGGGTACGTACACTCTGATTACCGGCGGAAATAATGGTGGGTTTGGTTTTGACTTCACGGCCTACAACTACCAGTTGGATCTGGCGCTGACGACCATCTCGGAGCCACCGCTTCTCGCCATTTTCCTGGCGGGTGCAACCGGCCTGGTTGCCAGCCGCCGTAGAAAAGTGAAATAACCCTTTTCTTTCAGCGGCCTGCGGGCCGCTTTTTTACTCCCACTTGTTTCCCGGAGGCTTGTAGGCGGCCAGTTTGTCGACCAATGCTTCCGGTGAGTCAGCCAGCACCAACATGTCTGCCATTTCCGCTTTCAGGAAACCGGCTTCCACCATATTGGTGACCATACCAAGCAGAGGATCCCAGTAACCTCCGGTGTTGTAAAACGCACAGGGTTTATTGTGGTAGCCAAGCTGCGCCCACGTCCAGGCTTCAAAAATTTCTTCCAGCGTGCCCGCGCCGCCGGGCAGGGCAACAAAGGCATCTGCCAATCCTGCCATTTTCGCTTTCCGCTCGTGCATGTCTTTCACCACGAAAAGTTCGGTGACGCCGGTATGGGCAAGCTCTTTGTCTTTCAAACGTTCGGGGATTACACCGTAAACCTTTCCACCGTGCGCCATTGCAGAGTCAGCAATGGTTCCCATCAGGCCGACCTTTCCCCCGCCGTAAACCACATCCATACCGTTTTGGGCGAGGTACTTTCCGAGTTTTCGTGTTTCTTCAACATACTCAGGGTGGTTACCGCTACTGGAACCGCAAAAAATGGCAATCTTCATGTTGGTATCCTGCAAAGCTGTTCTATGAGTAAAGCTAAGCCATTCTTTCCGTTAGGGCAATGGTGGATCCGGAATCAAAAAAGCGGCTGGGTTAGCCGCTTTTTGGGGTTCACACTATCTGTCATTGATTTGTACGGTTTGTCAGTGATCGGTGCGGTTTTTCTCGTTGCTTTGAATCAGGTCCGAAAGCTCATCGGCAGCTTTGCGCAACTGGCTGACATGATCCATAAGCTGGGCGGCTGTTTTCCGGGTTACCGGGGCATGGCAGAACAAACAGGCGAAAAGCTTGCCCTGTTCGTTTTTGATGGGAACGGCGATAGCGGACATGCCATCAACATATTCTTCGTTATCAATGCCAATTTGAGACTGCCGGATCGTGATCAACTGCTCTTCCAGAGCATTTGGCTCCGTAATTGTGCTTTTGCTCATTTGTTGAAGCGGCAGGTTCTTCAATATCGCCCGACGGCGGGCTTCCGGTAATGTACTGAGATACAGCTTTCCACTTGCAGTACACCAGACCGGGGTCCGGCTGCCTACGGGCAGGTGAACGCGCAGTGGCCAGTTGGCTTCCACACGGTCGTAGTAAATCATTTCGGTACCATCGGGAATGGCAATACCACAGGTTTCACCAATATCTTCGGACAGACGCTCAAGAATCGCCCTGCGCAGAGCTTTGTAGCGGCTTGAATACAGTACGCCGAGGGCAACTTTATGGAAACGGTCACCGGGAACAAGGTTGCCGCGCATATTGGTATAAAGCCAGCCTTCTTCCTGAAGGGTGTTCACCAGACGGTGGGCCGTAGGCTTCGGAATGTCGAGAAGATGGCCTAGATCAGTCGGTGACATCGGCTGTTCGCAGTTAGAGACAGCTTCGAGAATTTCCAGAACGCGGATGATGGAGGATCCTTTCTCGCGCTTATTATCTGTCATAGTGTGTTTGCTTTCCGTATTTGTTACGCCCCAAAGGCCGGGCAAAATATACCGATTAACCGGGCGTGTTTGCCTTTCAATAGAGAAAGTTAAACACGCCCCTGTATATTCTGCCCTATTTTACTCAAATGGGGATCATTTCATGGTTGGCATTGAGAATTCAGCCTGCATTTGGCTGGATTCAGGCCAACGGGAAGTGACGGTCTTCATGCGGGTGAAGAAACGTACACCATCCGGTCCATGCATATTGAGAGGTCCGAACGCTGAACGCTTCCAGCCACCGAAGCAGTGGAATGCCATCGGGACAGGGATTGGCACATTGACACCGACCATACCAACTTTGACTTTTTCCTGGTATTGGCGAGCTGCACGGCCACTCTGGGTAAAGATAGCGGTACCGTTGCCGAACTCATGATCGTTGGCAAGGCGAATGGCTTCTTCCAGGTTGTTTACGCGCACGACACTCAGTACCGGGCCAAAGATTTCTTCGTTGTAGATACGCATGTCTGTAGTGACGTTGTCAAACAGTGTTGGGCCAACGAAGTAGCCATTCTCGTGACCGGCCACTTTCAGGTCACGGCCGTCAACAACCAGTGTTGCACCTTCGCTAATGCCCTGATCGATGTATCCGAGCACCTTTTCTCGGTGTACGTCACTGATAAGCGGACCCATGTCCGGTTCTACTTCCTGGCCAATACCTGGCCCTACTTTCAGCGACTTGGCTGCATCAGTCAGGCGGGATACGATCTTGTCAGCAGTTTCATCGCCTACACATACTGCGACTGAAATTGCCATACAACGCTCACCGGCTGAACCGTATGCCGCACCCATCAGGGCGTTTACGACCTGATCCGGGTCGGCATCCGGCATCGCTACCAGATGGTTTTTCGCCCCACCCAGTGCCTGGCATCGCTTACCGTTTTTCGAAGCGGTTGAGTAGATATACTCTGCAATCGGCGTTGAACCTACAAAGCTGACTGCTTCAACTGAAGGGTGGGACAGAAGGATATCAACCGAGGCCTTGTCACCATTCACCACGTTAAATACGCCGTCAGGCAGGCCCGCTTCACGAAGCAGGTTTGCCAGGAACAGTGCCGGTGCAGGGTTCTTTTCAGATGGCTTCAGTACAAAGGTATTACCACATGCGATGGCAACCGGGAACATCCACATAGGAACCATTACCGGGAAGTTGAACGGTGTGATACCGGCACAGACACCCACAGGTTGCATCATGGAGTGTGAGTCAACACCACGGCCGACGTTGAGTGAGTGCTCCCCTTTCTGGCTGTGTGGAATACCGCAGGCAAATTCAACGACTTCCAGGCCACGGGTGATTTCACCCTGAGCGTCGGAAAATACCTTGCCGTGCTGCTGAACGATCAGTTCAGCCAGTTCATTCCGGTTTTCCTCAACCAGCGCTTTAAATTTGAACAGTACACGAGCCCGCACAACGGCCGGGGTTGCAGACCAGGTCTCAAGTGCATTGGCTGCAGCTTCAACGGCTGCAAGGGTAGTTGCTTCCGAAGATAACTCTACGTCAGCAATTTGTGCGCCTTCCGCCGGGTTATACACAGGTGCCAGACGGGCGTTGTCATCGAACACGACGGCGTTATTTATAAAGTGGCCAATGCGTTCCATATGTTGAATCTCCTTTTGTTTTGGCTTCTTTGTAATAGTGCTTTAGCGTTGTTGGTATTAAGACCACACGTGATGGTAGAGGGATACAAGGGTTTCCTGATCCGGGATCCTTGGGTTGTTGCCTGGCGAGCCGGAGGCAATTGCCTGGCTGGCCATGGTCTCGCAAAGTTCAAAATACCGGTCTTTGTCGATTCCAAATTCAGACATGCTGGGAACATTGAGCTCCTGGTTTATCGCTTGCAGCTCTTGTACCAGTGTCTGGCATGCTATTTCATCATCTGTGTCCTGGCTCACAACACCCATAGCCCTGGCACACTCTGCATAGCGTTCGGTTGCGTCAGGAATAGAGAACTCGGTGACGTGGGGCAGCAACATGGCGTTCGAAAGGCCATGAGGAACATGGAAAAAAGCACCAATTGGACGGCTCATCCCGTGAACCAGGGCAACGGATGCAGCAGAAAACGCCATGCCAGCCAAGGTAGAACCCAACATCATCGCTTCACGCGCTTCTTTATCATCCGGGGTGTGGTAAACGCGGCGCAGGTTTGGCGCAATCAGTTTCATTGCAGACAATGCCTGGCAGTCACTGAATGGGTTAGCTTTGCGGCTGACATAGGCTTCAATGGCATGGGTGAGGGCATCGATACCGGTATCGGCGGTTACGCGAGGCGGAACACTGAGTGTGAGGGAAAAGTCGATAATGGCGGCCTGTGGCATAAAGCCAAGGCCAACGCACAGCATTTTTTCGTCAACTTTGTCGTCGGTGATAATGGTAAACCGGGTGACCTCAGAGCCGGTACCTGCCGTAGTAGGAATAGCAATGATGGGGACACCACTTTCAGACACGTCACGCGGGAATTTGTAGTCGCGCATATTCCCGCCAAACTTGCCCAGAATACCGATAGCCTTGGCTGAATCGATTGGGCTCCCACCACCCAGAGCGATAATAGAATCAAATTCACCGACTTTAAAAGCATCGACCCCGGCGATAATTGATGACTCTGTTGGTTCAGGAACAGTGTCTGAAAATACTGCGTGAGTGATACCAGCCTGGTCCAGGATGGCCCCAATACGGGCTGCATACCCAAGATCTACCATCACCTTGTCTGTAATAATAAGGGGAGATTTACATCCCAGTCGCTTCAGAATTGCAGCGACCTGGGTGCTTGCTCCCTCACCGATTTCCATAACCCGGGGGAGTTGTACGTGATTGCTCATGGCGTTATCCCTTCTACATGTCTTATTACTGCCAACTTCAATACGGCAAGTAAATTAATCCTAATACTTATTATTAAAATGATACTTTGGGTCTCGTTTATATAGATACTAGCCTCTGCAAACTGTGTTTTGCAAGTGTAAATGAGACATTTGGTATCAATATAAATAATCACTACGGCCTGTGATCAGGAGAGGCTTTTGTGTCTGATCACATTTTTAACATCTCGGTCACAATTGGGTGTTAAGAAAAATGGCCTCAAAAATTCCTGCTGAAATCCCTTTAAAAACAGAGACTGCAATTCATTGAAATGTTAATTAGATGTTGTTGCATCGGCGTGCGCTGTCAATTTATTGAGACTTTTAGTATTGATTTCGCTTTGACACATGTGAGGGAGAGTGATTACTCTTTCACTAGCTGAAATATATTTCACCAATGCGTAACAAACTTCACGGGGTGATGTATTTTGCTAAACCAACACGGTGGCCATACAGGGCAGGTCACCAATTACAAGAACGTAGACCGCTTATCGAAAACAAGGAGAGTGGGATGAAAATGCAATTTCAGTTAAACCCTACGTTAAAGCGTGTTGTCGGTATCGCAGCGCTGTCAGTTGCATCGCTGCTTACAACAACCGGTACAGCAAGTGCGGAGGGTGATGCACCATTCCGTTGTAAGCCGGGTGAAACCTATTACATGAATGTCATGGTAAGTGGGGTTGAGTACTGGTTCCCTGTATATGAGATGATGAAGCAAGCTGCACAGTCAATGGGTTGTAAGACCGTTTATACCGGTACCCCAGAGTATGACGTGAACAAGCAGCTGGCCTCATTTGAACAGGTGCTGGCGAAAAAGCCGGCGGGCATCCTGCTTCACCCAATGAACCCAGACCCATTTATTGAGCCAATCAACCGCGCAGCAGAAATGGGTATTCCTGTTGTGACCTTCGCAGCGGATTCACCAAACAGTAAGCGTGTTTCCTTTATTACGTCTGACAACTTCCAGGAAGGTAAGTACGCAGCAGACGCAGTAGCAGAAGCCATGGGTGGCAAGGGCGAATATGCCGTACTGGAAAACCCAGGACAGGACAACCACGACCGCCGTATTTCTGCCTTTATCGATCGTATGAAGGAAAAGTGGCCTGACATGAAGCTCGCTTCCCGCGCAGCAAGTAACCAGGATCCAACGAAAGCCTACAACGCGGTAATGACCATGGCACAGGCTCACCCGAACCTGGGTGCGGTATTCATGCCTGAAGCAAACTCAGCGCTGGGTGCTGCGCAGGCAGCCAAAGAGCTGGGTGGCAAAATCAAGGTTATGAACGCAGACGTGAATGCCAAGATCCTTGACATGATCAAGTCAGGCGAAGTGTTCGGTGCGGTTAACCCTAACCAGGGTATGCAGGGCTACATGGGCATGATGATGCTTTATATGGCCGCGCACTCTGACCTTATCGACCCAATGAACGACTACAAGCGTTCTGGCTACAACCCAATGGGTATTCCATTCGTTGACAACGGCTTTGCCATTGTCACCAAAGAGAATGCTGATGACTTCTCATGGGACAAGTACCTGGAGAAGCGTGGCACCAAAGGTATCAATGAGTAAGCGGTACCTATTTAGATAGACCTTGCTTTTTTGATGGGGCGCCCTCCGCCCAAATAGGTGCAGGCGCGAGGGTTAGCCCCCTTTTTGAATTACCCTGCCGGGAAGACCCGGATTGTGAAACGGCAACTAGCCCAGGAGCTGAACGTGCAAACTACGACACCGGTTCTTGAAATTAAAAATGTGCGGAAGACCTTCGGTTCCACTGTCGCGCTGTCTGACGTGAGCTTTACCCTAATGCCGGGTGAGATTCATGCGCTGGCAGGTGAGAACGGGGCGGGAAAATCCACCCTGATGAAGATCATCGACGGCATTTACCAGCCGGACAGCGGTGACATCCTCATTGAGGGCAAGAAAACAAAAATCGCCGGACCACTTGAAGCACAAAAACTTGGAATCGGATTTGTTCATCAGGAAATCGCCCTTTGCCCGGATTTGAGCGTGGCTGAAAACATCCTGATGGCGAAAACCAACTCATCTAATGCGTTCTTTATGGATTTTAAGTCTCTCTATAAAGAAGCAGAAGCAGCCATCAAACAGTTGGCTGATATTGACCCTAAATCCCGGTTGGATGAATTGAGCATATCTAACCAGCAGCTGGTGGAAATTGCCAAGGCACTGACCCAGGAATGCAAAATTCTCATCCTTGATGAGCCGACAGCGGCACTGACAGAAAACGAAGCGCAGATTCTGTTCCGCATTATGCAGGAGCTTAAAGCGAAAGGGATCAGCGTTATCTACATCAGCCACCGGATGGTGGAGGTGTTCGAGCAGTGCGACCGCGTGACGGTGTTCCGCGACGGCAAGCTGATCACCACTGAGGTAGTAAAGGAAACCACGCCGGATCAGGTCGTCAACCACCTGGTTGGACGGAAACTGACAGACCTCTACCCGGATAAATTTACCGGGGACATTGAAAATAACCCGGTATTGCTGTCGGTGAGAGGGATGACTGACGGCAGTCGTTTCCGCGATGTCAGTTTTGATGTCCATGAAGGCGAAATCTTTGGTATTGCCGGACTGATTGGCGCGGGGCGTTCTGAAGTCGTTAAGGCTATCTGTGGCCTCCAGAAGCGCAGTGGGGGAGAGATCGCTTACCGAGGGGAGTCAGTCTCGATCACCAATTACCAGGACGGTATCGCCAACGGCATCGTGTACCTGTCTGAAGACCGCAAGGAAAACGGTGTCTTTCTGGAGTTGTCTATTGCGTCAAATGTCTCGGCGCTTAACCCGGAGCAGGTATCTGCCAACGGCCTGATTAACCGCGTTGCGGAGAACGAGCAGGCGCAGACGCTGACCGATGAGCTGAACCTCAAGTCAGCAGGTATGGATGCCCCGGTTTCTTCACTCAGTGGCGGTAACCAGCAAAAGGTGGCAATAGCCAAAATGCTCTCCATTAACCCGAAGGTGATCATCATGGATGAGCCGACCCGGGGGATTGATGTCGGGGCTAAGTCAGAAATACACAAAATGATTAGGGATCTGGCAAACAAGGGGGTATGCGTGATTGTGATTTCCTCCGAACTGCCGGAGGTCATCGGTCTGAGCGACCGGGTCATGGTGATGTGCGAGTCCGAATGTGCAGGCATCCTGCGCGGACAGGACATCACGGAAGAAAACATCATGCATCTCGCTTCAGGTGTCGATAAACACCGAGCAGCAGTGAACCAATGATTCGAAAAATGGAGAGACAAATGAGCAACGACGTTCTTACGGATAAAGGACCGAACAGCGAATCAAAGAGCATGCTCGGCAACCTGTTTTCCCGCACCAAGAATATGCGTGAATTCACCCTTATCCTTATTATCCTTGGTCTGTTTGTGACCATGAGTTTTGCCTCGCCCTACTTCCTGACGTGGGCGAACATGAAAGCCATGCTGCTGTCGTTTTCGACTGAAGGCATTGTGGTTGTTGGTATGACCCTGCTGATTATCGTCGGGGGGATAGACCTCTCAGTGGGGGCAGTAATGTGCCTTGCCATGGTTTTTGCCGCCAAGCTGTTTATCGTGGGAATGAACCCCTGGCTTGCCAGTCTGGCGTCTATCATCATGTGCGGTGGTATCGGTTACCTGATGGGCTTGTGCGTCACCAAAATTGGCTTGCACCACTTCATTGTCACCCTGGCGTTTATGGGGCTGGCAAGGGGCTTGAGCATGATCATTACCCAGGGTACGCCAATTTCACTGTTCTCCCTGCCGCCGGAATTTAAGTTCGTCGGTCAGGGTACCCTCTATGGCGTTCCGTTCTCGATCATTATCTTCTTTGTCGTGGTGGTGATTTCTGACTACCTGCTGAGAAATGCAACCGCATTCCGCAAGGTGTTCTATACCGGCAGTAACGAAAAAGCGGCAGAGTATTCCGGTGTACGCACTGACAAAGTAAAGCTCTGGGTAACGGTAATGTGTTCTGCGCTGTGTGGCCTGGGCGGCATTATCTATATGTCCAAGTTCGGTGCGGCAACCCCTAACTTCGGTGTCGGGCTGGAACTTAACATCATTGCTGCGGCAGTTATCGGTGGTGCCAGCTTCAACGGCGGCCAGGGGTCAGTATTTGGTGCCATTCTGGGTATCGCGCTGCTGAGCGTAGTGTCCAGCTCCCTGATCCTTCTCGATGTCTCGGTCTATTGGCAGGACTTTATTAAAGGCTTGATCCTTCTGGGTGCGGTAGCGCTTGACCACATTCTTAACCGCAAACCTAGCTGAGCATAATTAGAAATAAGGAGTCTCTGTGGCTTTCAATAATCACAACACAAAAAGCGTCGACAGGCTGACCCGAAAAGTTCTGACCATGCATTTTCTTGAAAATGTCAGTCAGTCGGATATCTCCAAGGAGCTGTCACTCTCCCCGGCAAAGGTGAACCGGATTATCCGGAGCGCATGGGATGAAGGGCTGGTGGAAATCAGCCTCAATATCGGTGGTGCGGATGCGGCGGAAAGCGAACAACGCCTGGTGACGGAGAGCTCGCTTCACGAGGCAATTCTCTCACCTTCTGTGTCGAGTGATCCGGTGGTGAACTTTCGGCTGGTGGCGGAAACCGCAGCAGATTACCTGCTGGACAGGTTGCGGGACGGGGACGTGATTTGTGTCAGTGGCGGAAAGGCAATTTCTGCTCTGGTTGAGGTTATTAAGCCAAAGCGAAGCTACAACGTGACAGTTGTTCCGGCAACCGGTGGGGTACAGGGCAAGTTCTTTACTGACGTAAACCACCTTGCCTACACCCTGGCGGAAAAGCTGGGCGGACGCTCCATGCAACTGCATGCCCCGCTGTTTGCCGACAGCCGTGAAGACAGAGACATCCTGCTGGAAATGCGAGCCTGTAAAGAGGTGCTGGAACTGGCGCGTACGGCAGATATAGCGCTGGTCGGCATCGGGGCGGTTGCCAAAGGGTCGGAGAGTTACTTTGACCTTCGCCCAATGAGTGACGAAGAGAGGAACAAAGTCATCGCGTCAGACTGTGAAGGGGAAATGCTGGCTCACCTTATAAACCGCCATGGTGAATCCAGTGTCAGCAGTCTGGATGACAAGCTGGTTGGCCTGACGTTGGATGACCTGAGAAAGATCCCACTGAGGATCGGTATCGCAGCAAGTAAAGACAAGATTCTGCCGGTCCGTTCTGTGTTGAATGGCGGGATGATTACCACCCTGGTGTCTGATGAAGCCACAGCCACCTCGGTGCTCGAAATATTAAAGGACTAAAACAATGAAAAAACGCACGTTAGGCAGTACGGAAATTCAAACGTCAGTGATCGGCCTGGGGACCTGGGCGATGGGTGGCTGGATGTGGGGCGGCACCGATGAAGAGAAAGCGGTAGCGGCAATTCGAGAATCCCTTGACCAGGGTGTGAGCTTGGTGGATACCGCCCCGGCGTACGGCCTTGGCCGTTCAGAGCGTCTGGTGGGCGAAGCCATAAAAGGCCGTCGCGAGGACGTGGTACTCGCAACCAAATGTGGCCTTGCCTGGCATACCACCTCCGGGAACCACTTTTTTGAGGAAGAAGGTGAGCAGGTTCACCGCTACCTGGGGGCTGATTCCATCCGTTATGAAGTTGAGCAAAGCCTGAAACGCCTGCAGACGGATTATATCGATCTCTATATCACCCACTGGCAGGATCCGACAACGCCGATTGCAGAAACCATGGGTGCACTGATGAACCTTAAAGAACAAGGGATCATCAAAGCGATTGGTATCAGCAACGCTTCACTGGATGAACTCAAGGAATACCAACGCCACGGTGCGGTTGATGCCATCCAGGAAAAATACAACATGGTTGATCGCTCCCTGGAAGCGGAGTTGCTTCCCCATGCGATTGAGACCGGCGTCTCCTGCCTGAGTTACTCATCACTGGCACTGGGTCTGTTGTCCGGAAAGATCACCGCTGCGACCCAATTCAATGGCGATGACCTGCGCATCAACGATCCGCTGTTCTCTCTGGAAAACCGCGCCATTGTCCAGCAGTTCTGTGAAGAAATTGCCCCTGTTGCCAACAAATTGGGTGTGACCATTGCCCAGTTGGTCATTGCATGGACGGTACAACAGCCTGGTGTCACTTACTCATTGTGTGGTGCACGTAACCCGCAACAGGCGGCGGAAAATGCCGTTGCAGGCAACGTTGAACTCAATGATACAGACCTTGCAACCGTAACCGCTGCTGTTAATTCGCGCCTTAGCCAGCTTCAAGCCGGTTAATGGATCCAGACAACTCAGGGAGTGGCTTATGCAAAAGGGAACGGGCAATCACACCCTTGAGGGGGCAGGGTTCCATCGTGCACTGGATGGTATTGAAGACGGTGAGGTGTTTGATGCTGTGGTAATCGGGGGCGGTATCAATGGCATCGCCACCTACCGGGAGCTGTCCCTGCAAGGGCTTAATGTCTTACTGGTTGAAAGGGATGACTTTTGCAGTAAGGCGAGTGCAGCACCTTCAAGGATGATCCATGGTGGGTTGCGCTATCTGGAAAACGCAGAGTTTGACCTCGTAAAAGAGTCGCTGTTTGAGCGAAACCGGCTGTTGGAAAATGCGCCTCATTACGTGAGGCCGTTGGAAACCCACATTCCGCTTTACTCGTGGTCTGCGGGTTTATTGTCGGCCGGTTTGCGCTTCTTTGGCCTGAACCAGAAAACGTCAGACCGCGGGGCATTGGTTGTTAAAACCGGGCTTGCGATTTATGACTTCTTTACCCGGCGTGACCAGATTATGCCGAAACACAGCCTGTATACCTTGCGTGAGACCCGGCGTCGCTGGCCCGGTTATGCGGAAGCCGTGAAGTGCAGTGCAAGTTACTACGATGCATGGATCAGTGCACCGGAGCGGCTGGCCATTGAGCTCATACAGGATGGGGAACAGAACCAGAACAAACCACATGCCCTGAATTATACCGAAGCAAGAATCGGGCATGATGGCAGCGTCATATTGACCGACAAAATTACAGGCAATGAGAAGTCTGTTGTCAGCCACCACATTGTGAATGCCACAGGTGCGTGGATTGACCTTACCAACGAAGGTGTAAACCTTGCCTCCCGGTATATCGGCGGGACCAAAGGATCGCACATTATCGTTGATAACCCGGCGATGGTTAGGGCGCTTGATGGTGCCATGGTTTACTACGAAAACGCGGAAAACCGCGTCTGCATTATGTTCCCTTACCTTGGGAAAGTGCTGATTGGCTCCACGGATATCCCTGTGTCAGATCCGGATTCAGTCATCTGCACGCAGGAAGAGGTCGATTACATCCTGACCTCCGTAAAGCACATCTTCCCGGATGTGGAGATACGCGAGGAAGACATCTGTTACCGGTTCAGTGGCGTTCGCCCGTTGGGCACGGCGAATACTGCATCGACAGGACAGATACCCCGCAGCCATGCATTGAAGTGTGATGTGCTTGAAACCGGAGAGCAAAACAGCAGTGAACCGCTACGGGTTTACTCGATGGTAGGTGGGAAATGGACAACTTTCCGCGGATTTGCAGAGCAGGCATGTGACACCGTGTTGGCCGAGCTCTCCAAGCCGCGAAAGGTATCAACAAGAGATAGAAGAATTGGTGGTGGCAAGGCGTATCCGATGGGTAAAACTGCCCTGGATATTTACCTGAAAAACCTCCGGGATGAATACCAGATTTCTGCTGAACGTGCGTCCATATTGCTGTCGCGATATGGCACGGCATGTGAAGCAGTCCTGAGCTTCATTCAGGCAGGCGAGGATACGTCTTTGTCATCCCTTCCCGAATACAGCGTCCGCGAGCTCACGTATCTCGTCAAAACAGAGTACGTGGTCAAACCGCTGGATCTTATTCAGCGCCGCAGCACCATTGCCATTGAAGGCAAGGTGAACCCGGCAGTATTGGCAGAAACAACCCTGCTACTCGCACAATTGCATGGTTGGGATGACACCCGCACAGCCGAGGAATACAAAGAGGCGGCAGAATCACTTAATTACCATAACGGATATGACATTGACCCAGCCGGCATGTTTGGCAGGGAATCTATTGATAACTCAGGGAAAGTACTATGCATGTAGAAAGTAATACTCAGAATGCCGGTAAGGTATTCCAGAGTAAAAAAGTGCGCATGAACCGCCTGTTTAACAACGGTAAATGCCTGGACGTGGCCATTGACCATGGTGTCTGTAATGAGCCGTCGTTCCTTGATGGGCTGGAAAATATGCCGGCGGTGGTGGATCAACTGATTAAGGCCGGGCCAGATGCTATCCAGATGACTTACGGTCAGGCTGACATTCTGCAGGAAGTGAACGGTAAAAATAAACCTGCGCTGGTAATGCGTATAGACCTCGGCAACCCTTACAACGCCGAGCGCCACCGTGTTATGTGGGCACTGTTGCAAAACCACAGCGACCCAGTTTTGCAAGCCGTACAGATGGACGCAGCTTGTGTTGTGGTGAACCTCTTTATGCTGCCCGATGAGCCGGATCTTTTCCGCCAATGCGTTGAAAATATCAGCCGGGTAAAACTGGACTGCGAAAAGTACGGTATGCCACTGATGATTGAGCCACTTGTGATGCAGCCGAATGACGGCCGTGGTGGCTATATGGTTGACGGCGACTGCGAAAAAATTGTCACGTTGGTGCGCACTGCCCGTGAATTGGGAGCAGACATTATCAAAGCGGATCCCACTGCCAATGCGGATGATTTCCACAAAGTTGTGGAAGCAGCTCGCTGCCCGGTATTGGTTCGTGGCGGTGGTAAAGATGATATTGAAAGCGTGTTTTCCAAGGCGCGTGCCCTTCTGGACCAGGGCGCGGTTGGCATGGTTTATGGACGCAATATCTATCAACACCCGAACCCAGGCAAAATCGTGTCTGCCTTTATGGCGATGATTCATGACAATGCCTCTGTCGCAGATGCGATGGGAATTTACCAAGGTTAAGGAAAACAGCAAGTATGACAACAAAGTACGTTCTCGGGATTGATTGTGGGAATACAGCTGTTAAAGCTGCGGTGTTTGATTGCAAGGGACGTGAAATCGGTTCTCGTGCCGAACGGGTAGAAACCCGCTTTCCTCAGCCTGGGCATTCCGAAACCGACATGATTGGGCTTTGGCACAAGTGCGCGTCCGTCGTCGCGGCGGCGCTGACTGAGCTGAACATCCCGCCAGAGGACGTACTTGCCGTTGGCGTGAGTGGTCACGGCAACGGCGCTTACCTGCTTGACAATAACCGCGAGCCTTTGCGGGCTATTCAGTCACTGGACAGCCGCGCAGAGGCTCAGGTGAACCAGGACAAAACAAGCCAGGATTACCCGAGGCTCAGCGAACTGAACCGGCAGGGCGTATGGCCTTCCCAAACTGCCACTTTGCTGAAATGGCTCAAGCACAATGAGCCGGCAACTTATAGCAATATCGGTGTGGTGCTTTTTTGTAAGGACTACATCAATTTCTGCCTGACCGGTGAATGCCATACAGAATATGGCGATCTCAGTGCATCCGGTTTATACGATTACACAAGCGGTGACGTCAGCTCTGACCTGCTGTCTTTGCTCGGCATAGAAGAGATGAAGGACCGCATTCCAACGACGCTGTGGAGTGAAAACACTGTCGGCCATATTACACGGTCTGCCTCTGAACAGACTCGGTTGCCGGTTGGCACGCCTGTAGTAGGTGGATTCTTCGATGTTATTGCCAGTGCTGTGGGCAGCGGTGTGTGGGATACCGCTGATGCCTCTTTAATTACCGGTACCTGGAGCATTAACCAGGTAGTCAGCGATACCATTCCTCACCCGGATATTTTTATGTCCAGCGTATTTCCCGGTGGCCGCTATATGGCGATGGAAAACAGCGCGACGTCAGCCTCCAACCTGGAATGGTTTGTCAGTGAGTTCTTTGCACCGGAAAAACAGGTTGCGCAGAGTCTGGGGAAATCGGTTTTTGAATTCTGTAATAACGCTGTCGAAAACGTAAAACTGGCGGAAAACCTGCCTCTGTTCCATCCCTATCTCTATGGTTCCAGTGACCTTGCATCAGCCGGGGCCAACTTCTTTGGTCTGGCTGGCTGGCATACAAAGTCTGACCTTCTCTATGCCGTCTATGAAGGCATTGTGTTCGGTCATTTGGAACATTTCTTGAAACTGAACAAAGCCGGGTTGCATTTCGACAATGCCGTTTTAAGTGGCGGTGGTGCCCGGAGTGAATTCTGGTGCCAGTTATTTGCCGATGTTTTAGATATCCGTATTGCTGTGACACCTTGTGGGGAAACTGGTGCAAGAGGTGCAGCAATGGCGGCTGCATACGCCGGGGGCGTGTACGAAACCTTTCAAGATGCGGTACGGAATATGAGCGGTGAGTACCGCTATTTCCACCCGGATAAAACCAAACAACCAGTGCTGAAGGCGCGTTTTGAGCGATACCAAGCCGTCAGCACGTTTATTAACAGTGGAATTTAACTTTTACAGAGAAAGACCAAAAGGAGGGTAGAACTAACATATTGCAACGCAATTTGGTGACCAAATTGGAAATGTACGCAGACAACAAGAACAACAATTTCCAGAGAACTTTTGCTTTCAAACATAACGTCTGTTCCAAGGAAACTTGCTTTTGACCCGTGGTGACCGGTGCATCTTTCACACGAAGTACTTCGGTTCGACAGTATAAAAGGATTGAGTTACAGGAGGCAATGTCCTGACCAGGGGGGATGTTGTTGCAGTACATCACTCAATGAGGATAAAAATATGGAACATAGTTTTATTCGCCGGTTTAACCAACGGCGAATCATTCCTCTTATAGCAAGCGCCCTGACATGTACGTTAGGAGCAGGTGGGACAATGGCTGCACAGGGCCCAGGTTTGGGCAATTTGCAGTATTCGTCGTCGGAAGTATTTACCCAGGTTTCAACCCCGTCGGTGGACGATACCACCGGGCTTCTTCCACCGGATTACCCGGGAAGAAAGCACTTCGGTGTGAATGTCATGACCATGTTAAATGGTTATATGATTGGCGTATTTGCACCGGACAGCGGGGGCGGTCCCGGCGGCTGGATAGCCCTTGATGCCTCCAATCCACGTAACCTCCAGCTCGTTAAGATGGTCTACGAGCCGGATACCAGTAATGCCCACCGGACCGGTGACGGTCTCCGGACTGCAGAGTTTCGCGAACCACACTCTTTCGGGTTGGGCGAAAACAACCACATTGCCATCCAGACCGGCAAGGGTATAGAGATCTGGGACTGGTCAGATGTAAATAACCCCATCCAGGTCAGTAAGCTCGCCATTTCCGGGGTGAATTTCGGGGACTATAACAACGTTTCCTGGCAGCTTTTCTGGCAGGCTCCTTACCTGTATGTCTCCCGTGGTAATGCGGGGCTTACTATCGTCAACACCTCTGATGTCAGTAATCCATACGTTGAAAAAACTGTCCCGACCAGCCAATTAGGCGGCTTCAACGTTGGACCGGTATTCGCGCTGGGTAACGAGCTCTACCTTTCCAGCATGGAAACCACAGCAGGCTTTTCGATCCTCAATATCGATGATCCGTTGACCCCTTTGCTGGTTAAAACGGTTTCCCGCTTGCCTGAACGCTATTACTCCTCCTGTTGGGACGGAACCAAAGCCTATTTCGGGGCGCGTTCTGCAGGAGACAGCCTGCGTATTTATGACACCACCTCCAACCCAATGGCATTGCTCAGTGATAGCGAGAGCGGCTTTGTAAACCTGTACTGTAATGTCCAGGATGACAAATTGTTCCTTGGCAACCAGGACGATATTTCGGTTCTGGATGTTGGTGATCTGAACAATATTTCAATTGATGGTACAGGCTCACTGGATGCTACTAGTTCGAATACCGACCACGGCCAGGTCTTTGCCTTTGGTAATACCGTTTGGGTGGGTAACGACCACGGCAGCGGCAGTGGGCTGATTGCACGCCAGACTTCGCCAGACAATACGCCACCGCAGGTCGTGCGGACAATGCCTGGAAGCACTGCTACCCATCAGGCAAGAACTTCCCGTGTTGGTGTTGCGTTGTCAGACAGCGTGCTGATGGATTCGGTGAACAGCAATACATTCAAAGTGACAAAAATCGGAAGTTCGACGCCGGTCAGTGGTACCTATAGTGTGAACCTTGGCTTTGTCCATTTCACGCCGGATTCCCAGTTTGACGCTGACGGCATTTACTCGGTTACTTTGAATGGGATTAAGGACTTTGCCGGGAACGCAATGCCGGAGTACACCTGGTCATTTTCAACCGGTGATACAGCTGGGCATACTGTTTCCTCAAGCGTACCCAACACAGTGCAAGTTGGGCAGAGCTTTGGGGTTTCAGCCTCATCCAGCCCGATTAATAACGGAACCATTGAGTATTCCTGGGACTTTGGTGACGGCAGCACACCGACTGCGTTCAGTACCAACAGTTCGGCCAGTCATACCTACACCACTCCAGGCCACTGGACGCCGATCGTCACGATCCGTGAATCCGGCTTCAAGACTACCCAGCCATCTGATGTAACGGCCCATTATCCCGTCACGTCGACAGCGCCGGTATCTGCCTCATCTATCGTAGTTGCCGGTAGCCGGGTCGTGTCAGTGAACGAGGACAACGACACCGTCACGGCGATTTCTGCCAATGCGCCTTATGGCAAGCTTTGGGAAACCAAAGTTGCTGAGCGCCCTCGTACTGTTGCAGTTGCTCCAAATGGCAATATCTGGGCAACCGCTCAGGATGGAGATGCAATTTCAGTATTGTCACCAACCGGCACACGTCTGTCTGATATTTCTCTGCCAAGGGCTTCCCAGCCTCACGGCATTGCGTTTGCACCGGATGGCTCAGCCGCCTATGTTACGCTTCAGGCAACCGGGGAATTGCTCAAGTTGAACCCGACCAACGGGGCGATCCTTGATCGGGTAACAGTGGGACATTCAGCCCGTGGCCTTGCCATTGACAGCGATTCTGGTGTAGCACTGGTGACGCGCTTTATATCACCACAGACCCATGCTGAGGTTATCGAGGTCGATATCGGCACTATGACGGTTAGTGACACCATCAATCTGGCAAAAGACACGACCACGATTGACGGCCCGGATCGCAGCCGGGGTTTGCCAAACTACCTGAATTCGGTCACCATTTCGCCAGATGGCCGTACTGCCTGGGTGCCGTCCAACAAAACCAATGTTGACCGCGGTGCCTTTAACGAGAACCGGGCAATCACCTTTGAAACAACGGTTAGGGCGATTCTGTCCCAGATCAACTTGCAAACCGGGCAGGAAATCCCGGCTAACCAGCTTGATATGGATAACCGGGCACAACCTAAAGCGGTGGCCTTCAGTACGCTGGGTGATTACACCTATACAGCCATTGAAGGGCAAAACAGCGTTGAAATCCGTGATGCATACAGCCGCAACCGGGTGAATGAGCTGGTTGAAGTGGGTCAGGCTCCCATTGGCCTGGTTCGCTCCGGAGACAAACTGTTTGTACACGGTTTCCTGTCTCGCAGCATCTCAGTGTTCGACGTGTCTGACTTTGAGCAAAACGGCGGTGACATCCAGCGCCTTGCTGAAACGTCTACAGTCGCCAATGAAAAGCTGCACCCTCGGGTGCTGGCAGGTAAGCAAATCTTCCACAACGCAGCGGATGCCCGCATGACCCAGGACGGATACTTGTCTTGTGCCAGCTGTCACGCCGGAGGCGATTCTGACGGCCGGGTATGGGACTTTACTGACCGTGGTGAAGGCCTGCGTAATACCATAGCGCTGCTGGGGCGCGCCGGTATGGGTAACGGACGTGTCCACTGGACAGCGAACTTTGATGAAATCCATGACTTCGAGAACGATATCCGCTTTGGTTTCGGCGGTCGCGGCTTCATCCCTGATCCGCTGTTTGATAATGTCAAAGATCCTCTCGGTAATTCGAAAGCAGGTATCAGTGATGATCTGGACAACCTCTCGTTCTACGTGTCGAGCCTGACGGAATACCCGCGCAGCCCGAAACGAAACCAGAACGGCACGCTGACTACAGATGCACAGGCTGGTGCTGCTCTGTTTACCCAGAAAGGCTGTGCAGGTTGCCACTCCGGTGATTTCTACACGGATACCTTGCGCCACGATGTCGGCACCATCCAGTCCTCCTCCGGCCAGGGAATTTCCCAGCCGCTGGGTGGTGTTGGCTTTGATACCCCAACCCTGATTGGGCTGGTGGATTCTGCGCCGTATTTCCACAACGGGCAGGCGGCAACCCTGGATGTTGTTCTTCAGACCGGTTCCCAGCATACCGTCAGTAACGCGACTGAACGCGCCCAACTGGTGGCTTACCTGGAGCAAATCGAATATGAAGGGCCTGAAATTGTTGCCCCAGCACCGCCACCGGCTCCGTCTTATGACTATCTGAGCGACCTTACTGAAATTTCTTCAACCAATCAGTGGGGACCGGTTGAGAAAGACCAGAGTAATGGTGAGCAGGGTACAGGCGACGGATCGACCATCCGTATTGACGGTACCAGCTATGAAAAAGGCTTGGGTGTCCATGCGTATTCCGAAGTGGTGTACAGCCTGACCGGGAAAGACTACGACCAGTTCAGTGCCATTATTGGTGTGGATGATGAGACTGGTGATTCTGGCTCGGTTGTGTTTGAAGTCTATATAGATGATGCCCTCAGCTACCAAAGCAGTGTATTGCGAGGAAGTGGTCCTGCCGATGCCGTTATTCTGCCGCTGACATCTTCAAACAGCTCGCTCAAGCTGGTGGTGAAAGATGGTGGAGATGGTGTAGGCCATGACCATGCAGACTGGGCCGATGCGAAGTTGCGAGTGAAGTCTGCCGGTACCAACCAGCCGGGTCTTTATTACGGTGAGGTAAGTGGCAACATCAATATTACTGATGCCAACCCTAAAACCTCAGTGACTACAAACCTCAGCGAAACCGAGGATGCAATTGGGGGCTATACCACTGAGATCTACACCGGTTACATCTATGATGCTGACGGTAACATTTCGTTCCGTGAGTATATTGATGACAAAACCCGATTGTGGATTGATGGCGAACTGGTGCTTTCCAGCGATATCTGGGATGACATCCAGTCGACGGGCAACCTGAACCTGTCTCCGGGCTGGCACGCCTTTGAGCTGCGGATCAGTAATGGAAATGGTGGTAGTGGCCCGACATCCGGTATTGGCTTTGCATTTGACCCGAATGGAGGAACCAACTGGCAGCATCCGGAAGATCCGGGTGACGGCAGCCTGTTCCGTACAGTTAACCCTGGTTCGGGCACAACGCAGTATGTTTATGCCAGTGACCTTACCGAAGTTTCCTCCACCAACGGTTGGGGCAGCATTGAGAAAGACCGTTCTAATGGTGAACAGGGGGACAATGACGGAGGTACGCTGACCATTGCCGGCAATACCTTTGATAAAGGTCTGGGTGTGCATGCCACTTCCGAGGTGGTGTACCAGTTTACTGCCGGGTCTTACGACCAGTTTACGTCTGCTATCGGTATTGATGATGAAGTGGGAGACGCCGGTTCGGTCATCTTCAAAGTCTTTATCGACGGTGTAGAGGCATACCAGAGCGGTGTCATTCGCGGTGCTGACGGTGCGGAGAGTGTGATCGTATCTATCCCGGCATCTGCCACTGAGTTGAAGCTGGAAGTCACCGGAGCCGGTGACGGTATCGGCCATGACCATGCAGATTGGGCGGATGCCAAGTTCCGGGTAGGGACCGGCGGTTCTGGTGGTACTACTCGCCAGTACGACTATGCCAGCGATCTTTCCGAGAGCTCTTCAACCAATGGTTGGGGACCCATCGAAAAAGACCGCTCCAATGGTGAACAAGGTGCAACCGATGGTAACACGATAACCATCGGCGGGCAGATCTACACTAAAGGCCTGGGTGTACATGCGGTATCCAGCGTTGTCTACGACTTCGCTGCCGGTACCTACGACCTGTTTACGGCGGATATCGGTATCGATGACGAAGTCGGCAGCCAGGGAACGGTGGTCTTTGTGGTCAGTGTAGGCGGTTCAGAAGTCTACCGCAGTGGTACGATCGGTGGTGCTGATGGTGCGACACAAGTTTCCGTTGCTGTACCCAGCAATGCAACCCAACTGACACTTTCAGTCGAAAGTGCCGGAGATGGTGTCGGCCATGATCATGCTGACTGGGCTGATGCCAAATTCCGGCGAGCTCTTTAATTTGTAGAACCCAATCAAAGCAGGCGGGAAACCGCCTGCTTTTCTTTTATGTACGCATTAAATGAGGAAAAGGATGACCATTTCGACTGCCTCAATGGAGGTGCTTCACGCCACTTCTGCCGTAATTGGGGAATCGCCGTTGTTCCATGATGGGGAATTGGTTTGGGTGGATGCTGAAGGAAAGCGCGTGTATCTGGCGAAAATCCGGGAGTCCGCGAACCCTGATATTGTCGAGTTCGCACTGCCGGTGCCTGTCAGTGCGATAGCCAGTTCCGGTGTCAACGGATGGATATTGGTATGCAAAAACGGGCTATACCATTGTGACAAGAGGTTTGGCGCTTTACTGTCACTTGGAAACCCGGTTTCAAATCCATCAGATTTACGCCTGAATGACTGTACTGTCAGCCCTGCCGGTGATCTATGGTTCGGATCAATGAATGGTGCTGATTTGGAAGCGCCGGATGGCGAGATATTTATCCTGCACAGGAATACGCTGAAAATCGAGAAGTTGGATGTGGGCTTTTCTGTGTCTAACGGCATCAGTTTTGATAAGGACAGGCGTCGGGTATATATCACCAATATGTTTAAACGACAGGTTTTCGTTTATCAACTTGAAGCGGATTTTCGAACCGTTCGCTCGAAAGAGGTGTTCCTGGAACTGCCGGAGCAAGAGGGTTACCCAGACGGACTGAAAACGGATTCTGAGGGAAATCTCTATGTTTGCCATTGGGACGCCGGGTTAATCAGTATCTGGAATCCCCAAGGGGACAACGTGCAAAAACTGAAGTTACCAGTAAAACACGCTACGCGTTGTACCTTTGGTGGGTCTGAGTTACGGGACTTATACGTAACAAGCGGGAATTACGAAATGTCTGATGAAGAGAAGCATGCACAGCCTCTTTCTGGCCAGACATTGAGGATAGACAGCTCCATTTCCGGTGTTGCAGATAATGTATTTGGGATGGATCAGTAATCTGAGCGGATAAAAAAGCCGCGACTGAGCGCGGCTTTCTTTCCGTGTAAATCAGCTTTTCAGTTGTTGCCAGTACTTATCGTAAATAGCAACAGCGGGACCCACATCGTTGGTGAATTCACCTTTCGCCATATCTTCTTCAGTTGGGAAGATCATGGTGTCATTGCGAACCTCTTCACTAAGGTGTTCTTTGGCACGCTTGCTTGGTGCTGGGTAGCCAAGCTCTTCAACCATGGCAGCCTGGTTTTCAGGGCGGTACATAAAGTCGATGAACTTATGGGCCAGGTCTTTGTTTTCCGCATTCTTAGGAATAATGAAGTTGTCCATCCACAGGATTGAACCTTCTTCCGGATAAACGAAGCCAATGCTGTCCATTTCCTGACGGGCAGTATATGCGTTGCCATTCCACTGCTGGCCAACAGATACTTCGCCGGTAACAAAAGGAACGTGCGGTGCATCAGAGTTGTAAACAACGACGTTCGGCTTCAGGGCAACCAGCTTTTCGAAGGCTTCTTTGATTTCAGCTTCATTGGTTGTATTGATACTGTAACCCAGAGACTTGAGCGCCATGCCAAACACGTCGCGCACATCATCCAACAGCATTACCTGGCCAACAAACTCTTCGCGCCACAGGTCACTCCATTTGGCTACCTTGCTGGCGTCTACCATCTCGCCGTTGTAGCTGATGCCGGTTACACCCCAGACATAAGGCAGGGAATAATCGTTTTTCGGATCAAACGGCTGATTTAACAGTGAAGGATAAATGTCCTTCAGATTTGGGATCTTACTATGGTCGATCTTGGCAAGCATATCTGCTTTAGCCATACGATCGATGAAATACGTAGATGCAAAAGCCAAGTCATAGCCGCTGCTGTTGAGCAGTTTCAGCTTGGTGTATAGGGCTTCATTGCTGTCAAACGATGAGTAATTGACTGTGACGTCATACTCTTTTTCAAAGTTTTTAATCACTTCCATGGGCATATATTCAGCCCAGTTGTACAGATTCAACACCTTATCTGAAGCGGATGCAGTCATTGAAACTGTTGCAGCCAGTGCAACAGCAGTTACCGCTACCCCTTTAAACATTTTCTCCATTAACCTCGCCTTAAGTAATAGTGTGCCGAAGCGAAAGAATGCGCATAATAGAGTAAAATCTCATCAAATCAAATGATATCTATATTATTTTATATCACTGATTTTCATTAGCATTTTCCACTGGAAATGGTGCGATATATAGTGATGAAGATCTGTTTTTTGTGAGATGGTAATTGACATTATCTTCTGTGCGTCGCCCGTTTTCTGTCTCGAAATGGAAGCTTTCCTGGCAGGTCATTCCTCATTCGGCAAACCCGCCTGACAAAGTGTAATGAAGTCGTTTGGCTATAACTCATTGCGCGGTCTGGAAGGTTGTAATCATCCCTGTCCATAATGCATATTTTAAAGTCAGCCTTGTTGGAACAAAAAACTGCGTCTTTGGGGTGTTTGGATAATGACAATGGATTTGTTTAACCATTCCCACCACTGGATAGAGATTGATGATGGTCTTCTGCTTTGGCATCCAGGCTTTATTGCAGGGCCGGAGGCAGATGCTCTGTTTGACACTTTATCTACTTCGCTAAACTGGCGACAGCTTCCTGTGTGGATGTTTGGAAAACTGGTTGACCAACCCCGGTTGATGGATTGGTATGGGGATGAGCCCTATAGCTATTCAGGACTTTCACTAGAAGCAAAAACAACCCCTCTTATATTAAGGGCGCTGAAAGAGCGCTGCGAAGATGCGTGCGGATTTCAGTTCAACAGTGTTTTGGCAAATTTGTATCGTAGTGGGGAAGACTACATGGGATGGCACAAAGACAATGAAGCAGAACTTGGTCAGCAACCGGTTGTTGCCTCAGTCAGCTTAGGGGCAACCCGCAAGTTTTCCTTCAAACATGACATTACCGGTAAAAAGATAGACTTTTCGCTGTCACATGGGGATCTTTTAGTGATGGCAGGGAAAACACAACAGTTCTGGAAGCATGCATTACCGAAAACCAAGCGGGTTCATTCCCCACGGATAAACCTGACATTTCGTAATATCAAACGAAAAGCTGATTGATTTGCAACCCATCTGGCGTTTTATTATTTATTTTGACTAATTTGCGTTCGAACGATTCGGTATTTTGCAAAACAGTGTTGACTCGATCACGTTAATCCGTAGAATGCGCAGCGTACCGGGGCGATGGGGAACTTCTTCAGAGCAACGGAGCGAAAGAGAAAGAAACAAAGGCGCGTTGGCAGAGTGGCTATGCAGCGGATTGCAAATCCGTGGACCTCGGTTCGACTCCGGGACGCGCCTCCATTCTCTTCAGTCGCGGGATGGAGCAGCTTGGTAGCTCGTCGGGCTCATAACCCGAAGGTCGTTGGTTCAAATCCAGCTCCCGCAACCACTTTCCACATCGATTTGAGTGGTAGTGTTATTCATAACCCTCAGGCCGTTGCAGCGTGGCTGGCAGTTAAATCCTGCTCCCGCAACCATTTGCGACACTAGCTCAGTTGGTAGAGCGCAACCTTGCCAAGGTTGAGGTCACGAGTTCGAACCTCGTGTGTCGCTCCAAATTGACAGCTTTCATCGAGCTTTATCGATGACATCCGGACGCGGGATGGAGCAGCTTGGTAGCTCGTCGGGCTCATAACCCGAAGGTCGTTGGTTCAAATCCAGCTCCCGCAACCACTTGCGACACTAGCTCAGTTGGTAGAGCGCAACCTTGCCAAGGTTGAGGTCACGAGTTCGAACCTCGTGTGTCGCTCCAAATTGATAGCTTTCATCGAGCTTTATCGATGACATCCGGACGCGGGATGGAGCAGCTTGGTAGCTCGTCGGGCTCATAACCCGAAGGTCGTAGGTTCAAATCCTGCTCCCGCAACCACTTTCCACATCGACTTGAGTGGTGTGTTATTCATAACCCTCAGGCCGTTGCAGCGTGGCTGGCAGTTAAATCCTGCTCCCGCAACCACATTTTGAAAGCCCTGATGATTAACGCCATCAGGGCTTTTCTGCATCTGAGGTTTTTATATTCATAACCCTCAGGCCTTTGCAGCGTGGCTGGCAGTTAAATCCTGCTCCCGCAACCACTTTCTGAAATCCCTGATAACCCAGTTGTCAGGGCTTTTCTACATATGCGGTTTATGTATTTATAACCCTCAGGCCATTGCAGCGTGGCTGGCAGTTAAATCCAGCTCCGCAGCCACATTCTGAACGCCCTGATGATTAACATCGTCAGGGCGTTTCTGCATCTTGGGATTGTATTTTCGTAGCCATCAGGATTTTGGAAGGGTTTTCTGGGCCAGAATTCAACTGCTGCAACCAACATCAAAAATCGACAGACTCTGTATTTGTCGCTCTTTTAAGGATGAAATTGGTAGCTAGTCTTAGGGGGATCAGGAAAAGAACGACACCGAACGGGAAGGGTGTTGTTCCTGCGAAGGAAGAAGTCTTGTGATGCCAATCGGACTGGTTCATTGTTCATTCTGACTGACCAAGGGATTTATCCAATTTTTATGTCTTCAATTCCTGATAAAAAAATCGCGGCCTTTAAGCCGCGATTTCAAAGAATTGCAATTTAGGGGTGCTGAACTGGTCCGGTTTCAATCGGGTTTGATTTGTCCTCACTCCATTCATACCACCCACCGTCAAACAGACTGAGATTGTCCCAACCCATTACATAAGCATAAAACAGAGCTTCTGATGCCCGCCATCCGGTACCGCAGTAAAAAGCAGTTTTCTGTGAAGGTAAAATTCCCCACTTTTTCCAAAACTGCTCTATGAGTGCAGGGGATTTCATTGTCCCGTCCGGATTCAGGTAATCGTTAATATCGTTAGAGCCAGCGCCGGCATGACCCCATTTAGAGCCAGGGATCCGTCCTTTGGATGGAATATAATCATAGCCACTGGTTTTACCGGTGTACTCATCCATGGTCCGTACACTGACCAGTGAATGTGTACTCGGGTCGTTGGCGTATTTGCGTGCTTCCTGCATATTAATAATGAGGTCAGGTTTGGCGGGTATTTTTTCATCAAACGTTACAGGTTCAGCTTCGTTCATGAATGATTCCACCGGGTAACCGGCATTCATCCAAGCCTTCCATCCGCCATTAAGCAAACGTACATCTTTTACCCCTGCGTACATCATCAGTACTGCAGCACGGGCTGCGGCGAGGTTATTGCGCCCGTACAAGATCACTGTGGTATCAGAGGTGATCCCAAGATTTTCAATAACATGTTTCAGGTCTTTGTCACTGACATGGTTCCAGAGTGGTTCCTCTTCAATGTCATTGGTATTGAGGTAAAGAGCCCCGGGAATATGAGACGCGAGATATTTAGTTGGTGGTCCCCAGGCCACTTCTACGACTTTATAGCCATTTCGAGGCTTGTTTTCCGTACTTTTGCCATCATTTAGGTCTTTAATCCACCAAGCTGGTACCAACTGTTGATAGCGCGCAAGATGGATGAGCGGTTTGGGATACGCATTGACTGGCTGATCTATGGTGTGGATTTCCTCGAAACCTGCTTTTTTTAGTGAACTTGCCAGTATTTTATTGCCCGTCTTACTGCCATAAATCCAAGTGGGCAAATGTTTATCTAGGCTGTTATCTTTCAGAAGAGTGCTAAATGACTGCCCAGGTAGTGTTTTTAACCAACTTGCATCAATGTTTACGGCTCCCTGAATATGGCCGGAAGATTCCGCTGGTGTCCCAGCCCATCCATTGAAGGCGTTACTGTCACGGCTGTCGATAACCTGATAGGGGGACTGTTGCTGTGCAAGAAAATCTGAAAAGGTAGAGGCATTAGCGGACATGCTGATCACCATAAGTGAACAGGCAAGAAGTTGCTTTAACATAGGGAAAATAAACATCCAATGGCGTCCCCGGTTCAATAGCGGGGCTCAAATAAGGTGCTGACATTATAATAGAAACCATGAATAGTTGATGATGATTTAAAGCAAAAGTTGATTTACCCGGCCTCACGAATTCTTTATTTGCCTTACAAATAACCGGCTTGGTGAAAAGTTTGTTACCAATGCCGTACCGGTTATGACAATAACAGTCCCTGCCAGCGTGTGCCAGCCTACAATTTCGTTCAATACCAGCCATCCCCAGAAAACACCAAAGACAGGAACCAGAAAGGTGACGGTCAGTGCAGAGGCAGCGCCAATGTCTTCCATTAGCCTGAAATAAATCAGGTAGGCAAAGCCGGTACACACCACCCCGAGTGTGATGACAGACGCAGAGAGTTCGATGGTGATTTGCGAGGGGGCAGATGACATCAAAGCCAACGGCAACACCATCAATGAAGCCGCCCACATACTTCCGTGGGCATTATCAAATGAGGATAGCTGAGACTTGCTGGAATCATTAGAGGCCTGCCTGAATGATGCGTAATTGGCGGCAATACCGTAGGAAAAAGCAGCTCCTATACATGCAGCCAATGCAACTCCGGCTCCAGGTTCCAATGTAATTGCATCAAATCCTACCAATACACTGACGCCAAATACGCCAAGACACAGACCAAGGATCATTTTTGCCGTCAAAGTGCCCGGCCTCCTTGCCGAAGATATTAAAGCACCCCAAATAGGGGAGGTAGCATTGAGAATTGCCATAAGAGACGCTGAAACAGTCTGTGCAGCAAAAGCGAAAAGCAGAAACGGAAGGGCAGAATTGAAGAAGCCCAGAACAAGAAAGTGTGGCCAATGTTCCCGAAGTGGCAATTTCTTTCGCAAGTAAAGTGCCACTGCGACCAGAAACAGCGCGGCTGAAAACAACCGTAGTTCAATCAAAATAGCTGGCCCCAATGCAGGTGCCCCTATTCGCATAAAAAGAAAAGATGCCCCCCAAATGGCAGACAGAAACAGTAACTGGCGCAGACTTGCAGTATCCATTATCAATCTCCTCGCTTTGCGCCAAGTTTGCCTGAATTCTGACAGGCACTCCGGACGAAATCGGAAGTCCAATTACATTAAATTAGTAGGACACCTTGTATTCCTGATGTGTAATGATTCGCCGTTTCGCTTGATTTACATGCAATTCGAAGCAAATGAAAGCAGTTGAACGCAATTTATAATGATTTCAGTTGCCTTAACGCAAGGGAGGAGCTATGATTCACCGCGTTAGGAGGGATGGCTGAGCGGTTGAAAGCACCGGTCTTGAAAACCGGCATACGTTAATAGCGTATCTAGGGTTCAAATCCCTATCCCTCCGCCACTTTGTGATGAAAACGGGAGCCGAGAAGTCGGTTCCCGTTTTTGCGTTTGCAATTAAGTATAAAACAGCCATATTAGATCCTTCGAATATCAGCTTTTTTGCTGCGTCTACCACCTTTACACTCATAACTGTAGCAAGCATGAGCTGCTTCAATGCCTCATTATCTATCTGTTGCAAGTACCCCTGTAAGGCTGCGGCGACCTCTACTAACCTCGCTTCACCAAAGTTTCTCACTGGAAGGTTTATTTTCACTGTTAATTTAGCCATTTCAGCCTCAAGAATATCTAATTGAGTAGATAGATCTGTTATAGTTTTATTGATTCTTGCATCTGGTTCTAAGTCTCCGTCGGCAATCATAGTGATTAGACGGCTGTGACGCATTTCTAAATTGTTTATTTTTTTGGAAAGCTTTGTTTTTTCAAACGACAACAGTTTACTAGTCTCCTTAAGGCGTTGCTTCGCCTGATAACAAATGGATCTCAGGTGAGCCTCTGTCAATAATTCATTAATAAATCTATCCTTTACTAAAAGTTCTACTTTATCTCTTCTTATTCTTTTAGAGGTGCACGAGTCTGGCGCATGTCTAACCTGTTTGCTGCATTGGTAATAACTGTACTTGCCAGTTTTACCGCTTGTAACAACCATACTTGCACCGCAAACACCGCACTTTAATAATCCAGTTAATAAACACTTAGACCTAATTCTTCTTGACTCATCTGCAAATATATCTCGCGATTTTAATCCCTCTTGAACATTATGAAACTGTTCCTTAGATATAATACTTGGTATATTAACTACAATAGGCTCACTATCACTAGAGTTATAAATGAACTCTCCAATATAAGATCTATTATTCAAAATTCTACATACAGAGTTACGGTTCCACTTTGCGCCTCTTCGAAAAGATTTTTTTTTGTTCAACATCTCAGCAATAGATTTTACTCCAAGTGGTTTACCATTAACTCCTTTTTCAGATAGATGGAATATTTCTATTACTAATTCAGCTTCTTCTTGTAGTATCTGTAGCTTTTTCCTAGACTTAGACGTCACACCAGAGACTGTAACAGAGTGATAACCAAACGGAATTGGCCCACCTGTGAAATATTGTTTTAACGCTGTATCCCTCAACCTATCTCGAACTACCTTGCCATTTTGCATACTTGAATGTTCGTTCATCAGGCCTAGGATTGAAGACATTACATAGCTGTCTTCATAGCTTTCGGGCAAAGCTTCTGTTGCAGAAATCAGACGTATTTTTTTCCTCTGTAATACCTTGGTAGCTTCTAATTGATTCAATAAATTTCTACTGAAACGCGATAGAGAATAGACTATTAATCCGTCTACTTTAACGATATCATTTTCAAGTTCTTGTAGCATTAGGTCAAAATTATTCCTCTTACCTTTATATGCACTAACACCATCATCTATGTACCATTTAATTATATTGCCTCCTCGTTCAGTGACCCATGTGGTTATAGATTTTCTTTGTCCATCAATTGAATCGCCTTTCTCTTTTTGATTGTATGAAGAAATTCGTAGGTACGCCACATATTTCATCACAAGCCTCCTTAATGAATATATTTTCCATATACTGAGCAATGGAAATAAATCATTTTATCAATAATTAATTCTGGTATTAGATCAACATTGATTTCAATTTCAATTTCAATTTCAATTTCAACTAGAGCAATTTTGATATTATTCATATTCAGCATCCTGTGACGATAATTAGAGTACTCTTTAATGAAAGACCAATTATTAGTTTTGTCAAATTGAGGGAAGCTCATGAGCTATGGAGGTAAAAGTACGGTATAATAGTGACGCGAAAATAATTAATACTTTAAAAAAAGTTTTAATTCTAAAAAGTAATTGAATGTTATCTAGTAATTAAAATTACATAATTCGCATATTGCTACAAAATTAAATAATTTAAATCTGACTGTCTTTATGTTGCCACTATTCATGTGTTAAATAGGATTTTTCTTATTACATCATGATATATAATTATCATTATTTAAAATTAAACAATATAAAAATAAACACAATAAACCCATTCATTGACTTAGTAATTACTACTATAGTGGTGGTGAAAGGCATTTTTCTATGCAGTTCTCTTGGATGCTCCAAATCACTCGGGACGACAGTTTGGTATGGCGTTGTTGACTAAATCCGTTGAACCTTTCCTCAATCCTGTGATCTGATCCCATGTAGTAGAAACATGGTGATGTTGTGTACAAGTCGAAGAAGATAACAAATTAGAGTGAGTATAATGAAGCCTTTTGCAAACGAGGTTCAGTAACATTTTGGATTGACGACTCAGCCGTTGATGTCGATACACATGATGTGATTAGCACAGAAGTCAGCCTCGTCAATGTTGGTGATAGTGAAGCTCTCTCAACATTATTGTATCCACTTCGTAGAAAGGTTCGTTCTGTATCAGTTGACGGTGCTTATGACACGAAGAAGTGTCATGAAGTATTGCAGGCTAAGGGCTGCAAACCTCTTATACCTCCCAGAAAAAATGCTGGTTACAGGGAAAAGGGGAACCCTAGAAATGAAGTGGTAGATGCACTTAAAAATGGTACGCTAGCTCAGTGGAAAACTAACTCTGGCTCTCATGAGCGTTCGATCTCTGAGACAGTAATGTCTCGATATAAAGGACTGACGAGCGGTACATTGAGCTTGAGATGTTATAATGCTCAAGTTGGCGAAGCGTTGGCAAACGTCAAAGCAATGAACAAAGTCCTAGGGCTAGGTATGCCTATTGGAAACTAATAGGTAGGTTCCGTAGGATAGCTACGCTCTTTACCTGATTTGATCAACAATGCCTAGCACATATGACAAAGGCAAGGTATCACCCTTGCCTTTGTCATTACTTATACCAACCGTCAGCAAGCACTTCAGCTTGCTCAAGAACAAGCTTGATAGCGGCTTCAGCAGCGTCTGGCGGGTACTTCCAGCGGCGCAGCAGTCGACGAACTAAATTACGCATACGAGCACGAACGCTTTCCCGTTTCTGCCAGTCAACAGTAGCGGATTTTCTAAGCTGCTGAGTTAACTCAATCGCAAGGTTACGCAAAGCATCATCACCAAGCTCACGTACAGAGGACTCGTTCTCTACAAGTGCGCGATAGAACGCCATTTCATCGACTGAAAGGTTCAGCTTATCTAGCATCTCTGCATCCGCCTGCATCTCTTTCGCCCATTTGATCAGTTCTTCAATGACTTGAGCGGTTTCGATGCTACGGTTGTGGTACTTGTTCAGTGTTGTCAGGATGCGGTCGGAGTATTTCTTCTCCTGCACCACGTCATTCTTCATCCGTGCTTTGACTTCATCGCGCAACAGTTTCTCAAGCAGCTCAACAGCAAGGTTCTTTTCTTTCATGTTCTTAACGTCTTCCAAGAACTCTTCAGAAAGCAAGCCGATATTAGGCTTATCAAGACCAACCATAGAGAAAATGTCATCGACGCCATCAGCAATCACAGCATTGTCGAGAATCTGCTTTAGAGCGGTATTGCGCTCTTCATCCGTACGCTTCTTGTCGACGGTTGAATGCTTCATGAATGCCGTTTTAATTGCAGAGTAGAAGGCGATTTCGTTCTTGTAACCACGCGTCTCATCCATGGTGTTACACAGCGAATAAGCTTTGCTGAGTGCAGCCATCACATCGAGAAATCGACGTTTGCCATCGCGAACTTCTTTGCCTTTGCTATCCGTATGCGACAAACCCGATAAATGGTTCACAGCTCCCGGCAGTAAACGCAACGCATCCGTTTCAAAGTCAGGTCGATAGTTGAAGACATTTCCATCAACAGGGGTTGCGAACATCCCTCGGATAATATCCACCTTTTCCATCAACACAGCGAAAGCTTCTGCTGTATCAACGGTCGGCTGGCCTTTACCTTGGCTGTTAGTGTAGGTTTTAAGTGCGTTTTTAAGTTCGTTAGCGATACCGATATAGTCAACGACCAGACCGCCCGGTTTATCCCTGAATACACGGTTTACGCGTGCAATAGCCTGCATCAGGTTGTGACCTTTCATCGGCTTATCGACATACATGGTATGACAACACGGCGCATCAAAGCCTGTTAGCCACATATCACGCACAATCACCAATTGAAGTTCATCTTGCGTATCTTTGTATCGAGCTTCAAAAAGCTTCTTAGTTTTCTTATCATGGATGTGCGGCTGCATCTTCGCTTTGTCAGACGCACTGCCTGTCATGACAATCTTGATTGCGCCTTTTGCGGGATCGTCGTTGTGCCATTCTGGTTTGATGGCAACAATCGCATTGTAGAGGTCGACGCATATTTCACGGCTCATCGCCACAATCATGGCTTTGCCGGGGAAGGTTTCAGTACGCGTAGTGAAGTGGTTTACCAAGTCCTGAGCTACCTGCTGAATGCGCGGTTCTGCACCAACTAGCTTTTCAAGAGTTGCCCATTGAGATTTGATTTTCTCGCGGCTCGCAGTCTCTTCGTCCTCACCGATTTCATCTTCGACTTGGTCGTTAAGCTGCTCAATCTCTGCTTGATTGATATCCAGTTTGGCTAAACGAGATTCATAGTAGATTGGCACTGTTGCACCATCATCAACTGCATCTTGGATATCATAAATAGAGACGTACTCACCAAACACACCACGAGTATCTTTGTCGTCCATAGCAATGGGTGTTCCTGTAAAACCAATGAACGAGGCATTGGGCAGAGCATCATGCATGTACTTGGAGTAGCCGTAAACATACTTTTGTGAGATGACATTGCCGTTAGCGTCTTTAACATCCACCAACTTCGATTTGTTGCCGTACTGACTGCGATGCGCCTCATCAGATACCACGACGATATTAGAACGAGTCGAAAGTACGGGATGCTCTTTTTCCTCATCTAACAGCGCAAACTTTTGAATAGTGGTAAAAATAATGCCGCCAGACTGACGGTTCAGCAGCAGCTCCCGAAGCGAATCCCTATCATCTGCTTGCTTAGGCATTTGCTTTAACGTTTCGTTAGCCATGCCAAAGGTATTAAATAGCTGACCATCCAGATCATTGCGGTCTGTTACCACGACGATGGTTGGGTTGTTCATCGCTGGCTGTTGCAATAGCTTACTGGCGTAGCAAACCATTGAAATGCTTTTACCACTGCCTTGCGTATGCCAAACCACCCCTGCTTTACCACTGCCGGGTTTGATTTTATCGAAACCTTTTGTTGCTTGAACTTGGTACTGCCCCATGCTTTCAGCAACTAAAGGCAGTTCACCATCAGCTTGTTTCGCTCGTACAGTGGCTTCGACTGCCGCTCGCACTGCATGAAATTGGTGATAACCCGCTATTTTTTTGATGATGGTTTCGTTTTCCGTTTCAAACAAAACAAAATAGCGTATGTAATCAAGCAGTAAATCAGGCTTAAAGAAGCCTTTCACCATGGTTTCGAGTTGGTATTCCCAAAGCGGCTTGTCATCTTCACCAGAAACGGTTTTCCAAGGTAAAAAGCGTTCTTTATTGGCCGTTAGAGAGCCAACACGCGCTGTCCAACCATCACTCACCACTAAAGATTCATTGAAAATGAACAGATCTGGAATTTCATCTTTGTAGGTTTGAAGCTGGTTGTAAGCATGCCAAATGTCTGCATGTTCATCGGCAGGGTTTTTCAGCTCGATAACCGCTATCGGCAAACCATTGATGAACACCACTACATCGGGTCGACGGTTACCTTTTTTACCTGTAATGGTGAACTGATTCACCACCAAAAACTCGTTGTTATCTGAATGAGTAAAATCCATCAAACGAGCATGGGTGTGCTTGGTTTTGGTTTCCCCGTCTTCATACACGGTGTACTCAACAGGAACGCCCTCAATCAGATACTTGTGAAAAGCGCGGTTGCTTTTAATCAGTACAGGGGTATCAGGCGTGCTTACCGTATTGACCACCACATTCAAGCTCTCTTGTGGCAGTTCAGGGTTTAATACTTTCAAGCGTTCAAATAGACGCTGTTTCAGCACGACTTGGTGGTAATCGTCACGTTCAGGTGAATCGCCATCAGGAGCAATATCGTAGCCGTTTTTGTATAGGTAGCCTTGGCTGGTAAACCAATCAAGGCAGAGCTGTTCTAGTTGGTCTTCAGTGATCATGCTTCTTCCTCAAAAGAGAAATTGGCATTCTTCAGTTCTTTGTTGACAGACTTGATATGAGGTTTCACAGCATGTTCAAGCCTGGTCATATTAGTTACTAGCCACTCTGTCATTTCTAACCAACTCTCTCTGTTGTATCCATCAAAGCTCTTTTTAAACTGAACTCGAGCTGCCTTTTTGTTATCTAGGCGCAACCATTCAAGTGAATGACCAAATTGCTCCTCAATTTCACATCTAAGTGAATGAAGAGAGTCAAATATAAATTTGTTTTCAGTGGTATCAGAGCGATTCATTTCGAATTGGACGCGAGCCTCTCGCATGCCAAAAATCAGTGTAAATGGGCATGCCCTGAGACCTGAGCCTGCACTTAACCAATGGTCTTTACTCGCACTTATGTTATTAAAAAGATCGCATTGGCTATTTTTCATTGCATCAAGAGCCTGCTCCCAAAATGCCAATCGAATTTTATGTCGGCTTTTCAATTCGGCTTCTGTACTTTTCTCTTCTGCTTCTTTAGCACTCATTCCAATCATCAGCTCTTTGGCTTCAGGTGTAGGGATGATTTGCTCAACATTGAGAAAAAGTTGTTCACCCATGGCATAAGGTGTCACTTTAAAACACTGCATTTGAATACCGTGGTTTAACAACCACAGTGCTGTACTTGTTACTTCTTTCCTGAAATTTGCTGCGACTAGCATCAAGCGCTGATTTGTCCCCGAATTGAGGACCACTTCGCTTAGATCTGGCTCATCTAAAAATTCACAAAGCGCACTTCTCGCATCTCCGCCGCCACAATGGCGGTTAAGGTACGTTTGAAAAATATCCACAAGTTGAGATTTGGTTAAATTAGAGCAATAAGATGCGTACTTAAGTGCCTGCCATATAACATCTCTCCCGGTGTCATCTAACTTATTTTCAATGATCACTAGGTTTCCATCTTTATCCAATGCGAGTAGGTCGAGCCGCTCCCTCGTATCGTCAAAGCCATCAAACTCTTTCTGAATAATCAGCAACTCTTCACCGAGTGCATCGGGTTGATGGGCAAGCCATTCCTGTAGATGTTCACGTTCTCGAAAACCTAACTCGCTAAATTTTTAGTAATTATTCTTGTAATGCGATTTGAGCTAACGTCAATTTTAAACACGAAAACATCCTTTTTAGCTAACACCTAATATTGCAGCCAATTTCAATATCTATAAAAAAGGGAGTCCCAAAAATGCCCCGAGAACACCAATAGGGCTAATTGGCAAAGCTACATCGGCTACAAGTTCAGCGAATCCTTCGCTCCCAACATCGCTTGCTACAGATTCACCGACATGGCTTACTATTTCCTCAGTTAAAACCTCTGATACAGCTTCATCCAGTGCAACATTATCTATCCCTGAATCAATCACCATGGTGCTATCGAAACTATCAACCACTTCACTGGTGACAATAATTGGTATATCTGGGTTTTCAGCCAATGTCTCATTGATATAAGAAATGCTGTCGGTCGCTTTTAATTGCACTTCAGCCGCAATATCGCCATCACTCATTAATGCAATATCAGAAACAGGATGGTTAGTGGCTTCAAAAAGCATGGCATCGATTCCTTGCTCATTGAGTGCAGTAACAACTTCTTGCTCAAAGACAATACCTTTGATGTTGCTGATATGCCCCGACATAGCGTCGGGGTTAACATCAGCAAAGTAATCAAGGATTTCGTCGTTACTTGCAAGTTCTAACTCGTTATAGCCGCGACGAACAGCATCAAAAACTGAGTTTTGAGCTATCACTGTTGGCGCATTCCAGTTAGATAATCTACTACTTCTTTGTAATTGGAGCTGAGTAGTGGATAAACATAGTGACCATTGATGGTTCTTCTATCCCCATGTTTTGGGGCTTTTGATTTTGCAATATCTCGAGCCGTATTTCCCTTTTGGGTTTCAAACTCGGTGTTTGCTCCAAGCTCAACCAGCTGAATTACAGATTCAAGGTAACCACTACTTGCTGCAACCATCAATGGCGACCAACCATCTTCATTTCTCAAGTCAATATTAGCACCTTTACTATGGAGAAATTCTAATGTTGGCGCTTGGTTATAAGTAGCAGCCCAATTTGCAGCGGTTCTGCCAGTCTTACTCTGAAGATTGACATCTGCACCTTTATCTATCAGCAACGAAATGAGTTCATTTTTTCCATTTTGAGCCAGCAGTGATAGCGCAGGATTTGAATCTTTATTTCTTGCATTCGGATTCGCACCAGCAGTAACGAGCGCTTTGATCATGTCATCATCACCTTTAGTAATGGCGATAATCAGCATCGTTTCTTTATCTTCGTTTTCAACATCTGGATTAACGCCATCAACCAGTAGCTTCTTAGCGATGTTGATGTGCCCATTTTGATACGCTGACAGCATGGCGGCTTCAGAATACTTGGCGCTGAATACGGCACCTTGAGAAAGGAGCTTATCGACTACTTCTAAACGCTGTTTAAAGTAAGCACCCGTTACCGCATTCCAACCATCATTGTTACAGACATCAACAGCCGCTCCGTGCTCAAGCAGAAACTCCACCGCTTTGACTCGACCTTTCATTGATGCCCAAATCAATGGCGTCCAGCCCTTGTCGTTACGGATGTTAACTTCAGCGCCTTTTTCGACCATCAACTCTGCAAGTTCAAAATACTCATTGTCTAAACAAAGCAATAATGCGCTGCTCATATGTTGTGGTCGATAGTTAGGGTTCGCGCCTTTTTGTAACAGTGCTTTAGCAATATCCAAGAAACCCAGTTCAATCGCTAACCGAAGTGGGTTATGCCCTGCATGATTGATATCAAAACCGTCGCTGTTAATGATGTTCTCGGCGAGTGTCGAAAAACCGTTTTTTAAAGCAAGCTCAAATGGCGTTGCTTCTAGTTCTTCAAAGACGGTGCTAACGAACTCTGGCTGTTGTTCAAGTAAATCATTCAATAGCGCTAAATCGCCCGACTCAACAGCACCCAATAATTGTTCAACCATTCGCATTCTCTCCCGCAACATTTAACGCAATTCGCCATGAAACATATCTCGAACTTGCGGTTACGCGTTGCAACAGTTCTTCCCCCACTTAGACCCACAGCTTAAACAGGGCTGATATCTGACAAATTCCAGCCTTTGTTGTTCAGTAAGATCCTTTCTCATGTATGGGTTAGTGTCATTGATTTGCTTCAACAATTCACCCGGCACCAAATTCCATAAGTCGTTCTTACGCGCAACGTTTGCAAGCGCAATAACTCCTTTGCTTATGCTTCTAGATGGACGAATCTGAAATGGCTTTTTTTTTTGCTCCTGCTCGGTGGTTACTACACGCAGGGCAAACTCCAGCTCATAGAACTGAGTAGTCACTGGTTCATCTTTGTCTGAGCCAACCGCTGTGGCGTGAGCAATCAAGTTGTCATCAATTACTACTTCTACCAAAATCCTTTCACTTAAAGGCGGAAACTCCTTATTCACAGGGACAGATAGGCTACCTAAGTTGACCCTTGCGTCTGAGGCTCCAGATTTACCTACCATCAATGGTCGCTTGAACATTAACAGCGCATTTCCATCGCGAGGATCAGTGCAGTACATCGACTGTTCATGACGTATTGACGTACCACGAGAGGGAAGTACAGTCCCCTCTTTTAATAATGTCACAACAGAGTTTCTGGCCTCCAGCAGCTCAAAAGGCTTTGCGAGTGTCAGACTTAACTTATCTGCGGCTATGCGAGCAGCCCCCTCAGAAATAATGGTGTCGCCCTTAGGGGATATATGCAGCGCAGCAACACCGAATATTTCGCTAAGCTGTCGCTTAATGGAGGGCATATTAACCATGCCTCCCGTCGCCAAGCAAAGAGCTATCGTTTGAGGGTCAATATCTGCATGATCTGGTGACAGCAAAATATCGATTTCTCGCATCCCTTTATGAATCAGAGTGGAACAAACCTTCTCTAACGTTTCTCGGGTTAGTGAAATATCAATTTCAGCTTCTGGGCCGTCCCCTTGGTAGTATTCATCTAGCCAAATTGGGACAACGTCTCTGGAGGAAAGTGCAATCTTAGCCTTTTCGCACTCGACGAGCAGCTTAGCTTTCATCCCGGGGTTTCTTTCCAAAAACTTTTCGTCAGTCCAGTGGTGTTTTAGTGCATGCTGCTTCTCTACATAGGATAAAATAGCTTCATCCAGATAATCACCACCCACAGTATTGTTGCCTTTGTTCTGTATCTGAACGAGTGCCCCGTTTTTGATTTTGCAAAGAGTAAGGTCAAGCGTGCCGCCCCCCCAATCAAAGACCAAAACCGTGTGGTTCTCATGACGACGAATCATATCCTCAGGATCAGGTTGATCTTTGTAGTAAGCATACAAAGCTGCTAGTGGTTCATGAACAAATGACTCAATATAGATTCCTGCGTTCAGAAAAGCTTCTCTCAGCGCCACACGGCCTTCACCATTCATATCTACAGGAATCGTGACAACGGCTCGCGTCAAATCTGCGGCCTCTGAGTTATCATTTTGCAACGCATCATTTTTCAGGTATTTGACAAAATCAGTTACCACCTCAGTGGGGTTGATTAAACGTCCATCAACCTTAATCATTGATTGGTTGAGTAGTTTTTTAGGGCCTCTGACGGTGTTGCCCAGCACCCCGACACCTGTGGTTTCAAGCTTTTCTTTCGCACTCCTGCCACATATAACTTGGTCAGTTTCATAACGAACAACCGAAGGATGAGGGCGGCCTAAGTCATAAAACGAACTTACTCGACCATCATGGGTAACAACTGATATAAGGCTATTGGTTGTACCAAAATCGATACCGACTACTTGCTGAACCATGGCAATCCTTTCTCAATATTCTCTAATGCCAATTCAATTTGGTAAATTGCGACGTCAACTTTGGGACTTTCTCTATTTAAAGCTTTTAGAGATAGTTCCATGGCTGGTGCAATATCCTCAGATAATAAGGTGTTAGCCCTAGCTTTTGCTTGTCCTGCATCATCTCTGAGGTGAACTCGCGTAGCTTGCTCTGATAGTTCTCTTTGATACGACTCACTCTTCAAAGATTCAATCTCACCCATGAGTTGAGCAATTTTTTCTTCTCGCGCTGCCAGTTCAGATTTCAGACTATTTAAATTATTTTGTAGGCTAAAAATACGTTGTTCTTTGGAACCTAATTCTGACTCAGCACTTTTTCGCCTTTCTTCTGCCATTGCGCAGGTATTCTGAAAAAATCGAATGGCTGCCAAAACAAATGGAGCGTTATCCCTCAGTGCTCCGGCAAAGAAATAATTTGTTAAAACTGGGTCAACTTCGACGGACGACGTTTCCTGAAGCAAGAAATTTTTTAGCTGCGATATTGTTTTTTCATAATCCGCTTTTCCTGTTTCAGATGCCCATAAGCAGCAGATAGAGATAACATTCGCTTTCTTGTTCTTGATGTCAGAAACACCCAGTAAGAACTGCTGGTCATCCTTTGAATCCTTGCTTCTCTCGACTCTTTTGCGATTATCGATCTGTTTATCAAACAGATCCTTAATTCCTCGGCAGATGAGAGAAACAGAGTCTTGGTTATCGACCCCCACAGTTCCAGCCAAATCAGCAAAGACATTGTTGCTACCTGAAAGTTTGCCAACCCAGTTCCTGCTGATCACAAGCACGGCGAACTCAATCAGTTTCCGTCTCAAAGCAGGTTTGGCCGAAGCTGAGGATAACAGCAAGGAGAGCAAATGCTTGAATGTAGGATCAACCTCACTGACGTTGGTTGAAATTGATTCCCAAGTGTTTTTGTCAGATGGCTCTAGTCCCGTCATTCGTTTCAGCGCAGACTCATGAACTTTATCAATCTTAATGGGCTTCAATTTGCCATCAGTCTTTAATTCTTTTTTAAAAACATCCAGTAAGAGTTCATCTAGTGACGTGAAGTTCTTAGTCTTTTTCACTGTTTTTTTAGACGGTTTCGCATCGCCAATCACATTGGGCGTAGCTTCTTTTATTGGTTCTACTTGAGTAACAGGAACGGGAGAGTCAACAACTGTATCCTCTCTATGCTCAGGTTTAACAACAGGCACTTTCAATTCAGAATTAGCTGTACTTTGCTTTTTGCCTCGTGGAAGGCTCAATATTTCTCGTTTAGTGCTCATTTCAGCCCTCCAGTTCTGCGCCGAATGTACCGTTAAATTCTTCAAGGTGCCTTAGTCGACGCTTATAATATGTTTCTCTTTCTGTGTCTTTGTCATCAATGGACTTTCGCAAGCAAATATAATCAAGCTTGTGTTTATCCTGACGAGACCAGCTTTTTCTATTGATCTGACCTACGAGTTCAATTAACTCATGAATCGACAATTGTTCGTACAAACCAATGAAGCGATTCAAGATAATCTCTGTAGCCAAATCGGTTGGCAAACTTAATTGCCCATCCTCTCTCTGCCAGTTCCTTTTTGAGGTGACACCTGCATTAAAAAAGGTCAAAGCATTATCTAACGCGGGGATATAACCTATTTGACTAGGAATTCGGAAGTCATTCATCACGAACTTAATCAATTGACACAAAGAGACAGCAAGGGGTGTGTCATAGCCCGAAAGATATGTAAACGACAGATTTAATGTGTCTGAAAAGTTTTCATAAGTGATACGCTCAGTTCTTCGATCTTTCGCCATAACACCGTAGAGATACTTCACAAGACCATCGATATACCAAACACAGCTTCCAAAATGCTCTGTGTCTTTGGTAAATCGCATTACATCATCGCCGTTAAAGTCATCACCAGAAAAATACGTTCGAAACTTGTTGTCAACTTGCAGTAGCTCATCAGGATCTGCAATCTGTACATCAATACTGATGCGCTTAGTTGTCTCTTTGCCGTACAGTTCAATATTAAAAAACTGGTACTTAGCGCCGCAAAGCAACTGCTTTAGTTCACCTATTTCGACGCATTTACCATTGACGACAAGGTATTCTACGAAAGCAATCTCGATGGTTTCTGGCTTCGGCGACTGTGAAAGCTTGAATGTTGAGCTTTGCACTTCTACACCATCAACCATCAGCACAGGGTTAGCAATGGGGTGTTCTACTTCATGTAGATCGCGAGCATCTTTGGAGGAAAAACATTTCCCACAATGGCGACAAAAATATTCACTGAGCTTTGGAGAGGCGGTACTTGTGCCTCCTCTTTCGTAGAACTGATCTATCGCAGTTTCCTGAATCCAGCCAACTGTAGGCATTTAGCTTTCTCCTACTTCAGTTCCTAACTCGATTTCGCCGGAAAGCAATTTAGGAAGCAAAGTGTCACGAAGGTCTTCTAGGTTCTGGTTTTCCATTTGATTCGACTTTATTTTGTCGAATAAAGGTTTCACTAGACAATCGAAACTACCTAGGATCTCTTTCGATGGCACTATCACAGGAAGAGCCTTGATAATCTTAGAGTTAACAGCTTTTGCTATTGATGACGTGCTACCCAATGACTCGAAGTTAAACTGCTTCATGTAAGAATATAAATAATTCGTTGAAACCCGAGCGTTATCACTCAGTTTGTAATGAGCAATAGCTTCATTGGTCGTCATTTCACCATGAGTAATAGCCACACGACCGACAGTCAATTTAAAGCTAAGAATCAAAGTGTTATCTGGGATAACCTTAACATTAAACTTATCGACAGCTTCTTGCGTTAGATACTCCGAAGAATCAAGCGCAAACGTCCCTGTATTACCCATATCTCTGATGGAAATCCAAGTAACATCTTTACTGTCTTCTGAAAACCATTGAGGTTCTTTACGTGGCGGCGTTTTACCTATAGCAACAGTCGCAACCTTTTCGGATGGCAATACTTCCCATCCATCAGGAATCATCCCCAACTCTGACTCAGCTAGCTTTTCAGGGAATAGCGAGGCAGTGGCAACATCCATACCCTCTGGTTGTTCGCCATTCATCTTAGCTTTCACTGGGTCGAAGTCGACAAACCATGACTTAAAGATGGCTTGTGCCATTTCTTCTAGGGTTTGGTTTATACGAGAATTAACAGCGATTTTTTTGCTTAGAGAGTTATACTGATTTGCAATTTCATTCTGAACCTCTCTTGGAGGAAGAGATATCTCTAAATTTCTTACCGCATCTTTGGTAATAGTTTTAGTAACAGAACCATTGGCAAATTGCTTAACGTAAGCCTCATTTACTTTTAGGAAAATGTAAACATAAACGGGATTGGCTTTTTGTTCATCAACTCTAATCAGAAACAAGTTCATTGCTAAAGATACTGGACGCTTTAAATCCGGCATTAGATATATAGATCCAGCATTAGCTATCTTGTTCATTATCAAGTCACCGCCATACACCTTTGATTTCTCAAGAAAGTTATAGGCATGTTCAGAAATAAACTTAAGCGAATCAGAGAAGTCATTACTCTCAAAATTTGTTGTTCTTACCATCAAGGCGTAATTTTCGTCATCAAGCAATTCAACGTTTTCTTTTAGTTTTTGGTATGCTCCGTTGGCATGATAATCAGTAAGAACTGTTATTAAGTCTCCTAAGGGAACTTTGTTATACTTCATAACCTAACCCCGCTAAGTTCTTCTTGATCTCTGCTTCTAGCGTTGCTGACTCAGCAAACTGCTCGCTCAACTTAGCGGTTAGCGCAGCCATCTTCTCACCAAATGGAATGCCATCATCTAACTCTTCCGTCGCGCCAACATAACGCCCCGGAGTTAATACAAAATCGTGCTTGGTGATTTCTTCAAGCGTTGCTGATTTGCAGAAACCTGCTTGGTCTTGGTAAATGATACCATTGACTTCTGCGCCTGTTTTCCATGCATGGTAAAGGTCTGCGACTTTCTGAATATCATCACGAGTGAAATCACGCAGAACGCGGTCTTTCATGTAGCCAAGGTTACGCGCATCAATAAACAGCACTTCACCTTTACGAGCACGCAGTTTACGCCCCGCTTTATCGGTGCGAGCGGTTTTGTTCTTAGTTAGGAACCAAATACACGCTGGGATCTGGGTGTTGGTAAACAGTTGACCCGGCAGTGCGACCATACACTCAATAAGATCGTTCTCGATAAGCGTTTTACGAATTTCACCCTCGTTGTTGGTGGTTGAACTCATTGAGCCGTTTGCTAGTAGTAGCGCTTGAGAACCATCTGGTGCAAGGTGGTGAAGCATGTGCTGCATCCACGCAAAGTTAGCGTTACCCGCTGGCGGTTTACCGTATTTGAAGCGAGGGTCATTATCATCAACGCCTGTATTCCATTCTTTCATGTTGAATGGTGGGTTCGCCATGATGAAGTCGGCACGTAAATCTAGGTGCTGAACGTTGGTGTAAGTGCTGGCAGGCTCTTTACCGAAGTCGTAATCCAAACCACGGATCGCCATGTTCATCGCCGCTAGCTGCCATGTGGTGTGGTTGTATTCCTGACCGTAGATAGAGATCTTCTGCTTTTGCGTTAGCGGGTCGATTTCTTTTTGGTTAGCTCTGCGCTCAATGAACTTCTCTGATTGCACAAAGAAGCCGCCAGAACCCATTGCAGGGTCATACACGCGACCTTCAAATGGCTCAATCATCTCAACAATCAGCGATACGATGGACGCTGGCGTGTAGAACTGACCACCTTTTTTACCCTCAGCCAGTGCAAACTGACCAAGCATGTATTCGTATACGTGACCAAGGATGTCTTTACTGTTTAGGTCTGCGTGAACAAATGGAATGGTAGCAATCAGGTTGATTAGCTCGTTCAACTTCGCTTGGTCAATCTTCAAAGCAGAGTATGACTTGTTCAGTACGCCTTTCAGTTTCGGGTTGTCGCGCTCGATGCCCTCAAGTGCGTTATCAATCAGGTGACCAACAGAAGTGATTTTCTTAACCTTGCCGTCAATCTCCAGATCAGCACCACCAATTACGCGAGGGCCATTATCTTGTAGGAACTGCCAACGAGATTCGGTTGGTAGCCAGAACACGTTCTTCTCGGTGTAGAAATCACGTTGTTCAAGTTCAATAGCGATTTCGGCTGCCAATTCTTCTTCTGAGAAGTCAGAAGGATCTAGATAGTATTCGTGCTCTGGGTTTGTAAGATCGGCTTTGATTTCTTCCTGACGCAATTTAAAGGCATCAGAAACGTATTTAACGAAAATTAAGCCAAGTACAGCGTGCTTGTATTGCGCAGCATCTAACGTTGAGCGTAACTTATCTGCGGCAGTCCAGAGCTTACTTTCAAGCTCTTTCAGGAATAGTTGTTCTTGTTGATTCATTTCAGTTTTCTTTAATTCGAAAAAGTTGTGTGCATTCTACCAGTAAACATGGGGGTTTCACTGATTTCTGCCTTACTTAATAGTGATTTTTATGAAGTAAGGAGCACATCATGGTTGCTGACATAGGAGCGTATTGAAAACTGCAACCAAACCGATATTTTTGTCCGTTAGCAGATGATAGCATCCTGAAAGATTAAGTATTATGCTTTTTGCTTTCACAAAGTCATAAAAATCATAAGGATAAACATAAGTGGTACAATATTGCGGGCTTGTACGTTCATACCTCCAATTTATAGTGAACCGGCTAGAACAGGAACCAGCGAGAGCAACTCATTATCCAAACATACTTATAGAATTTGGTGCCGAAATCGCAATAACAGAGCCATTCAATAGCTTGATTGATGACTGGGATGCATTTGAGAGATCTCACATAAATGTTCAGTTTAATGAAATCGAGCCTCTCGTTGATGTCTTCATTAGTGATCTACCTCAATCAATGCGCTATCTAATATGGTCTGACTTACCTGACAGCAAAGACAACATTCAAGCGCTCTGTAACTCAGGTTTTGAAAATGTAGATGATCTGATAAGAGAAGATATTATCCGAGATGATATCTCATCTTATATCGTGGGAGAATTGCGTGAACTTTCCACTGGTAAGCTAGCTGAATATTTAAATCACGTAAAAATGCCTGGGGAGATGACACACGCACGTCAACTAGCAAATGACATCTCCTTAACTCTTGAGCAACTCTCTAATAATTATTTCGATAAACCTCACTCGTACTACGTAGGTGATGAAATAAAACGACTAAATTTGTCCCAAGGACAGCTATCAAAGCTAAAACCAATCATAAGAATAGTTGCTGAAGAAGCCGCGCATGCAACACTATCAGGTCTCGCAGGAGAAACTAAATTGGGGACACAAAACCAACAATACCACCTTATCGATACCACCGGACGCAAAGTGTCACATCTGCCAAGTCTTTTAGTTGAAGTTTTTGAGGAACGCGAAAAGTCTCTGGTTTGACAGCCTACCAACTGAGTGTGTAGCTAACGCCTCATATAGTAGCTTTGAAGTCATCAGCAAGGTCGAATGCCTTGGTGTCGAGACTAAAGATACGTCCAGAATTTCAAAGAGTTGTGAGGTATGAGAAACCGCCGTCCAATGCCCTGAATGTGAAAACCATTTTGGTTGGGACTGGGTTGAAGATGAGTGTATTAAGCTAAACGAAGAGTTTGATTGCCTTAGCCGTGATGTAATGTTGCGTTATACCATTGATGAGGGCACTTATTATGGTGCTCAGCATATGACTGTTGAGGTTGTTGATGAGTAACAAAACAAAAGCTCTACTTGTTGAATCAGCTAAGCAGTCACTTAATAAGATATTAGAGAAATCAAATATATCTGAATGGATAAAAATCAATCAAACACCTAGAGTTGTAGGCAAATCAAAGAACAATCCTAGTTACATTGACGCTTATGGTAGTGAGAAGTTTGAATTATCTGGCAACGTATTGAATTTATTATGTATTTCCATTCATGTTGAAAAGGGCAATAGTGGAAAAACCGACAGATCAAATCCTAGAGAGATTCAATTCCGACTTATATCAGGTGGTGTTGGCTGTGTGAATGGTACAGACGGGTCTAGAGAAAAAGCCACTTTACATCAAAGATGCAAAAAGCGTTCATGGATGAAATTTGTCATCGTTCTGGTGGCAAGGCAACCATTGCTCAAGGTAATAAAAATGGCGTTTACTGTACTGAAGACAATTCTATCACAGTTGCTAATTGTATTGCGGATATTATGTCTGAGGTAAAAAAACAACTTTTTGCTGCATATGATGACAACAATATAGAAGTAAAATCACAAGCCTATTTAAATCACGAAGAGATTTTAAACGAAGCTTTTTCTACTGATACCACGAATATAAACGTTGTTGATATTTTGCATCCAGAAAAAGAAACTGTGTCGGTCGCCCTATACAAACGAGACCCGTTGGTTGTCGCTGAAACACTGAGGCTTGCGAATGGATACTGTGAACTTTGTGAACTTTGTGAACTTTGTGAAGTCAAATCGCCATTCAAGACGAAGTCAGGTCGCGATTATCTAGAAGTACATCATATTATCCCATTATCCAAACAAGGCAGTGATACTGTATCCAATACCGTAGCCCTATGCGCTAATTGCCGTAGAATGTTGCACTTTGGAGAGAACGCTGAACATATGACGGCTAAGCTTAGTAAAATTAAATGCTTAAAATGTTTTCAGTAAGAGCTAAGCTGTAATGATTCAGACCTGATCTGACAGTTACCCACTTTTTGCGGTGCTGTCAGATTATATCTGGGTCAGATTCTTTTCTTCCCAGATAGCTTTCCCATCACGAAGCGTTTCCAACGGTGTCCTACCATTGCACATCTTGCCATGATGAGTCCTTTCAGTGTTGTAGTAGTCCATCCACTCGTCCAGATCTTTCTGAAGCTCATCTAATTCAACATAGAGTTTCTTCCTGAAAGTGACTTGGTAGAATTCATTCAGAATGGTCTTGTGGAAGCGTTCGCAGATGCCATTGGTCTGAGGCGACATGTGGCTTTGGTTTTCGTGAGGTCTATGTCATTGATCGCGAGATTTAGCTGGTTGTCATGCTGCTCAACACGGCCGCAGTATTCGGTGCCTCTATCCGTGAGGATACGCAGCATCGGTAGCGCTTCAGATTCAAAGAAGGGCAAGACCTTATCATTGAGTAGGTCTGCCGCCGTGATGGGCGTCTTCGTGGTGTAGAGCTTGGCGAAGGCCACTTTGCTGTAGGTGTCGATAAACGTCTGTTGGTAAATGCGACTAACGCCTTTCAGATTGCCCACGTAAAACGTGTCCTGAGAGCCAAGATAATCTGGATGAACAGTTTCAATTTCACCGCATACTTCGTCGTCTCGCTTCTTGCGCTCAAGCGCAGCGATTTGCTGTTCGGTAAGGATGACCCCTTCCTCAGCTCATTGCTTGTTCTCACTTGCCCATGGGCTGGATACTCAAGCGCGTAAGCAATGACGGCTTGCTCTGTCGTCGGTTCAATACGGTTTTTAATGTTGGGCGTTCTACGGCTTTGATTTATCAACGCATCGACGCCACCTGCTTCTGCCAGCTCTTGGTAGCGATAGAAAGTGCCTCTGGAGACACCCATGACTTTGCATGCTTTTGAGACATTACCGAGTTCTTCTGCGAGATTAAGAAGCCCAGCTTTGTGTTTGATGATTGGATTGCTAGTATGAAGCATGAGAGTTACCTCTTTGTTTCTTTGATTTAAGATTCAGCACCTTAATCAAAGTGGGTAACTCTCTTCTTTTCAAATCGAAGTGTCAGATCTGGTCTGAACTAGTACAGCTAAGCAAACAATCTAAAGCTCAACACCGATTAATAGAAAAGAGGAGACACTTTGGTCTCCTCTAAATCATCTTCAAGGTTGGTTACCCTTTACGTACTTTTGCTACTAATGCCAACAAATCTGCCGATATTTCGGCTGCGGCGCTTCCGTTGTGCGGTATAAACTTAATATTGTCACCGTATTTAACGAGCACTTGTCCATCAGCCCCAATCACAATGCCCGCTAGCGCTTTTTGCTCGTCGACATCTCCCATTTCGATCTGCTCTTGACTGGTAACGTCCCATTCTGGCATACATTCACCTCATTCAATTTTGACCACTGCGTGATTAGTTTATAAGTCCCTATTAGTTAACAACAGAAAAATGGATGCATTGATTTGAGTAACAACACTTGATTAGCAATCACATCTTTCAGAGTATCAAGCTTCGCCTAGATTAGCGTTGCTCATGTTATTCAGTAATTCTAATTAATACATGATGTTATAACTCAAACTTCCAGTTCCCATATTCGTCCCATGTAGCCCGCCAGATTAGAAAAGGCCACTGAGTTTTCAGTGGCCTTTTTGCGTTTGCAAAACGAAGCTGCTGGTTTTAAACCCCTGAAGCTGGTATGCGTTATACAGAGAGGAGTTATTCAAATTCTCTTAGTCTTGTTAAACCAGATAAACGCTCACTAATTGATATTAATCTTATATACTTTTGAAGTTGCAAATTAATTCACGTAATAGGGTGTTGAATAAAGTAGTCATGAATGTGTGTATTTTAATTCCAACATCTGGGGTATATAAAGGTTTGAATATATAACGTATTTTTATTGGAACTTTAAAACCACCTCCTATGGAGGTGGTAAACGTTTCATCGGGGCTATGCCCGTAAAGCGCTCATGCTAAATACTACCTTCGATTGTTACCAGCAATTCAAAGGAGTAAATAGCATGAGCAGATACGACTCAGCATCACATGTATTTTATCGTTGTCAGTATCACATTGTCTGGACCCCAAAGTATCGCTACAAAATCCTGAAAGGAAAAGTTGGTAGGGAGGTCTATCGTTGCATCCAAGTTTTCTGCGATATGAAAAAGTGTAGGGTGGTAGAACTAAATGTTCAGATAGACCATGTCCATCTTGTAGTGAGAACTCCACCAAGCTAGAGTGTCTCGGAGTTAATGGGATATTTGAAAGGTCGAACAGCCATACGGCTGTTTGCGAAATTTCCCTATCTACGAAAGAAAAAGCTGTGGGGAAATCACTTTTGGCAAAGGGGATATTTCGTGGATTCAGTGGGAGCTAACGAAGAAATCATTCGTCGTTACGTAAGGCATCAAGACAAAGAATCGAAAGCGGAGTATCAACGCCAGATGAACTTGGAGTTACCAGACTGAGTGTGAAGCCCCCTTCTAGGGGGCAAGGTCAAAGCCACCTGCTATGCAGGTGGATTATTTACATTGATAATTGTATCTATAATTATCAGCCGCATCATCCATCAAAGGGTGTTTTAATTGTTTGCATTAACAGTCATGCAACAATCATCTCTTGGGAAAGTAATTCAATTATCATTTTGTGAAGCTAAACACTTTATTCTTTTTATAAAAAGAGATATTTTGCTACCACAACAAAGTTAGCAGATACGCTCTGACTAACATAAATAAAGGGAATTTACGTGTTAGAAATGCCAACCTTTCAAGGAAATTATCGTCGACTGTCTTTCGATACGGTCACCTGATATCTATTCTTTTAGCTATAAGCTGGAAATCTCAATTAATCAAATAAATATATTGAATTCTTATATCTAGAATTCAGCGAGATTTATTTGTCTGATTTTCTCAAACCATTTATATTTAATAAATTAAATAGAGGCTAATTATGTCCGCAAAACTGTGGGGCGGTAGATTTGATCTGCCTACTAATAAACTTGTAGAAGAATTTAACGCGACTATTCTGATTGAGAAGCGCCTGTTCCCTGTTGATATAAAGGGAAGCATTGCGCACGCAACAATGCTTGCTAAGCAGAACATCATTTCTCAAGAAGAAGCGGAACAAATTATTTCTGGCTTAAATGCGGTTGCCAAGGAAGTAGAAGAAGGCAAGTTTGTCTACGATACGGCAGATGAAGATGTTCATATGTCTATCGAAAAGCGTATGACTGAAATTATCGGTCCTGTGGGTGGTAAGCTGCATACAGCCCGTAGCCGAAATGACCAGACTACACTTGATTCCAAAATGCACATGCGCGCAGTTATCGAAGATAACCTGGCTCTGATTCGCACTATGCAGAAAGTGATAATCAAGCGTGCGAAGGAAGAAATGAATGTGATCATGCCGGGTTACACTCACCTGCAAACCGGCCAGCCAATTCTTTTCTCTCATTGGATCATGGCTTACTTCTGGATGCTTCAGCGTGACTACTCACGTTTTGAAGACCTTTATAAGCGTATGGGCCAGTGTCCGCTGGGTTCTGCTGCATTGGCAGGAACAACATTCCCTATCGACCGTTTTTATACCGCAGAACTACTTGGCTTTGATGAGCCTACGCACAACAGTATTGACTCTGTGAGCGACCGTGACCATATGGTCGAATTCAATGCGGCTGCGGCAATCTGCTTTATGCACCTGAGCCGTTTGTCTGAAGAGATTGTGCTGTTCTCCAGCCAGGACTTTAAGTTCATTGAACTGTCTGATGACTTCTGTACTGGCTCAAGCATTATGCCTCAGAAGAAGAACCCGGATATCGCAGAGAAAATTCGCGGTAAAACCGGCCGGATGTACGGCAACCTGACAGCAATCCTGACAACCATGAAGGGTCTGCCTCTGGCGTACAATACCGATATGAGTGAAGACAAAGAAGCGGTATATGACTCAATGGATACCCTGCAGTTGTCTCTTCAAGTAATGACACCAATGATCGAGAAGATGGTGATTCTGGAAGCCAACACCCGCAATGCCGCAGACCGTGGTTTCTCAACGGCGACCGATATGGCGGATTATTTGGTGCGTAAAGGTATTCCATTCCGTGAAGCTCACCATGTTGTTGGTTCAGCAGTTAATTACTGTATTAAGAATGAAAAGAAACTTGATGAACTTTCTATTGATGAATTCCGTTCATTCCATACGTCAATTGAAGAAGACATCTATCAGGATATTACTTTAGAGGCGTGTGTGGCTGCGCGTAATTCTTACGGCGGCACTGCTCCACAAGCAGTGGAAATTCAGATAAAACGAGCTGAGGAAATTTGTTTCGGTGGTTTGGCTACTGAGGGGTTTAATACTCAGTTCGACGCTTCTGAAAATACTATTTCCGAATAATCAAATAGAAAAGCCAGTCTGAACCAGGCTGGCTTTTTATTAATATTAACTTTGAAGTTGCTGTGTGTTTATTAACATATGGCAGGAGTTTTTATGAGTATTGAATTTTGGCTGCAATTATCTGTAGTCCTTTTGTGTATCGGCGTCGGTGGCCGGTTTGGTGGTGTAGGATTAGGTGCAGCAGGTGGTCTTGGCGTATGTATTCTGGTTCTTGGGTTTGGTCTGCAGCCAGCGTCACCGCCAGTAACCGTACTGCTGATCATTATCGCCGTTATTGCTTGTACCAGTGTTTTACAAGGTGCAGGCGGACTGGACTTTCTCGTACGTGTGGCTGAAAAACTGCTGCGTAAAAAGCCCAGTGCAATCACTTTCCTTGGCCCGTTAATTTCTTCTATGTTCGTGGTATTTTGTGGGACGTCTTATGTCGCGTTCGCTGTATACCCGGTTATTGCGGAAGTGGCGGCAGAAGCAAAAATACGCCCTGAGCGCCCAATGTCGATGGCGGTAATTGCTTCCGGTATCGCTATCACTGCAAGCCCGATGAGTGCTGCGACAGCAGGTATGATTGCAACGCTGTCTATGTACGATGTATCGCTTTTCCAGATCCTTGCGGTAAGTATGCCTGCTTTCCTGATTGGTACGCTGTCAGGTTGTGCATTTGTGTATAAGCGTGGTTTAGAGCTTGAGCAAGACCCTGAATTCCAACGTCGCGTTGCATCTGGTGAATACAAACTTCTTCATGATGAAGTCGATGAGCCTTCCCAGAAAGTAGATGCTGAGCCGACCAAAGGTACCAAGCGCAGCGTTCTGATTTTTGGTCTTGGTGTTGCGACCGTTATTCTGTTCGGTACATTTAAGGGCATGCTGCCTTCATGGGATATCGACGGCAAAACAGTCGTTCTTTCTACGCCAATGCTTATCCAGATGGTGATGCTTGCTGCCGCACTATTCATCATTGTTTTTGCGAAGGTGCCCAGCGATAAGTTTGCATCAGGCTCAGTGTTCCGTTCCGGCCTGATTGGTGTGGTGGGTGTGTTCGGAATTTCCTGGATGACCGGTACATTCTTCAATGCTTATCAGCCGTTCTTTGAAACGACATTTGAAGGAATGGTCGAAAGCGCCCCAATGCTGTTTGGCCTCATTTTGTTCTGCTTCTCAGCGGTTATCTTCAGTCCATCTGCAACGGTGTCGGCATTGATGCCACTGGGCGCGGCAATGGGGATTCCTCCGGGTCTACTGGTTGCGATGTATCCGGCTACCTGCGGTGATTTCATCGTACCAGGCGCAGGTCAGATCGGTTGCGTGTCATTCGACCGTACAGGAACAACCAAACTGGGAACATACGTTGTAAACCACAGTTATATCCTTCCTGGTTTCGTTATGGTGTCTTCTGCTGTTGCAGGCGGCTACCTGGTGTCTCAATTCGTATTCTGACACTAAGTATATGATTTGGCCGAATCACCGATAAAGTGATTCGGCTTTCCTCACCCCACAACCCCAATCACTTCCTTCAAAACCCTCAAATATCGCCTGCTCACCGGAACCGTGAAATTGCTGGTGGTAAAAACTTCCGCCAAGCCGTTGTCCAACAATTTGATTTCGCGAATGTGTTGCACATTTACCAGGTACTGGCGGTGGCAGCGGATAAGCGGTGTTTTCTCTTCAAGGGTTTTAAGCGTGAGCTGGGTACTGGCAGTTTGTGTGGCGGAGCACACATGGACACCGGCTAAATCGGTGTAAACGCTTTCTACCTGGCTGGCTGGAATCAGGATAATCCGGTTGTGTCCGGTACACGGGATTTGTGACAGGGTTTCAGGGGCAATGGCAGAAACGTTTTGCCGGATCATCTGGCGCTGAATAGATCTTGTCAGTTTTTGAACGGTCTTCAAAAGGCGGTTCGGTGCAACGGGCTTTAACAGGTAGTCAAATGCGTTGTCCTCAAATGCCTGGATAGCATATTGGTCATAGGCGGTGACAAATACCACGTGGGGCATTGTATCCGGGTCCAGCATACCAAGAAGTTCGATACCAGTTACCTGGGGCATCTGGATATCTACAAAGACGACATCCGGACGAAGTTCATTAATTTTCTTCAATCCGATGATGGCATTGGGGGCTTCACCGACAACCTCAATCTCGCCGGTTTCGGCGAGCAAATCTGCAAGTTCTTCCCGAGCAAACTGCTCATCGTCGATAACAAGTGCCGTTAACATCCCGCAAGCCATCCTCATACTGTTTAAGCGGTGGGGATAATAAACGTCATCCTAGTAAATTGGTCCTGTTCGCTGGTGATTTTTAGCGATGAATCACGTCCAAAGTGGTTTTCCAACCGTTTAGTAACGATTTCCATCCCTAATCCTTTGTGATTGTGCTCCGGCGTCTGGTAACTGCCGGCATTATCCTCAACGGTGATTGTGCAGCCGTCTGGTGATTTATCGCTGTAAATCCGGATGGTGCCTCCTTCCAGTAAATTTGAGATGCCGTGCTTGATTGCGTTCTCTACAAGCGGCTGAAGGGTGAAACTCGGAAGCTGAATATCGAGCAGGGACTCGTCAATATCTATGTCGACATTGAGGCGGTCAGTAAAGCGTGCTTTTTCAATACTCAGGTAGGCGTTGACGTGCGCCAGTTCCTCGCGCAGGGTGACAGTTTCAATGTTCTGTTTGAGATTGCTTCGGAAAAACTGGGACAGGTTTTGGATGAGTTCCCTGGCCTTATCCGGGTTACGCCTTATTACAGCGCTGATAGTATTGAGGGCGTTAAACAGGAAATGAGGGTTTACCTGGGCTTGCAGGAGTTTGATTTCCGACTGGGTCAGCAGGGATTTTTGTTGCAGGTAGCCACTGAACAGGATTTGGCTGGAAAGTAACTGTGCGATGCCTTCTGCCATCGACATGTTGATAGTGGAAAACAGTTTATGCTTGCGTTCATAAAGCTTGATGGTGCCAACCACCTCATCGCCAGAACGGAGCGGGATAATCAGCGCTGAGCCCAGCTTGCAAGTTGGGGAGAGGGAGCACTGATAAGGGTGTTCAACGCCATCAAGGTAGATAATGTGATCCTGGCTCATCGCGTCCAAAGTACTTTTGGATGAAATCCGGGTTTCGGGAATATGGTGGTCGTCGCCGATGCCAACGAAAGCCAGTATCTTTTCATTGTCAGTGATGGCTACCGCACCAACCTGAGTTTCCTCGTAAACAATTCGCGCTATTTTGGCGGCGTTTTCGCTGTTGAACCCGGTATGGAGTATCCCGACACAACGATCGGCGATGGTCAGTGCACGCCGGGAATAGGTTGCGGAGTAGCGCTCAAAGATGGTTTTCCTGTCCTGAAGGATACTCATAAAGAGCATGGCGCCAATGGAGTTGGAAATGATCATCGGAGCTGCGATAACAGACACCAAATCGTAAGCCTGGTGGAAGGGTTTGGCGACAAGCAGCAGAAGCAACATCTGCACGATTTCAGCAATGAAGGTGACGGCAAACACAACCGCCGGGTTAAAGAGCAGATTTGCTCGGTTGCGGTTCACTAAATAGATATGGAGCAACCCACCAATCAAGCCTTCCGCAGTGGTTGATATGGCACAGGCAAGGTCGGTGAAACCACCCAGTGTATAACGGTGAATCCCTCCGGTTAACCCGACGGCAAACCCCACTACCGGCCCACCAAACAGGCCACCCATTACTGCGCCAATAGCCCGGGTGTTGGCAATGGCATCATCTATATGAAGGCCAAAGTAGGTTCCTAAAATACAGAAGCCGGAAAACAGGACATAACAAATAATGCGATGGCTTAACCGGTGTGAAATGTTCAACAGCGGAAGAATAATGGGGGTTTTGCTCAGCATGTAGGCCAGTACCAGATACACGCACATTTGCTGAAGCAATGAGATAACCAGTTCCATAGCAAACTCAAAAGTCGGTTTTGGGCATTTTAAAACAAAAAGAGCCTGCCGAAGCAGGCTCAAGGTTAACTCTTCAGTTAATTAAGCGGTTTCAGTTACGCGCTCTGGCTGTTCTTCATCAGCGAGGTCAATATCACCTTTACCTTTGGAGAGTTTAATCACATAGGCAGCCACAGCCAGGGCAAAGAACACGCCAGCACCGGTAGAGATGTTCATTGGCAGACCGAAGCCGAGTGTGCTGTTGTTCAGAATGAAGGTTACGCACACAGAGGTCATGAACATTGCCGGTACTGTAGTGATCCAGTGTAGTTTGTTATGACGCAGCAGGTAAGCGGAAGCTGTCCAAAGCATCATCACCGCAGTCGCCTGGTTGGCAAAGCCGAAGTAACGCCAGATGATACCGAAGTCTACCTGGGTCAGGATGGCACCGATAACAAACAATGGCGCAGCGATTACCAGGCGGTTGCGCAGGGTTTTCTGTTCCATGTTGAAGTATTCAGCCAGGATCAGGCGGCTTGAGCGGAAGGCGGTATCACCGGAAGTGATAGGCAGAATAACTACGCCCAGGAATGCAATGACACCACCGAATACGCCCAGCAGACCAAAGGATGCGCCGTATACTACGTTCCCCGGGCCGCCGTTAGAAACTGCGTCAGAAAGGGCTTCCAGTGAGCCAAAGAAAGACAGGGCAACTGTACACCAAATCAGGGCAATAATACCTTCACCAATCATTGCTCCGTAGAACACGAAGCGGCCGTTTTTCTCGTTTTCCATACAACGAGCCATCAGAGGAGACTGGGTTGCGTGGAAGCCTGAGATTGCTCCGCATGCAATAGTGATAAACAGGGCAGGCCACAGAGGCATGTCGTTAGGGTTCAGGTTAGTGAACATGTCACTTACGGTGAAACCACCCATCACAGTGTGTTCGTCAGACAGGCCAATAGCTGTCATCAAGCCGATAGACATGAAAATCAACAGGGCACCGAAGAACGGGTAGAAGCGGCCGATAATCTTGTCGACAGGGACAATGGTCGCCAGGATGTAGTAGGCAAAAATCACCACGACCATGGTGGTCATGCTGAGATCAAAACTGGTCTGCTCGTTGACCAGGTTGGTAATCATACCTGCCGGAGCCGAAACGAAAACCACGCCAACCAGCAACAGCAGAATAATGGCAAAGATATTCATAAAGTGTTTTGCGCCATTACCCAGGTAGCGACCAGTGATGGTTGGAACTGATGCACCGCCGTTGCGGATTGAAAGCATGCCTGAGAAGTAATCGTGCACGGCACCTGCAAAGATACAACCCACCACAATCCACAACATGGCAGCCGGGCCGTAGAGGGCACCCATAATAGGGCCGAAGATAGGACCAACACCGGCAATATTCAGAAGCTGTACCAGATAAACCTTGGGTGTAGACATGGGTACATAGTCAACACCGTCGTTTTTGGTATGGGCGGGTGTTACGCGCTTTTCATTGATACCAAAGATTTTTTCTACAAAAGCACCGTAAATAAAATAGCCACCAATCAGCGCGGCTACGCAGGTGAGGAACCACAACATAGCAAGAGTCCTTATCGAGTTTATGCACGATAGCGAATGTAAACGCTAATCGGCAATGGTGCACCAGCCCAGTGGTTAAGAGGCGGAATAGCATGCTGAGTGGCACTATGGGCGGGTAAGCGGCAGCGCAAACTTATGAATGGTTTATGGCGGGATTAAGTGGCAACTGGTTCAATTAAACGGCAGCGAGAGTAACAGGAAGCAAAAAGAACCCGCCACACGAGGGCAGCGGGTCATTAGTGCCAATTACTTTTCAGCAATTTCGCCTTTCGGTTCGTACTTGGAAACGTCGATAGGTGAGTTTTTCTCAATGAATTCTTTGAGTACTTCTGCATCCACGTATCCGGTGTTTACGAATGCCGGGTGGTCAGAAATCTTCGGATAACCGTCACCGCCGGCTGCGTTGAACGAAGGCACAGTAAAGCGATAGGTGGCTTTCGGATCCAGCGGTTTGCCGCCAATCTTGATGTTTGTAACCTTGTCACCGTCCACGGTCATGCTTATACCGGCAAATTGAGCGTAAGCGCCGGAGTCCTTGGTCATGGTGCCGACAACGTTCAGGTAATCCTGTACTTCCTTACCGGTCATATCCACGTAAGTGATGATGTTTCCGAATGGCTGAACAGTCAGTACATCTTTGTACGACACATCACCGGCTGGAATGGATGCACGGACGCCACCGGAGTTCATCACCGCAAAGTCTGCCTTTGCGCGTTCCCTGTGTGCTTCGGCAATCATGTGGCCAAGGTTGGTCTGGTTGTTACGCACAATGCTGCGCTCACCAACCAGTTCGCCATTGGTGTGGCCGATGACGATATCCAGCGCTGCCTGTCCTTTCTCTTTGAATGGTTTCAGTGCTTTGAGGACATCCGGATCCTGAACAATTTCATCCTGGATGAAGACGCGAACCTTCTTACCATCAACCTCTACTTTTTTCTTCAGGTTAACAGGAATCAGTTCATAAGATTTAAGGGTAAATTCACCGTTCTTGAACGTGTAATCAGCACGGCCGACATATTTGCCCCATTCGTGCGCCTGAACGATGGTAGTACCATTTTGTACATCCGGTTTACAGGTGTCACCCGGCTTGAAATCGGCGTATTGGTTCACGCCTTCCATACAGACCGGCTCCTGAGAGTGACCGCCCACGATCATATCCAGATCGCCCTTGTTGAGGTAACGGGCCAGCAGTACATCACCCGGCGCGTTTGAGCCGTGCTTGCCATCGGCGTAGTGGCCCATATGGGTAGCGGCAATGATGATGTCCGGATTATGGTCACGCTTGAGCTCTTCAATCACTTTCTTTGCTTCCACTTTCGGGTCAGTGAAAGTGACAGCTGAAATATACTCAGGGTTACCAATCTTGGCAGTGTCCTCGGTCGTCAGGCCGATAACCGCAATTTTAACGCCTTGCTTATCGAAAATTTTGTAAGGTTCGAACATGCGCTTGCCATCTTTATAGATGTTAGCGGCAAGGAAGGGGAACTTCGCCCAGCCAGCCTGCTTCGCCAGCACGTCAAGCGGGTTATCAAATTCGTGGTTACCAACAGCCATCGCATCGTAACCAATCATGTTCATGCCAAGGAAATCCGGTTCAGCATCCTGAAGATCAGACTCTGGAACACCGGTGTTGATGTCGCCACCGGAGAGCAGCAGCACAGAACCGCCTGCTTTCTCTACGTCTTCACGGATCTGCTTAATCAGTGTGGCACGAGCCGGCATGCCGATTTCACCGTTACCGTTTTGCCAGAAGTTACCGTGGTTATCGTTGGTGTGGAGAATGGTGATGTTGTAAGTCTTGTCTTGTTGCCAGTTCTGGGCAATAGCAGCCTGACTGAAACAGCCGGCAGAGACAGACAAGGCCAGCAGCGAAAGTGCGAGATTTGTTTTTTTCATGATTGCCTCGAAGCAGGGGAGAAGAGCCCCCCGAAAAGGACGGTGAGGGGCTCTTAAATCAATATCAGGGGAGGTTAGAACCAGTAGTAAGCTTTCAGGTAGCCCAGCGCACCGGTATCCCAAACGCCTTCCTTATTGGCATTTTTGGTTTCAAGAACATCACCTACCGCTACTTCTGCTGCCAGTTTGATGTTCTTGGCATACATGTACTCAGCACCAAAAACGCCGAAATATGCTTTGCTTGTATAAGTGTCGATGTCTGAATAGTTAAATGAGGCCAGCAGGTTCATTTGGTCAGTAATGGCGTATTTGCCGCCGATATTGGCACCGAACTCACTGGAATCAGTGCCACCATTGAAGTTTTTGGTTTCATCAAAAATCAACCCACCTAACGTCAATTTGCCTAGTTTCAGCTGGCTATGCAGTGAGTAAATGTCAGTTTCGTCACCATGCTCTGCGCCGGCAATTACCGTGAAGCTGTCTCCATAGTAACCGATGTATCCATTGGTTACCTGGCCATATAACGAGTCGGTTTCATAGCTATATTTTACAGGCTCACCTTTGATGCCAATAATTTGTCCTTTGTCGTTTGTCAAAGTATCCTTATAGGTATCACCATCCCAACCTTCCATTGAGTGGGAAACAGACAGTTTGATCTTGCCAAAATCACCGGTGTAGCGAATGGTATTGTCCTGGTCACCGGCTTCTGAAATGCCTACGCCCAATTCATTGGTCATGTCGCCGAAACCATCCACTTTGTCATAAGCGGTATCAGTGCGGCCGAATTCAATGGACTGGCCTTTGGCAAAGTTAAAACCAACGACCATTTTGTCTACAACCAGACGGATATTGTTGTCTTTCGTCCAGTCCTGACGCTCAGCGTCTACTTCAAATTTTGCAAAAAAGTTACCGGTTTGACCTTTCAGACCAATAGTGGCGAAAGAGTCATCAACATAAGTTGTATCCGGGCCAAAAGGTGTTTTGTCAGTATCGGAAACGAAAGTGCCACCAACTTCTGCACCACCGTAAACTTTAATATTGTCGCCGTTGTCATTTTTATAAATTGTGGCGGCGTGAGTAGTACCAGCTAAAAGAGATGCCAAAACTGCTGCTAATATTTTTTTATTCATTTTTCTGTCCTTAAAAAATGCCATTAATCGGCGAGAAGGACAGTAGCGCTAAATATTTGTTCAAACAAGATAGAGTTAATACTTTAATTCGGTATTTTTATGAGATCGTGATTTGATTAACATGCAAACGTTTTCGTATTGCTTTATGCAAATGTGATGTGCGTCGCGTAAAATCATTTTATTAACATTTGGAGTAAGTGAAACTCCCTTTTGTGTCTGATTAATAACGTGCTTCTAGTGGAGGGATAATGTGACTTGCATCACTGATAATTCTAAGGTTTTCTGCGTTTTAATATTATTTTATGTCATCTTAAAGTTGTGAAAACAGATTTTTATTGGATCGTTTATCAATGGGGAAGATTAAATAAAATATTAAGTAATGCTGCGTGTTTGATTATTTTTTCTCGGTATGAATATTGATCCCGGACAAATTGAATGCTGTTTAATATATGTTTATTCTTTTTCAATATAGAAACATATTGAAGGTAAGCTTATGAATCATTGATGCATTGCAATGTTGCTATAATGTTTTATCGAAATGGTCAATTGAAGCGTTCGGTTTTTTCATTTTGATCGTACCAAGACAAGCCTTTACCTTTCCCTGCCTTCAAAATAAAAAGGAAATTAAATGGGAAAGTTAAAGCTGCTCATCGGCCTGGGTGCCGTAGGCTACCTGTCGACTGTCGCGTACGTTCACTATGATGATAACCTTTTGACGCAAAAGCGCCTGACAGGTGTTGACACACATTCAATGACACCACTTACCAGACAGGTTTATGGAATCGTGGCAGATAAGGGCTGCGAATATTGTCACAGCAAAAACAGCGAGATGCCTTTTTATGCTAACCTTCCGGTCGCCAAACAGCTCATGGAACATGATATCGACCAGGGTTTGCGTCATTTCCGTATTGAACCTGTTCTGGCGGCAATGCGTTCAGGCAAACCAATAACAGACACAGATCTGGCAAAGATTGAAAGTGTAATGGAAGAGGGCTCTATGCCTCCTGCGCTCTACCTGACCATGCATTGGGCTGCCGATATGTCTCAGCAGGAAAGGGACACAGTGCTAAATTGGGTGACTGAATCCCGTACTACACAACACCCACGTAACCCAGCTTCACCTGCTTTCAAGAATGAAGCGGTACAACCTGTTTATACCACTTTCAGGGTAAACGAAGACAAGGTGAAATTGGGGGATTCGCTCTACCATGATACCCGGTTGTCCGGGGACAATACGGTGTCGTGTGCAAGTTGCCACTCACTTTCCCATGGAGGTGTGGATGGGTTGAAGACATCCACCGGCGTAGGCGGAGCCAAAGGGCCAATAAATGCGCCGACCGTCTATAACGCAGTATTCAATATTCACCAGTTTTGGGATGGCCGGGCGAAAGATCTGCAGGCACAGGCTGGGGGGCCGCCACTCAACCCGATAGAAATGGCCTCCACATCCTGGAAGCAGATTATCGATAAACTTGACCAGGATCCTGCGATGCAAGCCCAGTTTACGGCGCTTTACCCGGATGGTATCACGGCCGGCAACATCACTGATGCTATCGCTGAGTTTGAGAAGACGTTAACGACGCCAAACAGCCGTTTTGACCAGTACCTGAAAGGGAATGCAAATGCGTTGACCAAGGAAGAGCAAGAAGGTTACGCCCTGTTCAAAAGTAACAAATGTGATACCTGCCATGCGGGTGAAGCAATGGGCGGGCAGACCTTCGAAGTAATGGGCCTGAAAGCAGATTACTTTGCCGATCGTGGCAATCCCGTCAAGGTTGATAATGGTCGTTACAATGTCACCGGCGATCAACTTGATATGCACCGGTTCAAGGTTCCTACGTTGCGCAATGTCGCTCTGACTGCTCCGTATTTCCACGATGCCAGCGCCCAGACACTGGAGCAGGCTGTAGCAGATATGGCGAAGTACCAGGTTGGTGTCACGTTAAGCCAAAGTGAAGTAGACAAAATCACCGCTTACCTGAAAACGCTGACAGGCGAATATAATGGAAAGCCTCTAGGGTGATGACCTAAAAAAAGAGCGCCGATTGGCGCTCTTTGTCTGTCAGGCTGTTTCCCCTACCCAATGGTAGTGGTTATTGGCCTTTTTACCGAGGTAACCCCGCTCCATAAAGTCACTGAACAGCGAGTCCACTTCCTCTGCCGGCACACTGAAGTGCTTGGCGACAGCACGCTTGGTACAGGGAATACTCTCTGAGCTTAGCGCTTCCATCACTTTTTCAGCCAGCGTCTTCGGTGGTTCAGCAGGCGCTTCTTCGTTCGAAACATCAGCGGTTGTCATCTCACCTAGTGTGTCTTCTCTTTGGTCGGTAAGAAATCCTGCAGGAACCGGTTCAGCGTACGCATCGATAGTAAAAGCACCAAAGCGTCGGTAGTAGTGACGGAACCGGTTTTCCTCTCCTATGACACCGACAAAAAATGCCGCAAAGAAATCCAGTAGAACCGAAAGGAAAACCACCAGTCCAAGCTGGGCATCGGGCGCAGAGACATGGAAGGCTTTGGCAAGGCTGTCGATCAAGCCCAATACAGAACCCTGTGCTACCGGAGGGAGATTGTCTCGCTCCATTGCGAGCCGTTGCTGCTCCTGGCGCAGCTTCTTGTTTTGCTCCTGAATCCGCTGGACACCGGTCGCGATGCGCTCCATCTGGATATATTTCTCAGCTGCCTGATTATTCAGGGTAATTTGGTCATCAATGGCAGCAATTTGTCGGTTGTAGGCATCCACTTTTGCTTGTTCTATAGCAACATGGCTTTTGGCTGTGTTGGTTGCTGAGTTGATGCCCCCGATGCTTCCACCGATCGAAATGGCAGCCAGTACCAAATAGAAACACAGTGCTGAGGCTGCCCCGCTGAAGTTCCGGTGAGCCTTGCGTTCGCCGTACTCATACCAGGCGTAAAATTTCCCTGCCTCGAAAATGATTGCCAGGGCGCCAAACAGCCACTTCATCAGTGGGTTGTCGTCGATAGACAGGAACAAAAGCAAAGAAAAAATGGTCGAGGCCAAAATGGCGGCACCCGTAAAGGAGTACACGCTGAGCATTGAAAACAGCCCTTTTGGATAGCGGTACTCAAGTTGTTTTTTGTAATGCATCACAGGGTTAATTCGTTATTCCAGAGGAAGGGTGAAGCTGAAAGGCCGGAATGATAGCGCATTTGGTGTGGTGTTATCGTCAGAAATACGTAAATCGCTGTGTAGGTGAACAAACTATCATCTGATAGGCGAATAAAGCTTCAATAAGCGTGTCGGGCTTCGATATGTCGCATTTAGGTTACATAAAATCACATGTGAGACGCCACATAGTCTACATTTTGAATACGGGTTGCCATTTCTGTTGCGGTTTTTGTTAATTTTGAGGGATTTGGAACATGTTAAAAACGATAAAAGGAAGGTTGATTACTGGGGTTTTGGTATTGCTTATATTGCTTTCTGTTACCGCTGGAGTTGGCCTGAATTATCTTTGGAAACTGGAAAGTGAAATCAATGTTCTTTCTGATGACATAACGCCTACCATCGAAGCAACAGATGACATGATTGCCTCTCTGTGGGAACAGGGTAAGGTGGCTAATGAAATCATGGCGTCTGAAAGTCTGGAGGAGATCAAGAGCCTGTACCCAAGGTTTGCCGAGCTGGACAAGGTATACAACGATTCATTCAAAGAACTTGAAAGCCTTTTGTCAGGCGAAGAGATCAGTTTTGCTTCTGCTGCGATGGCTGCTAACGAGAGCCTGACAGTTGCAATCGACAAAATGTACCAGGCGCATACTGATGAGCTTCTCGAAGAAGAAAAAGCCAAATCACTGCTGGATAAATTTGATGAAATTGGTGGTGAGCTGATTGTCGCACTTGACGAATTTGCGTTAGAAAACGAAGAAGAGATGGCCAAAGCTGAAGATCGCGGGGATGTACTTGCAGCTACCGTAGGCTCCACGGCGCAAGAGGTTAACGATGTCCTCGGGGAGCTTTTTGAGAGGGACTATCCGGTTGTTGAAGCAGCATTGAAGTTACAGCGCTATGTCATTGAGATGCAGGATACCGCGGGTGAGTACCTTGCTGAAGAAGATGCCTCCAAACTGGGTGAGGTAAGGGAAAACTTCGATGCGCTTTCCATTCAGGTTTTGTCTCTTATGACCATTTTGGATGATCTTGCTGAGACCCAGGAAGATAAGGATGATGCGGTTGCACTCCGGGCGAACTTTGAGAAATGGAACCGATTGGCAAATGAGGATGAGCGCCTTTTTGACAGTTACCGGGACCAGCTTGAGGCTGAAACTGCCGCAGACAGGTACACAGAAGAATTGGAGTCGTACATTATTACCGCTGATGCGGAGTTGGAAAAATTAGCTGGTTCTGCTGATGCAATTGCGGATTCTGCAGACGAAGCCGCTGCAGAAGCTGTGTTAACGGCTGTTTCTACCCTGGTGTTGGTATGGGGCTCCGGTATGGCGATTGGCGTCTTTGTCACCGCGGCGCTGTTGCGTGCAATCACCAAGCCTATCGGTGAACTCCTGCATAGCCTGAACGACATTGCGCAGGGTGAAGGGGATCTGACCCAGCGTGTCAATGATAGCGGTAAAGACGAGATTGCGGGACTGGGAAGAGCATTCAACGGATTTGTCGCTAAAATTCAGGATCTGGTGTCTCAGATCGCTGTTGAGTCAAATAGCCTGAACCAATCTATCGGTGCTATTTCCGAGATGTCAGGAAAAGTCAGCGAGCGCGTTGAAGAACAGAGCCAGGATGTCGAAGCGGTTGTAAACGCGATAAACCAGGTAAATAACGCCGCCGACAGTATTACCTCAAACGCGCGAAGCTGCTCTGATGCGTCAAGAAGCGCCAGCACAGACGGCGAGTCCGCCCGTCAGGTGGTGGGTCAAGCAGTGGCTTCTGTCCAGGGGTTGGCAGGAGACATCGACAAAAGTGCCAGTGTTATTGACCAACTGAATACCGAAGTAGACCGAATTGTGTCGGTTTTGGATGTAATCAGGGACATTGCTGAACAAACGAACTTGCTGGCACTCAATGCAGCGATTGAGGCTGCGCGAGCCGGTGAGCAGGGTCGTGGTTTTGCAGTGGTAGCAGATGAAGTCCGGACGCTGGCTTCCCGGACGCAAAACAGCACCAACGAAATCCAGGGTATGATAGAAAGTTTGCAGCGTGGTGCGAATGATGCGGTTCAATCCATGAACCGGTCGAAGGAAGGGGGCGAAACCACCGTGAAGCTGGCGGGTGATGCAGGTGATGCACTTGAACGTATTTCCGCAGCCATTAACAACCTCAATCAAATGAATGAGGAAATTGCGACAGCGGCGGCGGAGCAGCGCTCCGTAGTGGAATCGGCTAACCAGCGAGCCCAGCATGTCCAGGAAGTGGTTGAGGAGAGCCGTACAGCAGCAGCGGAGAACCTTACCTACACCAACTCAATGCGTGACTCACTGGGTCGCCTCAGTTCTTTGGTCGGGCATTTCAAGGTTTAAAAGGGTTACTGATTGTGCAATTGGTGTAAATTTGCACAATCAAACCACTGTGGTTGAAAATTCCCTTTACAGCCAAACCTCCTGCGTATAGTATTCGCCGCGTTCGGAGGGATGGCTGAGCGGTTGAAAGCACCGGTCTTGAAAACCGGCATACGTTAATAGCGTATCTAGGGTTCAAATCCCTATCCCTCCGCCACATTAGAAAAGGCCGCTGAGATTTCAGCGGCCTTTTTGCGTTTTCATGCCACTTTATGGATAGGGTGCAGAAGCCTAGACGGGAGGGACGGTATGTCTTCAGCCGAGCGAAGCGAGACAACGTTGCCCCGACGAAGTCGGAAACAGGCAACGACCCGAAGGGCAAGGGAGCGCAGCGACTGCGTCAATCCCTATCCCTCCGCCACATTTTTTCTCAAAAACTCTCAGAAATTCAAAGGATTTTTTGAATCTCTGCAAAGAAATGTCACACCCACATAAAGAGGTGAGACATATGTACCTACAAAAAATGCCTCCGGGCGTGTTCCATTTTCGTAAAGCTATGCCTCGGGATTTGACAGGAGCCGGTTACCCCTGCCATATCAAGATCAGCCTGTTGACCAAAGATCAGTCGCTTGCCATCAATCGAAATCTGGATATTGTCAAGGTCACCCATGAACTATGTGTAACAAATAAGACGTCTTACCCTACCTTTAAATCTCAACTCGATAGCAAGGTTGATACGTTTCGCGGTGACTATGTTTCATCGGGATTGATGGGTGTGACGGTAGCAGAAGGCGGTCAGGTGCATGCAGTGCACACTAAGTTCTGCTCAATGCGGATGTGCTGGATCTTTTTATCGATGACAAGTCACAGCAGGACTTTGTTCCCTGACGGTGATGCAACTATTGCATCGGATTTGCCAATTTATGACATTTTGCCCAAACCAGGATCAACTATCCTAACTCTTTGCGATCTGATCATTGAAGCGACTTCATTAGGTCGTATCATGGGGAAACCAAAGGGTAAAATTGCTAACTGGAAACGTTACAATCTGGCCTTAGCTCTGTGTGATTCGTAGACTTTTAGAATAGACAACGCCGTTATCAAGCATTGGTACAACAAGGAATCCTCAGACTGCTGTGGTCAAAATGATACCCTCAGTGACTCAGTCATCAGCACTGCCCTGATGATGTAAAGCGTCCTTAATCTTTACTTCTGTGTCTTGAAGTGGGGGGGGGGGGTACCATTATCAATGTAATGCTCGGCTTGGTACGCGTTGTTCACCTAACGCCTGTTTCATTTGCTGATCTATTTGGGTATTAATGGTGCTAATTGCTTTCACCATAGCTTGAGCGAATTCATCAAATGAACCGCCTCGGCAAACCAGATTAGTCCATTTTGGTGTTAGATCGTCATTGCGGCCATTTTGGAAAATCAAACTGTCATCGAACCAATAGAAGGCGTCAGTCATTACAACCTCTTCACCACTGCCCAATATTTCTATCGCAAATTGTGGCGTCTGATTTTGCAGAAGCAATGATACTTTGATGATATTAGGTAGAGTCAACTCAGTGACTAATTGGGTCTCGGATCTTTGCTCGGCGTAACCATCTCCGAAACTAAATTGAGTTTGCACTTGGTGCTCATCTGATCTAAGGGTGAAACTCTGGAGTTCAATTCCTTGATAGCTTTCGGCGGTTTCCTGCTTAAAAACCACATTGACTTGTTTATACTTAAACATCACGTAACTCCCTTTCGTTTGATGTTGATATTGGCGCTTGTATAATCCCTCAATAAGCCACACATATACACACTCAACTCTTGTCGAGATACTCACGTGAGAAAACAACGAGCCAAACCCGGCAAAAAGGCTATCGCCAGCTTTACCATCCTCTCATAAACCAGCGAAGATTTCAGAACTGATACATAACTGATTTGTTTAGTATATCGATACTATACTCAAGTGACTTCAAGATGCAGGATTCGGAGCATTGTCACTGCTTCTTAACTAGTCCCACTTAGCCACTGCCGCTAAAACTTCGCCTTGCCATAAAATGTGGTATTGTGTGGCATATGTGAGTTATCACGCCTTTAACCTCACACTTCCCACACCCTACAGGAAAAACCCACGTTATCGTTTTTACTGTCCCTTTACCCCAATCAGCCCAAAAACCTTATAAAATAAGCAAAGCAACACTACAAACACGGTTTATCACATGCAACTCGACTGACGCTCCTTTTCCATAAAGTAAGCGTTAAATCGATCCTTTGAACCTAAATTCCCACCAAAAACCACATAACCACATTACTTTTTGTTGTTTTATGTGACTTTAGTTGTGGTTTTTACCTGTGTATTTGTGGTTTTTCGTGACTTCTATCTTAGTTATTTTTTTAGGTTTATTGTCTAATACTCAGCAGAAAATAAGGAAAAACAAAAAATGCTAGCACAACAAAGAAAATCGATTATTGAAGCCATGGTAAAAGAAAAAGGCTCGCTCAAAGTAAGTGACCTAAGTGAAGAATTTAATGTATCGCAAGAAACGATTCGCCGAGACATCGATAAACTACAAGAAGAATGCACAAATATCGTTAAAATTCACGGCGGAGTATGTTACGTAAGTGATAATGGTGTACCAAGTACAGTTCGTAAAAATTTATTGGTTGAAGAAAAATTAGAATTAGCAAAAAAATCAGTTTCTTTAATTAAAAATGGCGACATTGTATTTTTTGATTGCAGTACTACATCACTTTGCATCGTTCAAGAATTAATAAAGTCAGAAAAGAAAGTATCCATTATTTCAAACTCATCAATTGTAAATGACTATGTAAAAGGCAGTCACCTAAAATTAATTATGATTGGTGGTATATATTGTGATGACAATGATTCATATACTGGTTCTATTGCAATTGACCTTTTAAGTAAATTTTCCGCAAATAGAGCATTTATTAGTTGTCCAAGCTTCAACCTAGAAAAAGGGCTTTACGATAATAGTGAAGATGAAGCAATGATTCGTCATTTAATGATGAAAAACAGCAAGCAAGTAATTTTGGTTGTAGACCACACCAAATTTGACTCATTCAGTTTAATGAAAATATCTGATGTTGATTGTGTTGATGTACTAATAACCGATAAAAAACTGACAGATGACGAACAACGTATCTGCTCTACTTCTAATGTCACTATCCTTTAGGCCGTAACATGGATAATTTTAAGTTCACATGCAAAACCGAAGTTCATTTCGGTAAAGATGAACACCTTAAAGTGGGCGATTACATCAAACCTTTTGGTAAGAAAGTGTTGATTCATTATGATGGTAATCGCATTGAAACCAATGGGTTACTTGATGCTGTCACTCACTCATTAAAAACAAATGGCATTGAGTACGTCACCCTAAATAACGTTGTGCCTAACCCGCTTCTATCTGGGGTAAAAGAAGGCGTGCAAATGTGTCGCGAAATCGGTGTCGATTTCATTCTGGCGATTGGTGGCGGTAGCGTTATCGATTCAGCAAAAACGATCGCTATGGGCGTTTTGCATCAAGGTGATGTATGGAATTTCTTTACCGGTAGCGAAACACCAAGCCAAGTACTACCTGTAGGTGTAATTCTTACCATTTGTGGTTCTGGTTCAGAGATGTCTGAAAGCGCCATCATCACGCACGATGAGCTTAAACTTAAGAAAGGCGTAGACAATTCTCAGCTTTTCCCTCGTTTTGCAATTTTGAATCCAGAGCTAACCTATAGCTTACCAAAACCACTGCTAGCATCAGGTATTGCTGATGCGATGTCACACACTCTTGAGCGTTACTTTACTACCACAGAATGTTCACTATTGAACGACTACATGATGGAAGGTTTGCTTAAGATGTTACTCGCCATCTCACCTGCACTGATGGAAGACCACACGAACTACGATTTAATGGCGGAATACATGTGGGCAGCCACCATTTGCCATAATGGCTTGTTTGACACTGGCCGTAGTTCTGATTGGGCATCACACCGCATTGAGCATGAGATCAGTGGCCTATACAATATCACTCACGGTGCTGGCATGGCGATTATTTTCCCTGCCTGGATGCATTACTTAATTGAGAACAACAAGCTTGAGCGTTTAGTTCGTTTGGCAGAAAACGTGTTTGGTGTTCAAAAAGGCAACCCAGAAGAGAAAGCACAAGCCGCAATCAATGGGTTTGTTCAAGCATTCAAAGCTATGAATCTGTCAACTTCATTGACTGAATCAAATATTCCAATCAATGAATTCGACAAAGTGGCTATTCAAGCATTAAACGGCAATGAAACACTTGGTCGTTATATTCAATTAGCACGCAAAGATATTATTCGCGTACTAGAAATCGCTGCGTAATATTTTCTAAAAACTCAATATATATATAGGCTTTCGCTATGATGTTTGAAAAGCAGAGAGAGCTGATCGTTAAATATTGCAATAAAATGGTCAGCACAGGTTTAACACGTGGCACTGGTGGCAACATTAGTATTTATTCCCGCGAAGATAAATTAGTAATTATCTCTCCAAGTGGAATAGATTATGAAACTATGACAGCAGAAGATGTTGTCGTTATCGATTTGGATGGCAATGTAGTAGAAGGTGATAACAGACCATCTTCGGAATATGCTTTACACACGGTTTTCTATAAGAATCGTGATGACATTAATTCCGTGGTTCATGCTCACCCTATTTATTCCTCAACATTAGCAACTCTAGGGATGGAAATTCCATCAGCATATTATTTAAACGCAGTTTGTGGCGGCCCAAATGTACGCTGCGCTAACTATGCTTTAAATGGAACGGAAGAATTAGCAAATAATGTATTTGAAGCAATGGAAGAACGATATGTCGTTTTAATGGCAAACCACGGTTTAGTCGCTGGTGCTAAAGATATTGCAAACGCGTTTAACAAGGCGGAAGAAATAGAGTTGTCTGCTGAGATTTATTACAAGGCTAAATTGCTTGGCACTCCAAATATTATCAGTAATGAAGGAGTTCAAGAGATGTTAGTTGCGTTTAAAAAATACAGTCAAGTGACTACTAAATAGGACTTTAATGATGACTAAGAAAAGTAATTTTATTGGCTTACTGCCTCTCATTTTCTTCATTGTTATTTATGTATTAACTGGTGTTTACGCTGACAACTTTTCAAGTATGCCATTGCTAGTGGCGTTTACTCTTTCTGTGGTTGTAGCGTTAATAATTCAACCAAAAGGCAAGAAAGATACGTTCGAAGAGAAGATGAATATCTTCACTAAAGCAGCAGGTGATAGCGACATCATCATGATGGTGCTTATCTTCCTACTTGCTGGTGCATTTTACTCAGTAACGGACCAAATGGGTGCGGTTAACTCCATAGTTAACTTCGGCCTATCTATCATTCCTTCAAACATGGTTCTAGTGGGTATTTTCGTTATCGGTTGTATTCTATCTTTCTCGATGGGTACTTCTATGGGCGCAATCACAGCTCTAGCGCCGATCGGTGTGGGTGTTGCAGAGCAAGTGGGTGGTAACCCTGCGCTAATCATGGCAACGGTTGTTGGTGGCGCGATGTTCGGTGATAACTGTTCATTCGTATCGGATACAACGATCGCGGCTTGTCGTACTCAAGGCGTAACACTAAAAGAAAAATTCAAATACAACTTCATCACTGTTCTACCAGCGATCATCGGTACAATCATTCTGCTAGCGATCATTCCTTTCGGTAACGGTGCTGAGACAGTCGTTGGTGAATACTCACTAATCAACATTACTCCTTACGTTCTGATCATCGTTGCTGCTCTTGCTGGTCTGCATGTTATGGGCGTATTAGCACTAGGTGTGGTTGCAGGTATCGTGATTGGTTTCATGAACGGCAGCTTAGACTACCTATCAGCGCTTGAATCAGTACAACGTGGTATGGGTTGGATGCAAAACCTAGGCATGATCGCCATCGTGGTATCTGGTCTAGTTGGTCTAATGAAGCACTACGGTGGTATCGACTTCCTACTAGAGAAAATCACAGCGCGTTCAAACGGTGCATTTGGCGGCCAAGTTGGTATTGCTAGCCTAGTAAGCTTAATCACACTAGCAACGACTAACAACACTATCGGTATCTTAACTGCAGGTACTATCGCCAAAGATATCTCTGAGAAATACGGTATCAACAAAGTTCAAACGGCTTCTCTACTCGATATCTGTGGCTGTGCAATGAATGGTTTGATGCCATACGCTGGTCAGTTCCTGATGGTTGCAGGCCTAGCTCAAATTTCACCAGTATCAGTAATGCCTTACGCATTCTACCCAATGCTAATGCTAGTGATGGCTCTAATCTCAATGGTTTATTTCTCTAAGAAAACTGCACTAATCGCAGCAACCAAAGCAGCATAGGAAACACTCATGGAACGTCAAGATTACGAACTCGCGTTTATGATGCAATATGAAAATGTTGCATGGTATGAAGATGGTATGGTGCGAATTTTGGATCGCCGCGTCTACCCATACAAAAAAGAATTCGTTCGTTGCACTCACTACCAAGAAGTAGCGCAAGCCATCACAGATATGGTGACACAAAGTGCAGGCCCTTACACGGCTGCTGCAATGGGTATGGCGCTGGCTGCTGACCAATGTAAAACATTGTCTGCTGACGAGCAGATGGCATTTTTAGAGAATGCAGCATATGCCCTATCTCACGCTCGCCCAACGACTGTGAACCGCATGACTATCGTGGTGAATGGTTGCTTGGAAGTGGCTCGCAATGCAATGCAATCTGGTGAAGTGTTATCACAAGCGATTTTCGAGCATGCGATTCACTCCTTAAACAAACGCTACAGCGCAATTGGTGAAGTAGCAAAATACTTGGTTAAGCTAATCCCTGACAACGGCAAAATCCTGACTCAGTGCTTTGGTGAAACCATCATCGGCACCATGATTCGTGAAGCGAAACGTCAGGGTAAGAACATCGAGTTTTTCTGTGCGGAGACTCGTCCATTCTTCCAAGGAGCGCGTTTTACCGCCACTGTGGCGCAAAATCAGGGCATTAAAGTCACTGTACTAGCTGACAACATGATTGCATACGCGATGCAGCATCTAGGCATCAACATATTCACCTCAGCCGCGGACAGCATCACGCTTGACGGTCATGTGGTGAACAAGGTTGGTACTCTACAAATCGCAATTTTGGCTCAACACTTTGGTATTCCTTACTACGTAACGGGTATTCCGGATGTGGATTTAGCCACTATCGATCAAGTTGTGATTGAGCAACGCGATCCTTTAGAAACAATGACATTAATGGGTCAACGCATCACTGAAGAAGGTGTGGAATCAATTTACCCATCATTCGATATTACCGGTCCAAAACTGGTTAATGGTGTGGTGACTGATATTGGTATCTACAGCCCATTTGATCTGAAATCTTACGCAGAAAATAATAATAAATTTTGGAGCTAAATAGCCATGTACTCTACTCACTTTAAATTAGGTTTCGAAGATATTCCTAACTACATCGAAGAAAAATTGCACTTCTTTGGCAAAACAGATGGTCTGGAAATTAAAGAGCTCAGTGACGGTAACATTAACTATGTTTACAAAATCACTGACCAAGAAAACAATCGTTCATTGATTCTGAAGCAAGCGGACGTCGTACTGCGCTCCAGCGGTCGCCCACTGGATGTAAAACGCAGTGAAATTGAAGCAACTATGCTACAAATTCAGCATAAGTTGGCACCAGAGATGATCCCTGAGGTTTACCTATATGACCCTGTCATGTCGGTAACATTTATGGAAGACGTATCGGAATTTAAAAACTTCCGTTACGAAATGATGGAGCGTCAGGTTTTCCCATCATTCCATAAACAAATTATCAGCTACTTCTCTAAAACGGCTCTAGGCACTACTGATCTGATTCTAAACCGTGCAGAGAAGAAAGCCAACGTAGCGAAATTCACTAACGTTGAACTGTGTGATATTTCAGAAGACTTAGTATTCACTGAACCTTTCAATGATTACAAAGGTCGTAACATCATCACTCAAGGTAACGAAGAGTATGTTAAAGAGCATATCTATTCGAACCACCAATTAGTCTCTGAGGCGATGAAGCTACGCTACAACTTCATGAACAACGCACAAGCATTGATTCACGGTGACCTCCATTCTGGTTCGATTTTCATCAACCACAATGGCATTAAGGTGCTTGATCCTGAGTTCGCATTCTACGGTCCAATCGGTTACGACATCGGTAATGTGATTGCGCACCTAGTAATGCCAGCAATGGTGTGCCAAGTAACCGATGAAGAGTCAGAAACTAAAGACAACTTCATCAACTGGGTTGCATCCACAGTGCCTGCAATTTTGTACGGTTTTGAACGCGAGTTCAAAAAAGCTTACCTAGCTACTGTGCAAGAAGATGTCGCTAAGAATGAAATGTTTGTTGAATGGTACACGCGCCAAATCGTTGCGGATGCAAAAGGCTACGCTGGCCTTGAAATTATCCGCCGCGTAATCGGTGACACCAAAGTGAAAGAACTTGAAACAATCCAAGATAGCGAGCAGCGTATAGCCGTTGAACGCAAGCTAATTGAGTTGGCATCAAGCTTGATCATTGACCGCGAAGTAAATGGTCAGGATATGCACTCGCTCCTAAGTGCACTAACTGGTTAATACCCATTAAAAAATCATCCCCCTAAACAAAGAACCGCTTTTGCGGTTCTTTTTATCGCAGCGTAAAAACCAAACTAATCAAAATGGAAACAAAACCACTTATGCATGACTGGGGTTTCGTTTTCCGTCGGATTAGTCCGCTCACTCTATTTGTTGATAATGTTGTGGTAGATATGTCTGGTTCAAAAAACGCTAACACAGCCATCGCACCATCAGCGGTCGCACTTTTACCTTTGGTGGTATTTCTCACTCTTTTTATTGGTGTGGGTACATACTTTTCTTTTCAAGGCGTGGATTTCGCGTTCTATCAGCTGCCAGCTCCTATCGCAGTATTACCTGCGGTGATCCTAGCGCTTACACTAAGCAAAGATAAACTCAATCATTCTATTGAACACTTTATGCATGGCGTCGGGCATCCAGACATCATTGCGATGTGTTTGATCTATCTACTCGCGGGAGCCTTTGCCGCCGTTGCCAAAGCATCAGGGGGTGTCGATGCTACTGTTAACCTTGGGCTATCGGCTATTCCGACTAGCATGATTTTGCCGGGTATTTTCCTGATTTCTGCATTTATCGCCACTGCCATGGGCACTTCAATGGGCACCATCGCGGCAGTTGCCCCGGTTGCACTGGGTATCTCTCAATCTGCTGGCATGAGCCTTCCATTAACAGCTGGCGTGGTACTAAGTGGTGCCATGTTTGGCGATAACCTTTCCATCATCTCTGACACTACTATCGCCGCAACCCGTTCACAAGGGTGCGAGATGAAGGATAAGTTCAGAGAAAACATTCGGATTGCGCTACCAGCCGCTTTTATCGCACTGGTGATTTTTACCTTCCGTAGCGCAGCAACACATGTTCCTGAAACAGATGCGATTGAGTGGCTGAAAGTTCTGCCATACGTAACGATTCTATTACTAGCGATATGTGGCATGAACGTGTTTGTCGTGCTAACCATTGGCATCGTTCTAGCGGGTTGCGTCAGCTTGTCATCAATCGATAACTACAGCCTCACCACTTTTGCTCAAGATATCTACTCAGGCTTTGGTAATATGCAAGAGATCTTCCTACTGTCATTGCTTATTGGTGGTCTGAGTGAACTGATGCGCCGTCAAGGTGGCCTTGCATTCCTAACTAATCTCGTGAGTGGCGTCATTCGCAGCTTTGATTCTAATCACTCAAACGAAGCGAATGGACGCGCGAGTGAGCTAGGAATTGCTGGGCTAGTTTCGATGGTGAATGTTTGCACAGCAAACAACACTGTCGCCATCATTGTCTCTGGTAGTGTGGCCCGCCAAATCGCAGCAGAGAACAATGTAACGCCACGTCGTGCGGGCAGTTTATTGGATATCTTCGCTTGTGTGACTCAAGGCGTATTACCTTATGGCGCACAAGTTTTGCTGTTGGGTTCAGTCTTCAACCTTTCGCCGGTAGATGTGGTGGCTAATTCTTACTACTGTTTTGCGCTGGTAATTACCTCTTTACTTGCAGTGTTTATAAAACATCTAGAACATCACCCGACAGTTCTGCCTAAAAGGCCCAGAGCGGTTAAAATATCAAAGACCCGTTCTGCAGCTAATCGCAAAGCGGCTCCGTTTAAGTGAACTGCAATGCGCTTAATCGCGGGCTTTGTCGTATCTATTGCCCCAGTTTTTCCACCAGAAAATCAATAAATGCACGTAGAGCGGGGTTGGGGTACTTCATCCCATGGTATACCGCATATATCTCACCGCTAGAGCCCTCTTGGGTAGAGGCTTGCCAGTCCGGCAGGCATTGGACCAGCTTTCCTTCTGAAATAAGCCCCCGCATCATCCATTCTGAGATATTTACGATTCCTGCACCGTGAACGGCGGCTTCTACCAACGGTGTACCACCACGGGAAGAAAGGTTGCCTCGGACATTAACCTTCACACGCTTTCCTTTGTTGTGAAAATACCAACTGACCCTCTGCCGGTTGTTGCCGAGCGTAAGGCAGTTGTGCTTCGCTAGATCATCTGGATGGGTTGGGGTACCACGCAGTTTTAGGTAACTTGGAGATGCGCAAAGCATTGTGTTGTTAGGCAATAGTCGTCTGGCGTGGAGAGAGGAATCCGGTGGTTGCCCGATACGAATCCCAAGATCAGTATTTTCTGCATTCAGGTCTACAATGCGGTTTTCCAGTTCTAATTCGACAGATACGCCAGGGTTGCGGGCAAGAAACTCGGGTAAAACCGGGCAAATGCAAAGCCGGCCAAAACTCTCAAAGGCAGAAATGCGCAGCAGGCCTTCAGGTTCCCGTTTTACCTGGCGCATCTCAGATACCAACTCGTCGGCCTGCAAGAGAAGTTGGGTACTGCTTTCGAGGAAGCGTTCGCCTTCCTCTGTAAGCAACAACTGACGGGTACTGCGCTTGAACAAAGCGGTGTTGAGGTGGTTTTCCAGGTTATCGATATTCCTGGCCACGGAAGAGGGGGCCACGTTTAGCACGGCTGCTGCTTTGGAAAAACTGCCCAACTCTACCACTTTTATGAAGATGCGAATCAGATCCAGCATATTGGCTTCTATACAAATACAGATACCTGCCAATGATGCCATAAATAGCTTTTGCATTGGATGCATGACTGTTTCAGTTAATGTATGTATTCACGCACATATCGGATTAATCAACAATGCCCTCATCGAAGCAAACCGGGAATATCCGGTTGCCATGTCCTAAAAACTGACATTTGAGTGAGGTCGTTATGTTTAACCAGCACCGTTTAAATTACGCTGAACTGGACGCTGAGTCCTACAAGCTTCTCTATGACATGGAAATCCATTTGGAGAGCTGTGAAATTTCGGACCATTTGAAAACACTGATTAAGTTAAAAGCGTCCATGATTAACAAATGCGCATTTTGTATTCAAATGCATACGCAGGAGGGGCACAAAGCAGGCCTGACAGAGCAACAAATGTTTGCTGTTGCTGCCTGGGAGGAATCTCCGCTCTTTGGTGACACAGAACGGGCAGTACTTGCGCTGACCGAAGAGGTCACACTGGTATCCGAGCATGGTATTTCTGAAGTGGTATATCAACAAGCCCTGGCTTTGTTGGGAGAGAAAACCCTGGCGCAATGTATCACCCAGATTGTGACGATTAATGTCTGGAACCGGATAGCACTGGCAACCCGGATGTACTTCGAAAATCAATACCTGCGAATATGATTGGCAGCACGGAATGGTCGGTTATGCCGGCCATTTTTTGTTTAAGAGTCATGTTATTATCGGGGTGAAACATTTTGCGGAGAGCAGACATGGAAGTACAAAGCCACATTCGTGAGGCAACAGAAAAAGATGCCGAGGGTTTGCAACGTTGTATGGAGCAGGCATATGCCCTGTATGTTCCCCGGTTGGGAGGTCAGCTTCTTCCCCCGCAACTGGCAAACTATGAAGAGGAAATCTCTAACTATCCCGTTTGGGTCATTGAAGCAAACGGAGAAATTGCCGCCGGGCTGGTTATGCACTTTGAAAATAAACAAGCTTCGTTGATGAATATCGCCGTGTCGCCGGATTTTCAGGGACAGGGTTTCGGGAAAGCATTGATGATCTTCGCTGAAAATCAGGCAAAAGAACGCGACTGCGAAGTCATGGAACTGGCTACGCATTATATGCTGGTGGAAAACGTAGCCCTTTACCAACGCGCAGGATGGGAAACCTATGATATGGATGACCTGCGCATCTATATGAAAAAAACGTTAGTCTAGTCAGTGAATTTGTAACTGACCCCCAAGGTGACCGCCCAACCCAGATCTCTTCTGACCAGTGGGCTGTCACTGTCGTGATGCGTGAACTCAGCTTTTATGATACCCAGCCAATCCGGGGTGATATCGTAAATTCCAATTAAACCAGCTTGATATACCCAGGAACTGTCAGCATTAAATTGCGCAAGCCCCGAAGCGGCGGCCTCTTGAGCTGAAATGCCGTAAAGGTGCTCGGAAAGGTTTTGATCGCGGTAGTCGAGTTCCACATAAGGTGATACCGCAAAATGGTCAATGGGTGTGTCAAATACCCGTCCCAGATGAAGCTGGATTTCGTAACCATTGTGGACGCTGGTAACGTCATTAAGAAACGTCAGCCGTGCGCCAACGGTACCCAGTGTCAGTCCCAGCTCTCCATTACCCTCTCTTGATTCAATGCCTGACGGAAGGGAGTCAAAATCATCTGAGACTTCTGCGAAACGCCATTGGCCGGTGATTCCCAACCATGGCATCACCGCTACATTCAGTAACCCTCCATCTATAAACCCGTACTCTCCGTTATAGAAAAGGTTCGGTTCGGCGATAAACCCGGCACTGTCTTCAGAGAATACGGTTTGCCCAACTCCCAGGCTACCGCCAACAAATCCGTAGTCATAGTATTCCTCCTGAGCCATCACTTGCCCTGTGAGCAGGGGGATGATACCGGCAAAGATTAAGCTGGGTCTGAACTGCATTTTTTGCGTCTCCGTTTGGTTCCTTCATGAATAAGAACGGGGAAACTGGATATTACTTGCAAGGGGATAGCCCAAAATTTATTGCGTTACGGGAGGTTGGATGCGGAGGCATTGTCAGATTTCTTTACAACTTGAAATTGGAACATCTTTTCGAAAATGAAAACGAACACGATATCAAGCTGCTGAAGGCCCGGCATATTCCTTGCGTCTTGTTGATAGGCATTCCCTATGGTGCATTCCAATACCCAGGACGGTGAACCATGAACACGCGGCTATCTCCAATTCATTTTCTCTTTTCTCTATTTCTACTGTTTTCACTGCCGGCTAAGGCGGTGTTTCTGGAAGCGGATGCTCTGGAATCTGACGGTGTGAATACCACGGTTGACCTGTGGTTTTTCTCCTTTACAGGCGTTGGTCCCAATACGAATTTTATTCAGGCAAACGATATAACACCGATTCTTGGCTCCGATCTGGATATGGTGATCTACCTTGATGATGGAACGTTCAGCAATGTATTTGCGTCAGACCTTACGGTAGGTGCAGAGCCTCAAATTGCTAACTATCCTGTGGGGGACTATGTCGCGGTGATAGGGAATAACGGCCTGACGGTAGGGCAGTTTGGCCCTTATTATGTCGACAACTCACTTGGTGTGAACACGCTGCAATATGAATTTAACGGGCCAGAACCGAATAATGATACGCTGATTAACATCAATTGCGTGTTGTCAGGTAACCTTGATGGCACTTACACCACGCGGGTACTTAACCAAAATACCTGCCGGTTGCCGCCCTCCAAGGTCAGTGAGCCGGGTGTCTTCGTCGTATTTTTATTTGGGCTGGCCGGTTTGGTGTTTGCCCGGCGCAGATTTCGGGGTTAATGTGTTTGGGATAAAAAGGGGTAGCACTTGCTACCCCTTAGTCGTTTAGTTCGCCAATCAGGCGCTCTGTTTTTCCTGCGCATCTTCGCAGCCGATGTACCCACCGGTCTGGTGTGCCCAAAGCTGGGCGTAGATACCACAGCCTTCAACTAACTCTTGGTGAGTTCCCTGTTCTACAATCCGGCCCTGATCGAGGACGACCAGGCGATCCATCTGGGCGATGGTAGAGAGTCGGTGGGCGATGGCAATCACCGTTTTACCTTCCATCAATTGATAGAGGCTTTCCTGAATTGCAGCCTCGACCTCTGAGTCCAGCGCGGATGTCGCTTCGTCCAGTACCAGTATTGGTGCGTCTTTCAATAGTGCACGGGCAATGGCAATACGTTGGCGCTGACCACCCGAGAGCTTCACGCCGCGCTCACCGACCTGGGCATCATAACCGCTGTTGCCGAAAGGATCGGTGAGGTCGTTGATAAACTCGTGTGCGTGGGCACGGTGGCTGGCTGTCAGCAGTTCTTCCTCTGTGGCATCAGGGCGGCCGTAAAGGATGTTCTCCCGGATAGAGCGGTGGAGCAGGGAGGTATCCTGAGTCACCATACCAATTTGTGCCCGCAGAGAGTCCTGCGTTACGTCGGACACATTCTGGCCGTCAATCAGTACACTGCCTTTTTCAACATCGTGGAAACGCAAAAGCAAGTTAACCAGCGTAGACTTCCCGGCTCCGGAACGCCCGACCAGGCCCACTTTCTCACCCGGCTTGATATTCAGGTCCAGGTGGTCAATCACGCCTTTTTTCTCTCCGTAATGGAAGCTGATGTCTTTGAAGTGGATGTTACCGTCTGTCACTTCCATGTCGCTGGCATCCGGCTTGTCTTCAATGGCGACCGGCTTGGCGAGCGTTTTCATGCCGTCTACGACGGTACCGAGGTTTTCAAACAGCGCACCAACTTCCCACATGATCCAGTGGGACATACCGTTGATACGAAGCGCAAGGCTCACAGCAACAGCAATAGCACCAATGGAAATCGCATCATGGAGCCACAGCCAGATGGAAATGCCGGAAATCGCAAATACCAGGACGTAGTTGGCAAATTCCACACACATTGAAAAAGCGGTTACCAGACGCATCTGGCGGTGAACGGTATCGAGGAATCCTTTCATGCCTTCTTCGGCATAGTCTGATTCCCTGGCAGTGTGTGAGAAGAGCTTAACGGTATTGATGTTGGTGTAGCTGTCGACAATCCGTCCGGTCATGGTGGCGCGGGCATCAGCCTGCTCCTGGGAAACGGCCTTCAGGCGCGGCACAAAATACAGCTGGATGCCGATATAGGCTAAAAGCCAAAGCAACAGCGGCAACATCAGGCGCAAATCTGCGCTGCCAATCATCACCAGCATTGCGAGGAAATAGACCGAGATATAGACGGCGACATCGGCCAGTTTCATAACGGATTCGCGCACTGCCAGCGCAGTTTGCATCACTTTGGTGGCGATACGCCCGGAAAACTCATCCTGATAGAAGCTCACGCTCTGGCGCAGCAGGAACCGGTGTGCCAGCCAGCGAATAGCCATCGGGTAGTTACCCAGAAGCGTCTGGTGAACCAGCAGGTTGTGAACCAGCAGCAAGATTGGAATACCTACCAGAATAAGGACACTCCAGCCAAACAGCGTCCAGCCTTCTTCTGCAAGGAATGTCGCTTTGTCATGATTTGACAGCCAGTCCACCATCTGGCCCATAAAGCCAAACAGTGAGACCTCCAGCATAGCGATAATGGCGCCAAGAATGGTCATTGCCAGCAGTGGTTTTTCAAAGCCTTTGGTGTAATGACGGCAAAAGGCAAATATCCCTTCGGGTGGCTGCGTAGGCTGCTCCGGAGGGAAAGCGGACGTCAGGCTTTCAAAACGTTTAAATAGCATGTGATTTTCCGAGAAGGTAGACAGGTGCGAGCCAGCCGGAGTGGCCGGTTAACTGGTTGGAAGTTTCGACTTGTTTTTCTGGATCAGGGTATGAGCTGACGCGGAATGAAGGCGACACTGCGACCCCGATCCTTGGTTATGTCGACGTTTTATCAACCAAATATCGCAGATGAGGAGAGAACATAGCACAGTTGAACCAGGGTTATCCATCAGCGTGTTACTGCAGCCGCCAAACTTCATCTAACTTTCTTAAATCTCCAACGTCTAGCCGATTTCTCACCTTCGCTTATCTTTGCGCGTTCCCTGATTAAATACACGTGATTGTCGACAATCTAGACTAAGGTCATATTCATATTGTCAACAATGTTGCTTGTAATGTATCAATGTAGTGGCTATATTATATACATGATTGCAACATTGTAGACACATTTGATTTCGGTTTAGGGTATGGATACACATATTGTCGACACAAAAAAGGGCCAGGACACATCGACAGTGTCCGGGGATACAAAGGAACAGACCAAATCGGCAAGCCTGACCGAGTGGCTGGTAGAAGCCATTGTGTGCGGGGATTTTCCAGCAGGAAGCAAGATTTCTGAACCAGAGCTGGCCAAAAAATACAGTGTCAGCCGCGGGCCCCTCCGTGAAGCGATGATGCGTGTGGAGTCACTTGGATTGGTTGAGCGTATCCCGCACGTAGGTGCCAGGGTTATTACTCTTTCACTTCAACAACTGTGTGACATTTATGCGGTGCGGGAAAGCCTTGAAGGCATGGCAGCAAGGCTGGCGTGCGAGAACATGACTGACAGCGAAATCGAGGCGCTTACAACACTTCTCGACAAGCACAGCAGGCATATACAGGAAGTGGACGGTGCTTCATATTTTCACCAGCAAGGTGACTTTGATTTCCATTACCGAATTATCAAAGCCAGTGGTAACCGAAAACTTATCAGCCTGTTGTGCGATGAGCTGTACCACCAACTACGTATGTACCGTTACCAGTCGCCGAGGTCCCATTCACGTCCGGTGAATGCCCTGAAAGAACACATCCATATTCTTGAAGCCATTCGCGAGAGGGACGGAGAGCTCGCGGAAATGCTGATGCGCCGCCATATCCAGCGCAGCCGGCAACTTATCGAATTACAACTCAATGATGAAAAGGAGAAAGCATCATGACACCCGGAGCCAAATTCCGACAGGCGGTTGCTGACAACCACCCTTTGCAGGTGGTCGGTACCGTTAATGCTTACTGTGCCATGATGGCCGAAAAAACCGGTCACCAGGCCATTTACCTCTCCGGTGGCGGGGTAGCCAATGCCTCTTACGGTCTGCCTGATCTGGGAATGACTTCGCTGAATGATGTGCTGGAAGATGTCCGCCGGATCACTGCGGCCTCTTCGTTGCCCTTGCTGGTGGATATTGATACAGGCTTCGGTGGTGCGTTCAACATTGCCCGGTCAATCCGAGAAATGGAAAAAGCCGGCGCTGCGGCTGTGCATATCGAAGACCAGGTAGCCCAGAAGCGCTGCGGTCACCGCCCGAACAAAGCCATTGTCAGTCAGGGTGAAATGGTCGACAGGGTAAAAGCAGCCGTCGATGCGCGCAACGACAGTGATTTCGTCATCATGGCCCGTACCGATGCCTTGGCTGTGGATGGCATGGATGCAGCGATCGAACGCGCAGTAGCGTGTGTTGAAGCCGGTGCAGACATGATCTTTCCGGAGGCGATGCACACACTGGAGCAATACCAGCAGTTTGTAAAAGCGGTGAAGGTGCCGGTGCTGGCGAATATCACTGAGTTCGGACAGACGCCACTTTTCAGCTGTGAAGAATTGGCTGAGTGCGGGGTCGACATGGTGCTGTATCCGCTGTCTGCATTCCGGGCGATGAACCTCGCGGCGCTGAATGTCTACCAACACCTTTTAAATGACGGTCATCAGAGGGACGTGGTGGATACCATGCAAACCCGCAATGACCTTTACGATTTTCTTAATTACCACGATTACGAACAAAAGCTGGATGCGCTGTTTGGCAAATAACAAAACCAATACGCCAGAGTTGCGATTCATTTAATAAAAGCACCAATAACAAAATAAACCCTCAATCCAAAACGTGAATACAAGGAGTCCGCTATGTCTACTTCGGCCGTAGCAGATAAAAAAGAAGGAAAAGCACTGGGAGGTGCAGGGCTGCGTGGTCAGAGCGCAGGGGAAACTGCACTGTGTACAGTTGGCAAATCCGGCAGTGGCCTCACTTACCGTGGATATGACATTTCTGAATTGGCTGCCCATGCTGAATTTGAAGAAGTGGCTTACCTGCTGCTGAAAGGGAAATTGCCAAACCAGCAGGAACTGGATGGCTACAAAACCAAGCTCAAAGCACTGCGTGGCCTGCCTCAGCCCCTTTGCTCGGCGCTGGAACAGATCCCGGCTGATGCGCACCCGATGGATGTGATGCGCACCGGTTGTTCTATGTTAGGGAACTTGCAGCAAGAAGAAGATTTTTCCCAGCAGGAAGATATTGCAGACAGCCTGCTGGCCAAGCTGCCCGGTATCATTTGTTACTGGTACCGCTTCAGCCATGATGGAGTACGCATTAACACGGCAGCCAGTGAGCTTACTACCTTGGGAGGGTATTTCCTGGAAATGCTGACAGACAAAACACCGTCTGAACTCCACAAGAACGTTATGCACTGCTCACTGATTCTGTATGCAGAGCATGAGTTCAATGCGTCCACCTTTACCGCCCGTGTCTGCGCTTCGACGCTTTCAGACCTTTATTCTTGTATTACCGGTGCTATCGGTACGCTTCGTGGTCCATTACATGGTGGTGCAAACGAGGCGGCAATGGACATGATTGAACAGTGGGACAACCCGGATCACGCGGAGCGCGAGCTGATGGATATGCTCGCCAATAAAGCCAAAGTGATGGGCTTTGGCCACGCCATCTACCGAACTTCAGATCCGCGTAATGCCCTTATTAAAGCCTGGTCAGAGAAACTGGCGGAGGATGTAGGTGACGAGCGCCTGTACCCGGTATCTGTCCGCGTAGAAGAAGTCATGTGGCGGGAGAAGAAACTGTTCCCTAATGCCGACTTTTTCCATGCTTCTGCCTATCACTTCATGGATATCCCGACCAAGCTGTTTACACCGATTTTTGTCATGAGCCGCGTAACCGGCTGGGCAGCACATGTGTTTGAGCAGCGCGCCAACAACCGGATCATCCGCCCGAGCGCGGACTATACCGGCCCCGAATATCAGGCATGGGTCCCTATTGAAGAGCGTGACTGAGCGCAGCAAACAACAAACAGAAATGACTTTAGAGACAAAGGACTGATAAGAATGAGCAACAACGTAGATTTGAATGAACGCCCACAGCCGGATGAACTGCTTGTCACCATTGCCGATTATGTCGATACCCTGGAAGTGAATTCTCAGGAGGCGTATGACACAGCGCGTAACTGCCTGATGGATACGCTGGGATGTGGCCTTCTGGCCCTGCGCTTCCCTGAGTGCACTAAACATATGGGGCCGATTGTTCCGGGTACGACTGTCCGAAACGGTGCCCGTGTTCCTGGGACGTCCCATGAACTGGACCCGGTAATGGCCGCGTTTAATATCGGTTGTATGATTCGCTGGCTCGATTTCAATGACACCTGGCTGGCAGCGGAGTGGGGACACCCGTCAGATAACCTCGGCGGAATCCTGGCAACCGCAGATTACCTCAGCCGGGTTGCGGTTTCACAGGGTAACCAGCCGCTCACCATGCGTGATGTGCTGACGGCGATGATCAAAGCCCATGAAATCCAGGGTGTACTGGCACTTGAAAACAGCTATAACCGCGTAGGTCTCGACCACGTATTGCTGGTGCGTGTGGCATCTACCGCCGTTGTTACCAAGATGCTTGGCGGCAGCCGTGATCAAATCATTGATGCGCTGTCTCAGGCATGGGTCGACGGATGCTCACTGCGTACATACCGCCATGCACCCAACGCGGGGTCACGTAAATCCTGGGCAGCAGGTGATGCAACATCCCGTGCTGTGCGTCTTGCTATGATCACTATGAAAGGTGAAATGGGTCTGCCTTCCGTACTGACTGCGCCGAAGTGGGGTTATTACGATGTGCTGTTCAAAGGTGAGTCTTTCAAGGTTAACCAGCCGTTTAACAGCTATGTAATGGAAAACGTGTTGTTCAAGATTTCCTTCCCGGCTGAATTCCATGCGCAGACGGCTGTGGAATGTGCTGTTACCCTGCACGATGCGGTGAAAAACCGTGTTGATGAGATTGACCGCATCGAAGTCACCACGCACGAATCGGCTATCCGCATCATTTCCAAAGTGGGGGATCTGGCAAACCCGGCTGACCGTGATCACTGCCTGCAGTACATGATTGCCGTCCCGCTTCTCTACGGGGATCTGGTGGCAGAGCACTATGAAGACAGCTTCCATAAAGGTGATGCGCGAATTGATGCGCTTCGCGAGAAAATGGTGATTCAGGAAGATAAGCGCTACAGCGCCGAGTACCTGGAGTCAGACAAGCGTTCGATTGCCAATGCTATCCAGGTGTTCTTCAAAGACGGCTCGAGCACAGAGAAAGTGGAAGTTGAGTACCCAATCGGCCACCGTCGTCGCCGTGAAGAAGGTATCCCGGTACTGGAGCGTAAGTTCATGCGTAACCTGCAAACCCGCTTCCCACAGGGCACTTGTCAGACGATCTTTGACCTCTGCCTGGATCAGGAAAAACTGGAAGCTACCCCGGTTCACGAGTTTATGGACCTGTTTGCTATTAATTAACCCATCAGAAATTACTCAAATGCGCTAAAGACGCATCCTGATACCAATTGGATTAATCAGTCTGGTTGGTACGAATATCCCGGCCGGAGAAGGATTCCGGCCGGACTTCAATGAGGACGCTGTTATGCCATCTACACGCGCGTTACCAGCAGGGGCGAATTACCAGGAAACATTTCGCTTTGCTGCAGAACACCCTGAAGACTTCTGGCGCCAGCAGGCGCAAAAACTGGAGTGGTTCCAATTCCCGGAAACCATCCTGTCCAAAGATGAAAACGGTATAGACCGCTGGTTTGCTGACGGCCAGATGAATACCGCCTACCTGGCGCTGGACTACCATGTTGAAAATGGCCGAGCTGACCAGACTGCCCTGATTTATGACTCCCCGGTAACCGGAAAGAAAGCCCGTTACAGCTACCTGGCCCTGAGAGATCAGGTGGCAAAAACCGCGGGTATGTTGGCAGACCTTGGCGTTGGCAAAGGTGACCGGGTGGTTATCTATATGCCAATGATTCCCGAAGCCGCCATTGCGATGCTGGCCTGCGCCCGGCTTGGGGCGATTCACTCGGTAGTTTTCGGAGGCTTTGCTCCCCATGAACTTGCGGTGCGGATTGAAGATGCCGAGCCAAAGGTATTGCTGACGGCATCATGCGGGATAGAGATAGAAAAAGTTATCGCCTATAAACCTTTGGTGGACAAAGCGGTGATGGACAGCCGCTGGAAACCGGACAACGTTGTTGTGTGGCAGCGTAATGAATGCCGGGCTTCGCTTGACCATGAAAGAGATCGGGACTGGTCGGCACTGCTTGCCAATTCTGAGCCGGTAGGGTGTACACCGGTCAACGCCACGGATCCGCTCTATATCCTTTATACATCGGGCACCACCGGCAAGCCGAAAGGAGTCGTGCGAGACAATGGCGGGCATGCAGTTGCCATGAAGTACAGCATGGACGCCATTTATAATGTGACACCGGGCGAAGTTTATTGGGCTGCCTCTGACGTAGGTTGGGTAGTAGGGCACTCCTACATCGTTTACGCTCCTCTGATTCATGGCTGTACCACCATCATGTTTGAAGGCAAACCGGTTCGCACACCGGATCCGGGCGCGTTCTGGCGGGTCTGTGATGAGTATGGTGTGTCGATTCTTTTCTCTGCGCCAACGGCTTTCCGGGCTATCAAGAAAGAAGATCCGGACGGGAAGCATCTGAACCAATTTCCTATGGATTCTCTGCGGCAGATATTCATGGCCGGGGAGCGTCTGGATCCGCCGACACTGGAGTGGGTAGAAGAAAAGACCGGCCGTCCGGTTGTTGACCACTGGTGGCAAACAGAAACCGGCTGGGCGATTTCATCTAACCCGCTCGGTGTGGAATCCTTTGAAATCAAACCGGGCTCCTCTACCAAACCCACACCGGGTTACCAGGTTGAAGTACTGAATGAAGCGGGCGAACCGGTACCCGCCGGGCAGCAGGGCTATATAGCGATTAAACGCCCTATGCCGCCAAGTTGTTTGCCGACGGTCTGGCGTAACCACGACAGGTTTGAAACCGGCTATCTTAGCCAATTCCCGGGATATTACGTCTCCGGTGACGGCGGCTATATCGACGAAGATGGCTACCTGTTTGTGATGGGCCGGATTGATGATGTTATAAACGTTGCCGGACATCGTCTTTCAACGGGAGAAATGGAAGAGGTCGTTGGCGGTCATGAAGCAGTGGCGGAATGTGCGGTAATCGGTATTCATGATGACCTCAAAGGCCAGATGCCGCTGGGATTGGTAGTACTGAAAGATGGCTACCATTCAGACAATGGATCGATTGAAGCTGAGCTGGTGGAAAAGGTGCGTCAGCAGATAGGTGCGGTGGCCTGTTTTAAGCGAGCAGTGGTAGTGAGCCGGTTACCTAAAACCCGTTCCGGAAAAATCCTTCGTCGGATCCTTCGCCAGATTGCGGACGGTGAAAGCTACACCGTTCCCTCAACCATTGACGATCCGAGCAGCCTGGATGAAGTATCTAATGCACTGAGGTAAAAAAATGCCCCATAGGCAGGCAAACCTGCATGTATATGGGGCACCTTTTTCAGACATCGTTCTTTAACGTATAACCTTATCCGTTGCGATCACCTGTTAAACAAGGTTTTCTCCTGATTGGGAGAAACTGGCACAAACTTCGCAAATGAGTAGCGGTAGGGTTATTCGTTACTTCCAGTTTTCTGGCACCGGTTTCTTGTCCGCTACCCACAGGGCAGGGAGCCGGTTTTTTTAGTTCTGGTTTACGTATGCCTTAAAACGGGCCTTGGTTGCATCATCTGCCTTGTTGTACCAAAACAACAGCATCTCTTCAGCTACATTCTCACCATCTTTTACCGTTACAGGTGTTGTTGCATTACCGACGTTGTCAGGCAACGTGATCGTTACAGTATGCAGGGAAGCAGGATGGTCTTCTGCGTTAAACCGAGACAGTTCTGACACCAAATCACGGCCGATTTGTACACCATGGTTAATCAGTTTGCCCTGAGTGAATCCAATTGCTTCGCCTTCACCATTAACCAAGCCCCATTGTGGGTCTTTATTGAATGCCTTCGCTTCGTCAATACGGCGGAACTCCGGGAATTTGAAACTGACACTGGTATCGGTGGCGTCGAACTTGGCAACAATCACATCAGACTCAAAGTTAGTCTGGTTTTTTCCGCTGCGAAATGCGGTGACATAACGGAATGCGATTTGCTGGGTACCATCAGGCAGGACTACATCAGCATTTTGGTCAAACATTGGACGGGAATATTCTTTTCCGTTTACAACCAGAAGATCGACATTCTGGTTTAGTTTCAAATCAACCTGGGCAGCAGCAGGAAAAGCAGTTGCAGCAACAATAGCACCTGCGAGAATAGCCTTTTTCATTATTATGTCCTTTTGGTGGAGCATTAAATTTGGCACATATGCTACACCGTATTGATTCGATGGAAAAATAAAACCCCGGCCGTCTGAAAGAACGTACCGGGGTTGAGAATAAGTCAGGCTAGTGGGCCAGGATAATCAGACCACTGTACAGGCAAATCCTTTGAGGTAGAAACCTTCTGGGTAAGCACTGTCGACCGGGTGATCGGCGGCCTGTGCGAACCGTTCGGTAAACATCACCTTGCGGTGGGCATCCAAAGCAGCATCGGCAATGATTTTCTGGAACAGGTTCTGGTCCATCAGGCCTGAGCATGAGTAGGTAAGCAGTGTGCCACCCGGCTTGAGGATTTGCATCGCCAGCATGTTGATATCTTTGTAGCCACGGCATGCCCCAGTCAATTGTGCTTTAGATTCTGCAAACTTTGGCGGGTCCATGATGACGACATCAAACAGCTCACCGGCATCGCGGTAATCTCGCAGCAACTTGAACACATCAGCGTTCAGGAACTGTGCGCGAGACAGGTCGAAACCATTGGTTTCTGCGTTCTGCTTGGCGCGGTCAAGCGCTGGCTGGGAAACGTCAACGTTAATGACTTCCGCAGCATTACCTTTCAGAGCATACAAGCCGAAACCGCCGGTATAACAGAAGCAGTTCAGGACACGTTTGCCATCAACGTATTTCACGGCAGCCTGACGGCTGTCGCGCTGGTCGAGGTAAAAACCGGTTTTATGTCCGCCGGCAATGTCTACACCGATCTTGATACCGTTTTCTTCGATGAGTACATGATCTGAAGGGGCTTCACCGTGCAGGACACCGGTACGCAGTTTCAAGCCTTCTTTCTTACGCACTGCAACGTCGGAGCGCTCATAGATATTGCAATCTGGGAAGCAGGTTTTGAGTGCCTCGACCAATGCGTCTTTCTGTGCTTCTGCACCGGCACTTAAAAGTTGGCAAACCAGGAAGTTGTCGTAACGGTCAATGGTGATACCCGGAAGGCCGTCAGATTCGGCGGCAATCAGACGGTAACCTGTCAGCCCGTCACGTGCGATGATTGAATTGCGCAGTGCCTGAGCATCATTAATACGCTTAACAAAGAACGCGGTATCAATGGCTTCGTCTTCAAAGGTCCAGATACGTACGCGGATCTGGGAGTTTGGGGAAAATGCCCCACGAGCCAGCCATTTGCCCTGGTGATCGAATACGTCCACGGTCTCACCGAGGGAAGGCTTGCCTTCTACTCTCTGGATACCACGGGAAAAAATCCAGGGATGACGGCGCAGGACTGACTTTTCACGTCCTTTCACCAGATAAACTGACGCAACCATGATGATTCTCTGTTAGTTGTAGTTTGGAGGGTGCGTATTGTCGGGGAAGCGCGGGGATTTTGCAAACCGGTAAAGTGCGGGGGAAACATGCCGAGTGTAAGTCTCGGCATGTGGAGTTACCATATCAGGCCTTGAGGCCATCCATCAGTGTTTGCAGTTTACTTGCTTGATCACTCAGGGCAGCTATGTCGTCGGCTGTCTGGTGCATCATTTCAGTTATCTGGTTTGCCTGGGTGCGGACATGTTCTACATCTGAGGCGATGTTTTCTGCCACTCCGCCCTGCTGCTCAGCCGCTGCTGCAATTTCTGCGCTGCGGTCGGCAATATTCTGGCTTCGGTCGGTTATCTGGCTGATTTCTGCATCAATGTGCTGCATGAGGGATTCACTGTTGTCAGCATTGTGTACGGTATCTTCCATAACCGTTTTAAGGTGCTGGCTGTTGGCCTGAAGGGCTTCAATCATCTTCTGGATCTCAACGGTCGCATCCTGTGTTCTGCTGGCGAGCGTGCGCACTTCATCAGCAACAACGGCAAAACCCCGTCCCTGCTCACCAGCTCGTGCTGCTTCAATAGCAGCATTCAAAGCGAGCAGGTTGGTCTGCTGGGAGATGCTTTGGATTGTCGCAACGACTGAATCGATTTGGCCTGCTTTTTCATCAAGGGTAACGACAGCACTGGCAGCTTCTGAAATTTCTTCACTGAGGGCTTTCATTGCTGTTAGGGTGTCAGCAACCTGCTGACGCCCATGGCGCGATGCATCGGTGGCTTGCAGGGTTTCGTCTGAGGTGTTCTGGGCATTGCCTGCCACCGTGCGAATAGAACCAGCCATCTCTTCTGTCGCGCTTGCCAGTGAATTCAGGTATTGCTGTTGTGAGTCGGCCAGTTTTTCGCTTTGCTTACTTCGTGCCATCAAATCCTGGGAAAGGCTGTCCAGCATTGCGTTCGCCTGCCGTGTCGCCAGTACAAGTTCATTTTCACGCTCGGCAACTTTGTCGATTGTGATAGCGATGGTGCTGAACTCATCCCTTACCGGGTAAAAGTTCAACCGGCTTGTCAGGTCGCCATCCGCCAGTTTTTTCAGGGCGCTGTAAGTGGAGTACATAGCACCGCCGATAAACGTCATGGTGTAGTAAACCAGCATCAGCATAACGAATAGCAAAACTGACGTCATTACAAGGTGTGACGTTGTCACATATTCCAGAAGGCTATCATTTTTGACAACATTGATGCTGTAAGACTGACCGTTGACAGGAAGGCTGATGTCGCCATGGGTTCCACCAGTTACAAATGAAGAGTTGGCAAGTAACCTGGCTGCATCCCGTTCTGGAATGTCATATTGGCTTAGAATTTGGCTGATAGCCTTTGCCTCGTTCTCCAGCAACGTGTTGTGGCGGTTGTCCGATGCGCTGTAGAGCATCATTGCGACTGCCAACAGTGCGATGATGGGGGAGACAAAAATCAGGTAGAATTTTTCCTGGAGAGTAAGGTGGATCAGGTATTTATCGATCCATCGAAAAGCTATTTCTTTCATTAGATAGACCCGTACTGCTAGATTAGTGTGAGCAGTGTAATGTATTTACATGCATAGGCATTTAAGTGAACACTCAGGAGGTGACGAATGTCACGCATATGTGTGCTAGCTAAGGTTTCTGGCCATGTTCAGGGGGTGGGGTTTCGATATCACACTGCGCATGAAGGGTTGAAACTGGGTTTAACCGGTTATGCCAAAAACCTGGCTGATGGTGATGTCGAAGTGCTGGCTTGTGGGCAACAGTCAGACGTTCAGGTGTTGTTAAGGTGGCTGGAAAACGGGCCCAGAACCGCAACCGTGGATCATCTTGAAACAGAAGAAGTTGACTGGCGACATGTTGAAGGTTTCAGTATCCGGTGAGTAAGCAAAAGCGGGCAACCCGCCCGCATTTTCCTATTCGTTTAGGTATCTGTTGGAAATAAGAAAAGCCACTTACATTCGGGTCAAATAACCGTGAGGCCAAAGGCGCTGAGAACAAGAGAGACCGCTCGTTCTGCAGAGACATTCCCTCTATCCAAAAATGGATTCAACTCCACCAGATCCATGGAGGTCATTTGTTGAGTCTCTGCGCATTTTTCAAGGAGTAAATGGGCCTCGCGATAGGAAACTCCCCCTGGTACCAATGTGCCGGATCCCGGCATTACTTCGGGGTCACAACCATCAACGTCGAAACTGATATGGAAGCCCGCAGTGTTTTTCGTCACTATTTCAATGATCTCATCACTGACTCGGCTCATTCCCAGCTCGTCAATATCACGCATGCTATAGACGTTGATGCCAGATTGTTTAATGAGTTCCTTTTCTTTTGAATCAATGTCCCTGACACCAACGAGAACAACATTTTCCGGTTTTATCTTTGTATTTTGGCTGAGAATGCCGGTGAATGCCTTGTCCCCGTAGCCGAGCAAGTGAGCAAGAGGCATCCCATGTACATTGCCAGACGGTGAAATTCCTGGAATATTCATATCCGCATGAGCATCAAACCAAATTAACCCTAAGTCTTTATTTTGCTGTTGGTAATAGTCAGCAATTCCAGAGATGGAGCCCATTGCTATCGAGTGGTCACCCCCGACCACCAAGGGGATGCCACCCTTTGCCAGGGCATCTTGAGTCACAGTGGCGAGATCTTGGCAAACTTGCAGTATCTCGCCCCTGAATCGCATTTCGCTGATCGTGTTAACCGGCCTGGACTCTTGGGAAGGGACGGGAATATCGATGTCCTGTAAGACCTGATACCCCAAGTGTCTCAATTGTTCTCTCAATCCTGCTATACGAACTGCGGAAAGCCCGCCATCAGTTCCCCGGCGAGAAGCCCCTAAATCCAAGGGAACGCCGATAATTTGAATAGGTTTTTCTGGTTGTTTTTTCAAAATCTTCCCTCCGTTCCTGCCCGCGCACATTTCCATAATATGGCTGAATTTAAATAATAATTGCTACTCAGGAAAAAGTGGAAAGAAGCCAAAGCCAACTAATGAAAGCAGTAACAGATTCTCACTGAAGAAACAGACCGTGTTGAGGTAGAAGGCTGGGTGTATGAATGATGGGATGGGGTAAGCGTAAAAGAAAAAGAAGCGGGTGAAAAGCCCACTTCTTTTTATCCGGCAAAGTGCACTTTGCTTAAATACATTTTACTGGCTTAGGGAGCCCTGCCAGTTTCGTTGCTTGCTTCGCTGGTCCCTTAGGGAAGAGTTTGTAAAGGTAACGGCTGCTGCCTTTGTCCGGGCCATATTTTTGACCCATTGCCTTTACTAACATGCGGATAGCCGGTGAAGTATTAAACTCCTGATAGAACTCCCGTACAAAGTGTATAACTTCCCAATGGGCGTCAGTCAGCTCGATCCCTTCCTGTTCAGCCAAAACCGGAACCAGTGTTTCATCCCAGTCGTGAATGTCTTTCAGGTAGCCCTGGGAATCAGTTTCGATTTCTTTGCCATTTGCAATCAGCATGTTTTACCTCTGTGGTGCGTTACTCGCAGCAAAGGATAATGCTGTATACGGAGAGGCGTAAAGTGTTTCTGGTGTACAGATAAAGAAAAAGCACCCGCAGGTGCTTTTCTTATAATTGGTTTGACGATTAATCGTCACCGCCCATGAAGCCAATCAGTTGAAGCAGGCTCAGGAACAGGTTGTAGATAGATACGTACAGAGTGATGGTAGCGGAGATGTAGTTAGTCTCACCACCACGAATGATTTGCTGGGTAGTCAACAGGATTGCACCGGTTGAGAACAGCACAAACAGGCCACTCAGTGCCAGTGAAATCATTGGCATCTGCAGGAACATATTAGCAATCACACCAACCAGCAGAACCACAAAACCTGCCATCAGCATTCCACCGAGGAAAGACAGGTCACGCTTGGTTGTCAATGCGTAAGCTGAACACGCCATGAAGGTCAGGGCTGTACCGCCTAGCGCCGGAGCAATTGCCCAACCGAGGCCAGCACCAATATACATGTTCAGGATTGGTCCCAGGGTATAACCCAGGAAACCGGTAAACAGGAAAGTAAATACCAGACCCATACTGTTGTTACGGTTCTTTTCGGTCAGGAAAAGCAGGCCGTAAAAACCAACCAATGTAATGATGATGCCTGGGTATGGCAGGTTCAGCGCCATCGCCGTGCCGGCTACAAGTGCAGACCAAGCCAGCGTGAGACCCAACAGAAAATAGGTATTACGCAGTACGCGGTTTGTTGACAGTACGCCTTCACTGGTTTGATAACCAGAATCGACACGTGGATTCATAACGCTCTCCCCTTAGGGTTAGTTCCAATCTATTAGCACTAATATGGTGGCTTAATCATTATGGTTCAAGCCCACCACTTAAATTTTACAAACTGCCTTAGCTAAAATCATAGCGAAAAGCGAAGTGTTTGTTATTGATAAGTTGTAAATACTTGTTACCAGGAAATATGTGCAACAGGTATATCCGGAATATATCAAATTCTCAGTGGTCAAAGCATTGAATAATTGCAAGAAAAGAGGGGCATTTCGTGATGCCCCTCTTGAATAGTGCTTTTAATCAATGGTGGAGAATCTGGCTGAGGAACAACTGGGTCCGATCTGACTGTGGGTTTTCGAAGAAGTCGGTTGGATTGTTTTCTTCGATGATCTCACCAGCATCCATAAAGATAACCCGGTCGGCGACCTGTTTAGCGAAGCCCATCTCGTGGGTTACGCAAAGCATAGTCATCCCTTCATTTGCCAGTTCAACCATAACATCCAACACTTCACGGACCATTTCTGGATCCAGTGCCGATGTAGGTTCATCAAACAGCATTACTTCCGGGCTCATACACAGAGAGCGGGCGATAGCCACACGCTGTTGCTGACCGCCGGAAAGCTGTCCAGGGAACTTGTTAGCCTGATCCGGGATTTTTACGCGTTCCAGATACTTCATTGCAATTGCTTCTGCTTCTTTCTGCGGTTTTTTCTGAACCCAGATAGGTGCAAGGGTGCAATTTTGCAGAACAGTAAGGTGCGGAAACAGGTTGAAGTGCTGGAAGCACATGCCAACTTCGCGCCGAACATTTTCTATATTTTTAAGGTCGTCAGTCAGTTCAGTGCCGCTGACAATGATCTGACCTTTTTGATGCTCTTCAAGACGGTTGATACAGCGGATCATGGTTGACTTACCAGAGCCGGATGGGCCACAGATAACGATCTTTTCGCCTTTTGTGACTTCCAGGTTGATATTTTTCAACACATGAAACTGGCCATACCATTTGTTCATATCCTTAATGCGGATAACAGGATTTGTATCTGTTGTCATAACTGCCTTCCCTGATTCCTATCGCTTATGACCAGTGTGTAACTTGTTCTCCAGGTAAATACTGTAACGGGACATACCGAAACAGAATACCCAGAACACCAAAGCAACGAATACATAGCTTTCTGTTGCAAAGCCCAGCCATTCGGGGTCCGTCGTTGCAGCCTGACCCACTCCCAGAACATCGAACATGCCAATAATCAATACCAGGCTGGTATCTTTAAACAGACCGATAAAGGTGTTCACAATCGAAGGAATGGTGATCTTGAGCGCCTGAGGAAGAATGATTAAACCCATCTTTTTCCAGTAGCTCAGGCCAAGTGCATCTGCTGCTTCATATTGACCTTTTGGTATGGCCTGTAAGCCACCGCGTATCACTTCAGCCATATACGCCGAAGAGAACATGACTACACCAATAAGTGCGCGGATAAGCTTGTCAGTTTCCGCTTCGCCTGACATAAACAGGGGAAGCATCACCGAAGCCATAAACAGTACCGTGATGAGTGGAACGCCGCGCCATACCTCAATGTAGACAGTACAGATACTGCGGATAATTGGCATATCAGACCGGCGTCCAAGTGCCAGTACGACGCCGATAGGCAGTGATACGACAATACCGACAATGGCAATGATCAACGTGACAAGCAAGCCGCCCCACAGGTGGGTATCGACTACTTCCATGCCAAAGATGCCACCGTACAGCAATGCTGCTGCGACAAATGGGAAAATATTGACGAATACCATCCAAATGGCGAAACGGCGGGGCGTTTTCTCATAGGCCAACAGAACGACAAACACTGCCAAAATTGCGTAGAAAAGCTTGGGTCGCCACAGTTCAGCCGCAGGATAGAATCCAAACATGAACTGGGTAAAACGCGCCTTGATAAACACCCAGCAGGCGCCTTCTCGAGAGCATGCGTCCCGGGTGGAACCTACCCAATCAGCATTCAGAAAGGCCCAGTTAACGACATAGACAACTCCTTGAAATGCCAGGTAGGCAAGAATCAGGGTGACGATGCTGTTTGCCGGGGATGAAAATAGATTTTTTCGTAACCAGCCCACGAGACCTACGGTATTGGCAGGAGGTGGAAGATCCGGTTGAAATTCGTGTTGCCTTGCCATGATCTTACCTCTCCACCAGTGCCACTTTTGCGTTATAGATGTTCATCAACAGTGAAGTCAAAAGACTCAGCGTCAGATAAACAGCCATTGTCATGGCAATGATCTCAATTGCCTGACCTGTTTGGTTAAGCGTTGTTCCGGCAAACACGGAAACAAGGTCCGGATAGCCGATTGCCATAGCGAGTGATGAGTTTTTGGTAAGGTTCAGGTATTGGCTGGTCAGAGGCGGGATGATAATCCTCATTGCCTGAGGGATAACAACCAGACGCAATGTCTTTCCTCGTGGCAATCCCAAAGCTTGAGCCGCTTCTGTCTGCCCGTGGTTTACTGCGTTAATACCGGAGCGGACAATTTCAGCAATGAACGATGCGGTGTAGATAGACAGCGCTAGAACAAGGGCCGCAAGTTCCGGGATAACACTGATGCCTCCCCGGAAGTTAAAGCCTTTCAACTCGGGGTATTCAAGGGAAACAGGCATCCCCATCACAAAGTACATCAGCAATGGAAGGCCCACGATTAGAGCTGTACAAACAGCCAAAACCGGACTTTGTTCGCCTGTAAGCTTCTGTTTGTTCTTCGCCCAGCGAGCATACAAAATGGCACCGATAACAGCCAACGCAAAAGCGAAGAAGATTACGGAAGCGCCATCACCGAAAACCGGAGCCGGGAAGTAAAGCCCACGTACGTTCAAAAACACCGCCTCACCAAGACTCATACTCTGTCTGGGCGAAGGAAGTGCTTGAAGTACAGCGAAGTACCAAAAGAAGATTTGAAGCAAAAGCGGGATATTACGAAACGTTTCAATATAAACCGCTGCGAATCGGCTCACCAGCCAGTTGCTGGAAAGTCGAGCAATACCCATGATAAAACCCAGAACTGTCGCGAGTATGATTCCGAGAACAGAAACAAGCGCGGTGTTCAGGAGTCCAACAACGAACGTTCTGCCGTAAGAGAACGTTTCATCGTATTCAACGAGTGTTAAGCCAATGCCAAAGCCTGCTTCCTCTGAAAGGAAGTCGAATCCGGTTTCAATACCCCGGGCGTCGAGATTGACAAGCGCGTTGTTTACGATCGTGTAGAAAAAGAAAAGCAAACCACCAATTGCTAAGGCCTGAAATACGACAGACCTAAAGACCGGATTGTATAGAAGGCTCTGCTTTTTATCTGGAGCACGGTCGGACGACATTATCTCTTGGGCAGTTTTATTAGGAGCCATACAACTACCTCAGTTCCTACATGGTTTAAAGGAGGCACAAAGTGCCTCCATACATATGTCGAGATTTCAGTTCAATCCATTAGCGGATTGGTGGCGCATACATGATGCCGCCCTGGTTCCAAAGTGCATTCAGACCGCGGGAGATGTTGAGAGGTGAGTCAGTGCCTACTGTGCGCTGGAAGCTTTCACCATAGTTACCCACCTGCTTGACGATCTGGTAGCCCCAATCATCAGACAGGTTCAGACCTTTACCTTTTGGACCATCCAGACCCAGCAGACGCTTGATGTTTGGATCGTTAGATTTCAGCATTTCATCTACGTTTGCAGACGTCACACCAAACTCCTCAGCGTTTACCATTGCAATCAGAGACCAACGAACAATGTTGAACCAGTTGTCATCACCCTGGCGAACGACCGGACCCAGAGGCTCTTTGGAGATAATCTCAGGCAGAACCACCGCTGAGTTTGGGTCAGCAAGGTTCAGGCGAAGAGCATACAGACCTGATTGGTCAGTGGTCAGCACGTCACAACGACCTGCTTCGAAGCCCTTGGAAGTTTGTGCAGAGGTATCGAATACCACTGGCTCGTAGCTCATACCGTTTACACGGAAGTAATCTGCCAGGTTCAGCTCAGTTGTGGTTCCTGACTGAACACACACAGCGGCACCATCGAGTTCTTTGGCACTGCTCACGCCCAGATCTTTCTTAACCATAAAACCCTGACCGTCATAGTAGTTAACGCCGGCAAAGTTGAGGCCGAGGGTCGTATCACGTTGAAGAGTCCAGGTGGTGTTGCGCGAGAGGATGTCAATCTCACCAGACTGCAGCGCAGTGAAACGCTCTTTAGCAGTGAGCGGGATAAATTTAACTTTTGATTTGTCGCCCAGCGTGGCTGCTGCAACCGCTTGGCAGAATTCTACGTCAATGCCTTCCCATTCGCCTTTGGCGTTGGGGTTGGAGAAACCTGGAAGACCAGTACTAACACCACAGCTAACGTATCCTTGTTTCTTGACTTTATCCAAGGTCTCGTTTGCTGCAGCTGGCATGGTAACCAGCGCTGCAGATGCCGCTACTGCTGCGACAAGCGCTTTGATTTTAGTCATGTTTCCTTCCTGTATTGTCCTGTGTTGTTGTAAAAGGATTGCCTCGAGGCCAATCCAAAATGGTGCGTATAGTGTTTGCTTATGCAGATTATGCGTGCGACTAATCAATAATTGATTAAAGACACATTTTTTTAACATTTCTGAGTATAGAGATTTTGAGTATTTCGTCCAGTGGTCAGACGTCGACTGGATCACGTATTTTGTTAAGAGAAGTTAAAAACTTTGTTTTCATAAAGAGTGCGTTGCATGGATTGCAACGTGTGAAATTGAGTTACGCAATGTTGTCAGGGGATTTCACTCATTTGTGCATTTTTGAATTATGGAAAACCTTAGTGAAAGTGCCGTTTTATTTTGGGTGGCACTTTCGTCTGGGTACCGGTGTAGTGTCTATTTTCCTATTTTTCGCCAACCGTATTGTCTGTTGAGTGTACGTGATTTTACGTAGAGTTATGGTTATAACTACTTAAACAAGGTGATATACCGAACATATGTGCTTTGAATTTCAATTCCCATAAAATGCATTATTATGCGAAAATAGTCTTAATAGATGAGCGCAGGCAGCAAATATAGCCCTGGAAAATAGTTAACTGGTGTTTTTAGGTTTTATGTATCGATATTAACGCAAACGTATCAAACTTCTATGTTTATAACTTGGGCATTGTCACTGGGGTATGTCTGGAAATATAATTAAAAAGTGAAAATTGATTGCTAATCTGGGCAGTTGTATGTGGTGACGATACCAAGCACGACGCTGATTTCGCCTTTATGTTAATAAAATGTTAACTCAGTTAAGTCCAATAAAACGTGCGTTGTGGCACACTAGGGTCTTTTGTTGGTTACTTACCCAAGTGAAGTTAAGTATTATGAGATCTATGGGGTTGCAGCCCCATTAGAGTATGCGAAACCAATTTCATATTTGGAGTACATAGCTTGATCAGTGTTTTTCTTGTCGATGATCATGAACTGGTTCGCACAGGGATTAGACGTCTATTGGAAGATGTCCGTGGAATAAAAGTGGTAGGGGAAGCCCACAGTGGAGAAGAAGCCGTCAAATGGTGTCGTCAGTCCCATGCTGACATTGTTTTGATGGATATGAACATGCCGGGTATTGGAGGCCTTGAGGCTACACGTAAGATCCTCCGAGCCAATCCGGATATCAAAATTATCGTCCTGACCGTCCATACGGAGAATCCGTTTCCGACAAAAGTGATGCAAGCGGGTGCAGCGGGGTATCTGACAAAAGGTGCTGGCCCGGATGAAATGGTCAATGCCATTCGTCAGGTACATTCAGGTCAACGTTATATTTCACCTGAAATCGCACAGCAAATGGCACTGAGTCAGTTTTCGCCAGCTGCCGAGAACCCGTTCAAGAACCTTTCTGAACGTGAATTGCAGATCATGTTGATGATCACAAAAGGCGAGAAAGTCACTGATATTTCAGAAAAACTCAATCTCAGTCCAAAAACAGTGAACAGCTATCGCTACCGCCTTTTTGAAAAGTTATCCATTAAAGGTGATGTTGAACTGACTCATTTGGCTATTCGACATGGCATTCTGGATACAGAAAGCTTGTAAACCGGCAGAAACCTACTGCCGGTTTTGCCGGATATAACTCATCTAATAAACAGAAAATCTGTCGTTGTGCCTGATTCATTTGAACCCAAAAGTTTCCTAAAAACAGTCCCTCACCAGCCTGGCGTTTACCGTATGAAAGATGCCGAAGGTGAGGTCATTTACGTCGGTAAGGCTAAAGAACTTAAAAAGCGCCTTTCAAGCTATTTCCGGGTCAATGTACCTGGTGAAAAAACGCGGGCTTTGGTCCGCCAAATAGCCTCGGTAGAGGTGACGGTTACGCATACAGAAACCGAAGCTCTGATTCTTGAACATAACCTCATCAAGAAATACCTACCGCGTTATAACGTTCTGCTCCGGGATGATAAATCCTATCCATTCATTCTGCTTAGCAGCCATGAGCACCCGAGACTGAGTATGCACAGGGGTGCGAAACGTCGAAAGGGTGAGTACTTCGGGCCATACCCTGATTCCGGTGCGGTGCGTCAAAGTTTGCACCTGCTACAGCGAATATTCCCTGTTCGTCAGTGTGAAGATTCAGTCTACGCCAACAGAACCCGGCCTTGTCTTATGTTCCAGATTGGCCGCTGCTCAGCGCCGTGTGTTGAAGGGCATGTTTCACAAGAAGAATATGCTGAGTTGGTAAACCATGCCCGGATGTTTCTACAAGGCAAAGACCGTCAGGTAATTGCTGTTCTGGTGGAAAAAATGGAAAAAGCCAGTGCAGAGTTGCTCTTTGAAAAAGCGGCAGAATACCGTGATCAAATTCAGGCTTTGCGGCGAGTACAGGAACAACAGTTCGTTTCTTACGACAGCCAGGATGATCTGGATGTTGTAGGGGTTGCTGTTGAAAGTGGCGTCGCCTGTATTCATGTCCTGTTCCTGCGACAGGGAAAGGTATTGGGCAGTCGCAGCTACTTCCCCAAAATGCCTGCTGACACACAGCCAGCGGAGTTGGTTTCCGGTTTCCTGGGCCAGTATTACCTCCAACAGGAGCATGGACGCACGCTGCCAAGTGTTATTTTGGCTGGTGTTGATCTGGGTGAAGAATCTCAGCTTCTCAGTGAGACCCTGAGTGAACTTGCTGGGCGTAAAATTCAGATCCAGTGCAAGCCGCGTGGTACGAGAGCCCGTTTTCTTAAGTTGGCGCAGACCAATGCTTTGTCAGCACTTACCAGCAAGATCAATCACAGGATGACGATACATCAACGTTTTGATGCTCTCTGCGAAGCATTGAACCTGGAGCAGATCCAGCGAATGGAGTGTTTTGATATCTCCCACACAATGGGGGAGCAGACTGTTGCATCCTGTGTGGTGTTTAACAGGGACGGGCCAGTTAAACCCGAATACAGGCGGTATAACATTTCTGGGATAACGGGAGGTGATGATTACGCAGCAATGGCACAGGCCTTAGAAAAACGCTATGGTAAGCAACTGGATGAAGAGAAAATCCCTGATATTATCTTTATTGATGGTGGTAAAGGGCAGTTGAACCGTGCATGGAGTGTAATGCGTCCGCTGATGGCTGATTGGCCTAAACAGACGCTTCTGTTGGGAGTCGCGAAGGGTACAAGCCGTAAACCCGGCCTCGAAACCTTGATTAAAGTAGATGGCGATAGCTTCATACTGCCATCAGATGCACCTGCACTGCACCTTATCCAACATATCCGGGACGAAAGCCATAATCATGCAATTGGTGGGCATCGGCAGAAGAGAGCCAAAGCCAGACAGCAAAGTGTCCTTCAGGAAATTGAGGGGGTTGGGCCAAAACGTAGGCAGGCAATCCTTAAATATCTTGGGGGAATGCAAGAACTTAAACGTGCAAGTGTAGAAGAAATAGCCAAAGTTCCTGGAATCAGCAAAACATTGGCCGAGAAAATCCATTCTTCATTGCAACAGTCATGAGCTTGGGGCAACATAGCCCTGTTGTAAATTTACCAGCGAAATCCTATGCGCCTGAATATACCAACAATACTGACGCTGCTGCGCGTCGCGCTCATTCCATTCTTTGTCGTTGCATTCTATCTTCCATACAGTTGGGCGCCTTTTGTTACTGCGTTACTGTTTGTAATTGCCGGATTTACCGACTGGCTGGATGGCTACCTGGCAAGAACGCTGGGTCAAACTACGCGATTCGGCGCATTTTTGGATCCTGTTGCCGACAAGGTGATGGTTGCCATCGCCCTGGTGTTGATTGCTGAACATTACCATTCAATCTGGATTACCATTCCTGCAGCGACCATGATTGCCCGGGAAGTCATTATTTCTGCGCTGCGTGAGTGGATGGCTGAACTGGGTAAACGCGCTTCTGTCGCGGTTTCCTGGGTAGGTAAATTTAAAACGGCAACCCAGATGCTGGCATTGACGCTGCTGTTGTGGCGTCCTAACGGTGAAATTATTCTGGCGGGTTACGTGTTGCTTTATGTGGCGACAGCACTGACGTATTGGTCCATGTACCAATACCTGCTCGCAGCAAAAGATGACCTGTTATCTGACGAAGAGTAATACTCGCCAAATAAGTCCATACGTTCGATAAAAAGCCGCTGAATTCAGCGGCTTTTTGATGCCAGGATGTTATGCACCAACAAGGAAAACTACCGTTTTCCATCTATTCAGTGTCCAGTAAGACTGGCGTCATGCCTGTCTGCCCCTGCTTTCTCTAATGATACTGGGGGATTTTCGGCTATTGAAGTTTCTGCATTGGAAAGAAAACGGGATGAGGTGACGGTGAAAAGCATTTATTTACTTGGACTGAACGCACTGAATGCATGCTAATTTAACAGTCTTTGGACGGCCGGTTTAGGCTCGTGGATAATCTTTTAATATTGAAGAAAAAGTGGCTTTAATAGAATTGGAAAGATTGCATTCCAACCATAACTAATTGTATTTAAGGAAATAAAAAACCGGCCGGAGCCGGTTTTCTGATTGCTTAGGAAAGTATTATCAACAAAGTTCCTGCCAAAGTAAGCAATATGTTTGCAATGGCATAGGTACCTGCATAACCCAGCGCCGGGATAGTGCTTCGGGCATATTCGGTGATCATATCCATTGCCGGGGCGCAGGTGCGGGCACCGACAATGGCGCCGAATAGCAGAGCCCGGTTCATTTTCAGGATGTAGGCACCTACCAGGTAAGCGACGATAACCGGGATAACACTTACGCAGAAGCTGGCAAATACGATCTTCAAACCCATTTGTGCCAGATGCTCCCAAAGGTTCCCACCCGCACTCAGGCCAACACCAACCATAAAGGTCATCAGGCCAAGGTCTTTAATCATATTCAGCGCGCCTTGCGGGACATAACCAAACGTTGGGTGGTTGGCACGCAGGAAACCCAGTGTGATACCGGAGATAAGAAGGCCAGCAGCATTACCCAGGCCAAATGTCACATGCCCGAAGGTCATGGTGATCATGCCAAGCGCGGAGCCCAGGATGAAGAAGCAGCAGAATGCCAGCAAATCTGCAATCTGGCTGTGAATGGATACGAAACCGATTCGTTCAGCAAGACCCATTACACGGCTGCGTTCACCACTTACCTGGAGGACGTCACCTTTGGCAATGAAGATGTTGTGGTCCAACGGCATTTCGATCTGTGCGCGTACCACACGGTTAAGAAAACAGCCGTATTCGGACAGGTTAAGATCGGACAGGCGTTTGCCTACGATGCTGTCATTTTTTACAACAATCTCTTCGTCTGCGATGCGCAGGTCAAGCAGGTCGCGGTCGAACACTTCCTTGCCGTTACGGAAACTTGGGTCAAGGCGGGCATGGCTGTCTGGGTAGCCTACCAGCGCGATTTCATCGCCTTCCTGCAAGATAGCATCACCATCCGGGTTTGCCAGGATGCCATTTCGGCGAATGCGCTCGATATAACAACCGGTTTGGCGGTAAATACCCAGTTCACGAAGGTTACGGCCGTCAATCCACTTAATCAGTTCCGGGCCCACACGGTAGGCACGAATAATCGGAAGGTAGACCTTGCGCTGGGAAGACGAGCCGAGGCCGCGTTCCAATGCAATTTGCTGGGCGGAGTGCTCCAGATTCTGCTTTTGCAGCTTAGGCAGCAGTTTTGCCAGCATAATAAGGCTGACCAGGCCAACAAGGTATGACATGGCATAGCCGACGCTCAGGTTGTCGATAATATGGGCGATGGCATTTGGATCAAATTTATCGCTGGATAAACCGCTCGACAGAGCGTCCTTTGCGCCAACCAGAACCGGTGTCGCTGTGAGCGCACCCGCCATCATGCCTGTGGCGATGCCGAAGTCGATATGAAGGTGTTTTGCAAAAACCAATGTCAGCACAACCGCCGTTATTAAAACGGTCAGTGCCAGGACGAGGTAAGACTTACCATCGCGGAAGAAAATGCCGAAGAAATTCGGGCCTGCTTCGATACCAACGCAAAAAATAAATAGCATAAAGCCAATACTGAGAGCGTCTGGAGAGAAAGAAAACCCGGCGTTGCCCAGTAAGAGGGCGGTTAACAGCACACCGATTGAATTACCGAATTGCATGGTACCAATCCGGATTTTTCCGAGAGTCAGACCGATAGCAAGGGTGACGAAAAGCAACAGGATATCGTTTTGGTGCAGCAGGTCTACAACATCAATGTTCACGGTAAGTTATTTGGCTTTTGGCAGGTCACGAATAGATGGCACATTATAGCGGTTTGCAGCTCGATGTAATGTAAAACTTGCTGGGAATTCGCTCAACTGCTGGTTCAGTATCCAATGACAAAAATTTTCGTCTGGGAGAGAGGGGAGACAAAGGATAGGACGATTTCCATCGACCTTATCTGTCGGTAACACATACGGGTTAAAAGTCTTCTATCCCAAAGAATGAGTCCTGTCGGCATATACAAAAAGCGCAGCAAATTGCTGCGCTTCTCAGGAAATTTACCAGTTCAAATTAGTTGAACAGGCCGAGGTTTTCTTTTGCATACGCTTCGAAATCTGTGCAACCACCAATGTGTTGTTGATCAACGAAGATTTGTGGAACGGTTTCAACGGGCTTACCGACTGTTTTTTCAAGGTCAGCTTTGCTGATGCCTTCCGCGTGAATATCTACGTAGCGGTAGTTGAAATCGTCACGCTCAGCCTGGAGCTTTTCAGCCAGTTCCTTTGCACGAACACAGAATGGGCAACCTGGGCGACCAAAAATCACGACAAACATAAAATTCTCCTTCGTTCTTGTTGGTGACAACTATGCCTGAATCACGACAACGAGAAAAGAGGGGAAGGCCTCTTGTTATGATAGGTTCCATCTATTGATTGGCGTTGAATTTTGCGATAGGGAAATTCGGTCTTTATTTGTAAGCATTCCTTGGTTGTACGGTGCGTGACAGAGTGCGCAGATTGGCACTGCACCTTTTCAGAGTGGAATAAACCTGTGCTGAATCAAAGCGGTGAAAAGCCGGATCTTACAAGTTACCTTCTATAGATGTTTTTACGACAAGGAGTAGTTATGTTCCAGTTTATGACGGCGACGAGAATCGTATTCGGCGAAGGTGCACTTATGAATTCGCTGAGCCTTTTTAACCAGTACGGATACAGTGCGCTGCTGGTGACTGGAAAAAACGATGAGCGGGCTCAACCCATCATCAGCTATTTCAAATTGCAGAACATCCGGTATCAACAAGTCGCTGTTCATGGCGAACCTTTAATTGCAATGATTGAAGAGATGGCGGCGACGGGGCGCCAGTTCAAGCCGGATATGGTGATAGCGATTGGGGGCGGCAGTGTCATTGATACTGGAAAGGCGCTTTCGGCCTTGATTCCAAACCAAGGCAGCGTTTACGACTATATAGAAATTGTGGGTAGGGCACTACCGCTGAGTGCCAAGCCTCTTCCTTTTATTGCCATTCCAACAACAGCCGGAACCGGCTCAGAAGTAACCCGTAATGCAGTATTGAAATCCGCACAGGAAAATATGAAAGCAGCTATCCGGAGTCCGGAATTGCTTCCCACCATGGCGATTGTTGACCCGACACTCACTTACGGTACCGACAGGGCACTGTCGGGATATGCGGCCATGGATGCATTTACGCACCTGATGGAGTCTTATGTTTGCAGTGATCCGAACCCGCTCACCGATATGGTATGCGAAGAGGGCATACGCCGGTTGGCTTCAGCCATACTGCCAGCCTGCGAGGATGATGAGCCGCGTGCCCGCTCGGATATGGCATTTGCTGCAATGCTCGGTGGGATGGCTATGTCGAACGGCAAGCTTGGTGCGGCACACGGCCTGGCTGCTGCGCTGGGGGGACGTTTGCCGGTCGGGCACGGCATTATTACCGCTCAGCTTGCACCTTATGTGATGCAAGAGAACGTCTTTGCGGCACGTGAAGCAGGGCGAATTGATGTATTAAACCGCTATCGCCAGCTTGCCTGTCTGCTGACCGGTCGCATGAATGCAGAAATTATTGATGGTATCCGTTGGGTTAAACGAACTCTGCGTCGACTTGAGTTACCGGGCCTGTGCGATTTTGGACTGTGTAATACCATGTTTGGCGAAGTGGCAGAGGATGCACTTAAATCCAGCTCTATTAAAGGTAATCCGCTTCCGCTGAACAGAGAACGTTTGGTACATATTCTGGAGCGGGTATGTACAGATGCTGAAATTTCAATTGATCTGGAAGAAAGCCATTAGACTAAAGAGTGACAGGCAACCTGCTTATATACCCAACCCACCTCAAGGTGCGTGATTCAGAGTGATTTCAGTGCGTTCAATTCAAGGAAAATACCTGAAGGAATGGCTTCTCCCTTTCAAAGGTATTTGACACAGAAGTGGATGCACTGAAACACTCCCGAAGGGCGAGTTTGATTGGCTCTCATTCTGCGTTGCTGTTTCTTGATTTAGAACCACTAGATCGTCAAAACAGCGCCTTGACTGACAGCCAATCAACTCTCGCTGAAAACTGCATCTTGAGGTGGTTTGGGTATACAGGTTGCCAACTTACAAGCCATACGATAAAACCTGAGTAACCAACGAGAGATCGTTAATATTTTCTATGGATAAACAAACATGTCCCGCCTTTTCTATGACGGAATAGAATAAAGGGTCATATAAACAGGAGAATCAAGGGATGAATCAGGTCATAGATACTTTACTCAGCCATCGCTCTATTCGTAAATTTTCCGACGAGCCCATTTCCACAGAACAGCTTGCTAAGATTCTGGATTGTGCCCGGGCAGCATCGTCTTCCAGCTTTATTCAATGCACTTCAGTGATTCGTATCACCGACAGTAATAAGCGTGCGAAACTGGCCTCACTTGCCGGAAACCAAGCCTACGTTGAGGAAGCTGCTGAATTTCTGGTTTGGTGTGCGGATTTCAACCGCCATTTGGCAATCAAACCTGATGCCCGTGTCGGTTACACAGAACAGACCCTTATTGGTGCAGTTGATACTGCACTTATGGCGCAAAATGCCATGGTGGCGGCAGAATCGATGGGGTTGGGCGGTGTCTATATAGGTGGTATTCGCAATAACCCGGACAAGGTATCTGAACTTCTTGAGTTGCCACAACAGGTTGTGCCGCTGTTTGGTATGTGCCTTGGGTATCCTGCGCAAAACCCGGAAATTAAACCCCGTCTTCCTGTTTCAATCTTGCTTCATACTGACAGTTACCAGGAGTTGGATACTATAGAACTGGCAGATTATGACCGTGATGTACGTGAGTACTACCTCACTCGCACCGGTGGCAACAAAGACATGAGCTGGAGTGAACAAATTGGCGAGACGCTGTCAAAAGAGGCTCGTCCGTTTATGAAAACATTCCTTAAGAGCAAAGGGTTCAATATTCTTTGATTTGCTGTCCCTATCCGGCGGGAGGTTTTGTTTTCCCGCCAAATTGAGAACTCCATTCTTTACTTATTCTTTTCAATATCCCCCTTCTAAATGAAAGAAAACTGCTGTTTATGACAGTTCTGATATGTAATTTGTCTTAATTGTAAGGAAGTGCTGCTTTGCTTTGATCGGCATCACGCAAGTTGCTAGACTCCGCGCGCTTTTGCAACCGGTAATCCCGGTTCACGAATTCAATTAATAAACTGCCAGTATTCGTACAGTCGGAATCCAGGCAGTCACATTTCGTTCAAAGTATTGAGTTAGCCAATGATTAAACTTAATAAAGCTGCCCGCATTTTAGCTGCCGGTTTCTGTATTAACCTGTGTATGGGTATCCTGTATGCATGGAGTGTTTTCAAGCAAGCGCTGGTGGTTGAACAAGGCTGGTCAAATGCGGATGCTTCAATGCCATACACCGTTGCAGTGATCTGTTTCTCTCTGTCCCTGCTTGTCGCCGGTGTTGTACAGGATCGTATGGGACCGCGTAAGGTACTGATTCTGGGCACCGTAATGGTAGGTCTGGGTATGATCGTATCCAGTTTTGCAACATCACCAATTGTGCTGATCCTAACGTTCGGTATCCTGACCGGAGTTGGCATTGGCTTTGGATATGCGTGCCTGGCTCCTTCGGCGATGAAGTGGTTCCACCCATCGAAGAAAGGCCTGGTAAATGGTCTGATTGCAGCGGGTTTCGGCCTGGCGGCGGTATATCTTGCACCGCTGACATCAAGCCTGATCGCTGAGTACGGAATTAACAACAGCTTTATGATTCTGGGCGTAGGCATCCTGGTCATTGCGGTACCGCTGGCCTGTACGATCAGTAATCCGCCAGAGGGATATGTGCCTGAAGCACCGGCTGGCTATAAAGCTAAAACCGATAGCACTCCGGTGAGCATGGACTGGCGCGGTATGCTGAAAACTCCACAGTTTTATTCTCTGTGGGCGATGTATGCACTGGCATCTTCTGCCGGCCTGATGATCATCGGGAATATCACCTCAATTGCTGCACAACAGGCAAACATTACTCAGGCCGCATTTCTGGTTGTGATCCTGTCAGTATTTAACTCGGGTGGACGAATTGCTGCGGGTATCCTGTCCGATAAGATTGGCGGTGTGAAAACCCTGATGCTGGCATTCATCATGCAGGCGGTAAACATGGCAATGTTCGCCGGGTATGACGGTGAGTTTACGCTTATGGTTGGTGCGGCAATGGCCGGTGTGGGTTACGGTACATTGCTTGCTGTGTTCCCATCAATTACGGCTGAATATTACGGCCTGAAAAACTACGGTGCCAACTATGGTGTGCTGTATACCGCATGGGGTATCAGTGGCTTTATCGGCCCGGTTGTTGCCGCTGTGGCAGTGGACATGACCGGTACTTACTCTGTGGCATATATGATCTGTGCTGTGATGCTGGGTGTTGCCATTGTCCTGTCTGCCGTGACCAAACCGGTAACAGAGTCAACCTTAGCGAAACCAGCTTTGGCATAACGTCGATTTTGTGATGTCTGAAAACCCGGCTTCGTGCCGGGTTTTTTGTGCGCGTTTTTTATGAAAACGTTGAGCAAAAGTTGAGCACATGAAAAAGTACGATAAAAAGTGTGTCTATTTAATTCGGAATGTCAGTATCTGTTTACTTGGCTCGCCCAGTTCAGCATAATGCGCCGCCTTTTTACTTTTAATTTTCTTTTTTCTAAGGTGCATGATGGAACAAAAACTGGCTAACCCAGCGCCACTCGGCCTGATGGGCTTCGGCATGACCACAGTTCTCTTGAACATCCACAACGCTGGATTTTTCCCAATTGATTCAATGATTCTGGCTATGGGCATTTTCTACGGCGGCCTGGCTCAGGTCATCGTTGGTATCATGGAATTCAAGAAAGGTAACACTTTTGGTACCACAGCCTTCACTTCTTACGGTCTGTTCTGGCTGACTCTGGTTGGTCTGCTTGTTATGCCTAAACTGGGTTGGGCGGAACCAAGCCCTCATACCTTTATGGGTTGGTACCTGACTATGTGGGGAATTTTCACCGCATTTATGTTCGTTGGCTCCCTGCGTTATTGCTTTGCTAAGCAATTTGTATTCGGCAGTCTGACTGTTCTGTTCTTCCTGCTTGCAGCCCGCGATTTTACTGGCAGCGCATTTATCGGAACTATTGCCGGTTTTGAAGGCATTGTTTGTGGTGCAAGTGCAATCTATTTTGCAATGGCTCAAGTGCTGAATGAAGAATATGGGCGCACTGTCCTGCCTGTTGGCGAGAAGAAGCCGGAAATGGCACCGAAAGCAGTTGCGGCATAATTTTGCTGATTCTAAAAAAAGCCCCTCCATTTCTTGGCGGGGCTTTTTTTTGCTTGCATGCTGCTGTTTTACATCGTTAAACAGACCGGGGTCAGAGGGGCAGGGCGATGAACCAGGTAACCTTGAAAATAATTGACGCTGGCATTGTACAGATGTGCGTATTCTTCCTGAGTCTCTACACATTCAGCTACCACCTTTAGATTCATCTGCCGGGCAATATCACAGATGCTGCTGATAATAGCGCTGCGAATTGGATCAGCATGGCAATTTCTTACAACGCCACCGTCAATCTTCACAATATCAATCGGTAAATTCAGTATCTGCTCATAAGTAGCGTGGCCTTTCCCAAAGTCATCCAGCGCAATTCGAGCGCCTCGCATCTTCAACTTACAGAGGTTATCTGCAAGTTTTTCCGGATCTTCAATACTGCCGGTTTCCACGAGTTCAATACACAGCTTATCGAAGGGTACCTTTAAGTGTTCTGCTTCAGAAATCAGCCGTTCTATAGCACTGTCCAGCGTGAGGAAATCAGGTGAAAAGTTGATAGATGCGTATCCCACATTAGCAAGTGACATTTGGGAAAGCAGTTTAAGTGTGCGGCAGACTATTTTCCCTTCAAGCTCTTCAAGGCGACTGAGTTTTCTCGCATAGAGGAAAACCCGTTCAGTTTCCAGAGACCTGCCTTTGTAGGAGAATCGGGACAATATCTCAAAACGATAATTTTCTTCTGTCGATGATGACTGATACCGCTGATGGAGAATCGAGATGTTCTCTTCATCCATGTCGTAGAAGAAGCCAAGATAGTCATCAAAGTTGGTATTGTCGCAGTCGATCAGAACCGCGTTGGACAGAGGATCGGTCAATTTTGCATTGAGGTGTAAAAGATTGACCCGCTGCCTGAGCATTCCGGCTTCCGGACAGTGGCAGTAATAAATGCGTCCAAATTCAACATTCAGGTTACAGGCTTTCAGATAGCGGTTTACCTGGTCAGGCAGCTTTTCGAGCCGAGAAATACTGCGGATGTTGTACTCTGATATAATGACCAGTGCGTTGATATCATAAAGAATATAGCTGCTTTCATACATGAAGGTATCACGCTTCAAGACACACGCTATAGCCTGTATGATTTGCTCTCGGCGCTCTGTCGGGTACTTGAATATCGCTGATAGATCGATGGCGGCTACCAAGAAACCCCGTAGGTTGGCGGTGTCTTTTGCCAGTTTTTGGAAAGTACCGAGGTGGCTGGCATTGTCGAAATAGAGATGCTGCTTGTGGGTTTCAATCTCGCGCCGGAGATTAATTTTGTATTCCAGCACAATATAAACAATGAGTGAAAAAATGTAGAAAACTGTCAGTTTGGTGTTCAACTCATTGATGCCAAATCCTTTGTAGTTGTGAATCAGCATGGTGTAGCCGGTGACGATCAAAATTATCTGGGTAAGTTCAGATATCTTGAAAACAGCCAGTATGGCTAGTGGAAGCAAGAGCAAATAAGTAAGGTAAGGATGCAGAATCTGGCTCGCATAAAACAGAACCGACAAAATCAAAACGATGATGGAGATTTTGCAGCCAAGTTCGGATTTGAAATTACGTATCTCGTTGGAAAGCAGCATAATCATATGCCGGTTCCGGTGTGCCAGAAGCAAACAAAGAGTAATTAGTGGAGCAGTTAAAAGAACGCCAATAGAATCGACCAGAAACAGGTTCAGGGCTTTCTCAAAAGGGTATAGCTCTGAAGCCAGCAGGCAAATTGTAATCGCAGAAATTCCGGGTATTACGAAAACGCAAAAGCAGAAATAGAGCTTGTAAGAGCTTGGGTGACCTCGAAACCGATTGAAAAACGAAAGGGCTAATAACTGACCGACTACCAGGGTCAGCGTATAAATAAACCCAATACCGTTCGGGATAAAGTTGAACCCGCTGTAGTACATAATCAGTCCAAGGCTTGCGCCTACAACACCGGTATTTCCATATACATAGGCGACGGCTACGATCACGCCGCTGCTGATGGAGAGCAATTGTACGTTGGAAACGGTGACTGTAGAGAAGTCTGCGACATAGAAGCTGAGGACAGTCAGCACACAGGAGACGATAAATGCTTGGTAGGGGTTATATCTTTCAACCTGACCAGGAGCGAAAATAAAACGTGTCATACAATTGTCACCCGGTTCCGCCCATTGTGTTTGGACTCATAAAGTGCAGCGTCGGCACGTTTATAAGCACTGCTGAAGGTGGTATTGGTGTCGTGAACCCCGCCGATTGAAACGGTAACTGTCAGACCTGCAATAGGAGATTCCTCAACCACTTTTCTCAGCAATTCAGCTTTGTCCAGGAGCGCAAGCGCATCCATATTTTCAAAGCAGCAAACGAATTCTTCTCCACCCCAGCGAATTGCCATATCTCCGGCTCGAATACACCGTCCAATACGTTGAGTAATTTGATGGATGACATCATCGCCCTTTTTATGGCCATAGGTATCATTGATTCGTTTGAAGTTATCAATATCGATAAGCAAAAGGGAAAACCGGGTCATTTTTCGCAACTTGCTTTCATAATAATCACGGCGATAAAAGCCAGTCATTTTATCTCGCTGCAAAAATCTACGTTCGTTGTTCTTTTGAGCACCGTACAGGTAGAAAATTGTTGATAAAATAAGGGATGGAAGCAACATCCATTTTACAATAACAATAAAATTTACACCCAAAACTATCGGGCCATTTACTGCACATGGAAGGTTTATTTTTGTTTGGAAAATATTGGGTGATTTCCCTTCTGTTATGACGGTGTAGTGCTCTTTGTTGTAATTATTAACAATGTTGCTTGTAAGTGTTGCATTTAAATCTACAGCCAAGAGCGCGTTAAGTTTCTTGTTGTTGTAAATAGGGAAATACAATGTGCGAATTAGCTGATTGGTACCTTCTTCATGGTAGGGCTCTGTCAGTTTGATGTTGCACCCGTAAAATGACGCGTAGGTATCTTTAATTCCCTCTTTTTCAACAATTCGGTTCATGACAGCATTATCATCGTATGAAGAGAGCTTTTCTTGGTAAAACGCCCGGAGAGGGTAGAAGTGTGAATAGACAGCGGGGTTTTCAAGAACGGCGATAGTCCACACCGAACCTGGTGCGATATTCTCCAGTTCAGAACGCAGCTTATTGATACCCACCGATAGTATACGGACGTAACCGGGTTTATTAACGACAATATCCACGCCATTTCTCTGGTGCAGACCGCTGTTTAAAAAGATCTGATCTGAATTATTATAGAATGAAGCAAACCGCCGGCTAGTTGAGAATAAATCTCGATAAATATAGCTGATTTTGCTCTCTACTTTACCGATGCGATAGATGTTGTAGCCCTGGTATAAAACAGATAATGCGAACAACGTAATAAAGAAGGTTTTAAAAAACCGGAATAAATCACATTGCTTAAAATGTTGTATCAACCAGCGCTTCATACGGGCTTCTTTAAATTTGGTAAGACCAGTGATTTTATTCCTATCTTTACATATTTGGAATGGGTTTTTATAAGGGTAGGAGATATGAGAAGTGCTGAAATTTCTCTCCGTTCATGTTCTGTTCAGCTTATTAACGTGGGCAAAACATAAATGGTGATATGTTAAAATTTTTATCGTTTGTACTTATTGTCAGGTGGTAGTGAGTTGCTCTTATTCAGCAATAAAAAAACCGGCACAATGGCCGGTTTTTTTCCAAAAGATGTTTAGCAAATCACTTTGATTGCAAGGCCACCCTGAGACGTTTCGCGATACTTAGCATTCATATCTTTACCCGTTTCCAGCATGGTTTCGATAACCTTGTCGAGTGAAACACGTGGTTCAGACGAGCGGCGGAGTGCCATGCGAGAAGCGTTGATGGCTTTAACCGCGGCAATACCGTTACGCTCGATACATGGTACCTGTACCTGGCCAGCTACCGGGTCACAAGTCAGTCCCAGGTTGTGCTCCATCGCGATTTCAGCCGCCATGCAAACCTGCTGAGGACTGCCGCCCATGAGTTCTGTCAGGCCCGCTGCTGCCATTGAGCAGGCTACGCCAACCTCACCCTGGCAGCCCACTTCAGCACCGGAAATAGAGGCGTTCTTTTTGAACAGGCCGCCAATCGCTCCAGACGCTGCGAAATAACGTGTGTATTCGCGTGGGCCTACTGGCTGAATGAACTTGTCATAGTAAGCCAGCACTGCCGGGACAATACCGCAAGCGCCGTTAGTCGGGGCGGTAACAACGCGGCCTCCGGCTGCGTTTTCTTCGTTCACAGCAAAGGCAAACATGTTGACCCAATCTACTGCAGTCATCGGATCAGTCGAGTATTTCTCTGAAGTAAGCAGTTGTTGGCGAAGGGCCGCTGCACGGCGTGGAACGCGAAGTGGACCAGGGAGAATTCCCTCGGTATTCATGCCTCGCTCCATGCACTCATGCATGGTTTTCCAGATGTTGCCAAGATAAGTCTGAATTTCATCTTCAGAATTCATTGCACGCTGGTTTGCCATCACAACAGCACTGATGGACAGGCCGTTATCCAGACATTGCTTGAGCATTTCATCTGCAGTGTCGAAGTTATACGGTACGGTGAAAGCATGCTCTGCTTCCTTACCGAAATTTTCTTCATCGACGATGAAACCACCGCCAATAGAGTAATAGGTTTTCGAGTAAGCAGCTTCATCCCCGATCCACGCGTGGATCTGCATACCATTTTCATGTAATGCGAGGTTATCGGTATGGAAATTCATGCCGCCATCACGAGGGAAGTCTACTGTGTGGCAATGCATACCAACCGGAAGACGCTCCGTTTCTTCGACACGGGCAATAAATCCTGGGATCGCATCGATATCTACATGTTCCGGTGTGTTACCGGCCAGACCCATGATAATGGCGATATCGGTGTGGTGGCCTTTACCTGTCAGAGACAGTGAGCCGTAGACATCTACGGTGATCTTGGTGATGTCGCGCAGCTTACCCATGCTTCGCAGGTCATCAATAAAAGCTTTACCTGCTTTCATTGGGCCAACGGTGTGGGAACTGGAAGGGCCAACGCCAATTTTGTAGATATCAAAGATACTGATCATAGGTGTCACCTTGTTTGATACCCGGATTTTTGCCCGGCATCGTTAGAATGCGTTTGGGTTTCACCCATCCTTGGTGATCGAAAGACAAAAGAGCAGGGACATGCTCCCCGCTCTTTATGTTGTGGATTTTACCTGAAAAATCAGAAGAACAAAGCGTAAAGGATGGCAGAAATTGCTACCAGGCCCATCACTGTGACGAACACGTTGCTGAGTCGTCCTTCGTACTTCTTCAGTGCAGGTACTTTCTTAATAGCATACATCGGCATGATGAACAGGATAGTTGCGATAATTGGACCACCCAGTGATTCGATCATACCCAGGATACTTGGGTTGATAGTGGAGACAATCCACAGCGTCAGAATCATGAACACCACAGTAAAGGTGTCAATCTTCTTCATGTTAATTTCTTCACCACGGCTGCGCTTGTGCTTGATAATCAGGCCATTCAGACCTTCACGGGCTCCAAGGTAGTGGCCGAAGAAAGAAGAAACAATTGCGACGAAGGCAACGAATGGGCCCAGGTAAGAAATGAACGGGCTTTCGTGCTTGTTAGCAAGATAAGACAGTACTGCAATGTTCTGGCTTTTTGCTGCCTGCAGGTCAGCAGGAGTGAGGCTCAGTACACAAGAGAATACGAACAGCATGACAAAGCCAAGCAGCATCATTGCAGTGCGGGCCAGAATCTTGTTCGCTTTCTCTTCAGCATGTTTGCCATGGTCACGAACCTGTGCCATTGAGAATGCAGAAATTGCTGGGCTGTGGTTAAAGGCAAATACCAGAACCGGAATAGAAATCCAGATAGTGATGGCAAAATCACTGATTGATGGCACTTGGCTCAGAGCTGAAGTATTCCAGTCTGGGATCAGGTACAGCGACATGAACAGCAGGATGCCTACCAGTGGGTAAACCAGGAACTGGGTGACTTTCAGCATCAGCTTCTCACCTGCCAGCATGACAGACATCATACCGAGGATCAGAACGATAGAGAGGATGCCACGAGGGATTGATTCCATCCCCAGCTGGTTAACCATGAAAGAATCTACGGTGTTGGTAATACCTACGCCGTAAATCAGAACGATTGGGTAAATGGCAAAGAAGTAAAGCAGTGTAATGAGTTTACCTGCTGTTTTACCGAAGTGTTCTTCTACTACTTCAGTAATATCACTTCCCGGCTTAGAGGATGAAAGTACAAAACGTGCCAAGCCACGGTGTGCCAAGTAAGTCATTGGGCCAACCAATGCTGCCATGATAACAAGAGGCCAGAAGCCTTTCAGACCAGCATTGATTGGAAGGAACAAGATGCCTGCACCTACTGCTGTACCGAAGAGGGAAAGCATCCACGTGGTATCTTGAGCAGACCACTTGAGGCTCGCTGCAGCAGAAGTTGCTGATTTAGCGGCACTATTTTGCATTATTAACTACCTATAGTCTTATGGGAAACAGGAACGGCCGTAATTTTGGTTATTTTAATATTTTATACGGTGATATAGATCTAGTTATGTAACAGGAGGAAATTGTAGTACATATAATCGTGATTTTAGTCACAAAATGGAGGGATTGCTAGCGGATTTTAAGAGGATTAACGGTAAGAAATGGACGTTTTGAGAGTCTTTATTTTGAGATGCGTTAAAATCGTCAGAAAAGTCAGCGTGAGTGGCCTGAAATCTGGATTTTCATTGCGCGAAATATCATCGCAGTGGTCCCCCAAATAAGGTTTGAAGCATAAGGAATTGCGTACACTGGGTGATATTCACCATTTCTGTATATAGAAATGGTTTTTATTGCATCATCGTTTAAGAGATGTGCCAACGGATATTCAAACATGCTGTCAACTTCACCTCTGTCCAGATTTACGTCATCAGTGCTGGAAATGACGGCGATGACAGGGGTGACGTTAAAGCCACTGATTGTCGGAAGTGATGGCAGGCAACCAATTACGTCCTCTCGACGGCAGTGAATCCCCACTTCTTCAAACATTTCCCTTCTGGCAGTGTCGATAAGATCAGCATCTGTTGCTTCAGCCCTTCCTCCGGGGAAGCTGATTTGCCCAGGATGATGTTTGAGATGTTTGGCTCTTCGTGTAAGAACGACGTGCAAACCGTCGGCCCTTTCGATAAGTGCAACTAATACGGCAGCGTCCTTAAACGTTTGCCGGTGTTTGCCAGATGTCAGCCTGTGTAACCACTGTCCATACCGATAGGAGGGAGTGAGAGAAAAACGGGTTAATACGCCCAAGAGATCGACGGGCTGCGAAGGGAAAGAGGACTGGCCGTTAGGGTTTAGCTTTGGTAACTGATAAACAGAAGTTTCCGGCGGCATGTGTCCTCATTTGACTTAATTTATGGCTTTTCCCCGCTCAAAACCGGCAATATACGGCTAACTTTGTCCAGGGTTTCTTGATATTCAGCTTCTGGTTTGCTGTCTGCTACCAGCCCGCCGCCTGCCCAGGAAAATATTTTACCATTGTGACAGACTTGTGTTCGAATTGTGATGCTTGTGTCCATCGTACCACAACGGCTGATATAACCAATGCTTCCGCAGTAAACACTTCGCCGATGTGGCTCAAGTTCTTCAATAATTTCCATCGCCCGGACTTTTGGGGCTCCGGTAATTGACCCGCCGGGGAAACAGGCTCTCATCAGGTCACAGGCTGAATACTGGTCACCGAGCTTTCCTTTAACTGTGCTGACCAAATGGTGTACTGCCGGGAAGCTTTCTATTTCAAAAAGAGCGGGCACTGAAACAGAGCCGGGAGACGCTACACGACCGATATCGTTGCGCAGCAGATCGACAATCATCAGGTTTTCAGCACGATCTTTCTCTGCATGGCGAAGATCATCCGCATTCTTCTCATCCTGGGATGCATCTGTGGAGCGAGGGCGGGTGCCTTTAATCGGTTTGGTTTCTATATCCTTGTCTTTCAATTGCAGAAAACGTTCGGGGGATACTGACAGTACAGCCGCCTCAGGCAACCGAATAAAGGCTGAAAAAGGCGCGCCATTTTGGTTTGCCAATCGCAAATAGGCATCCCACTCATCTCCGGAGTAAGCTGCACTGAAACGTTGGGCAAGGTTTATCTGGTAGCAATCGCCGGCGAGCAGATATTCCTGAACTTTTGCAAACCGGGTGAAGTAGGCGTCTTTGGTAAGGTTTGATTCCCATCCTGATACCAGATTGAAAGGAGCTTGGTCGCTGTGCTCGAAGCTGTTCAACCAAGAAAGCCTATCGCTTCCCTCGGGTTGGACAAGTGTGACCGTTTGCTTTTGGTGATCTGCAACAAGAGCCCAATTGTACAGGCCAACACTCATATCCGGGATGCCCGTGTCGTTGATTGCCGTTACGGGCAACTGCTCAACCGTTCGGCCAAGATCATAGGAGAAATACCCAAGGGCACCACCTAAAAAAGGAATGTCGGGATGCGTTTCCAAAGACGGCAAGAGTTCATTTTGTACGGTATTCAGGAATGCGAAAGGATCACCTGCTTCAGAACGCGTTGAACCCTCTTTAGTCGTGAGATGATTCAGTGTCCCGTCATATACCACAGTCGCTATCGGGTCGGCGACCAATATGTCGAACCGGTTATCCGGATGGGAGGCGGATGCCGAGTGTAATAACATTGCCCATGGCAGATGAGAGATATGGCTGAACAATGCTGGAACAGCATCAGGGGAGTACTGCAAGGATGTCAGCGAAATAGAAGTATTTGGGTTCCCGGTCATCATCTCTTTTGTGTTCGTTTTTGATGTGTCTCATAGCGACATGAGGGCGCTAAGAGTATCATAAAGAAGACGCGTGTGTACCTGTTCTCCCAATGCGCCGTTAGCAGTATGACTTGCGGCGTACAATCTGTGACCAATTGTAGGTTGGGCCAACGATATTTAACGTGGAAACTTTGTTTTACGTTTACCGTAACCGGCTGAATTGTTGGAAAATGGACAGGTAGCGAGTAATGGATCTATTGCTACACCGGAATTTTCTTCTGATGTGGCAGTTAAAAGCAATTTGTGAGAAACCGAATTAGCTACACACTGGAAGCACCCTGTCACAGGGCGCCACGGAAAGATAACTATAAAGAGGCAAATATGACCGTCATTCGTAAAGATGATGTAATCAACAGCGTCGCTGACGCGCTTCAGTTCATCTCCTACTACCACCCTCTAGATTTTATCCAGGCCCTTGAAAAGGCGTACGAAAAAGAACAGAGCCAGGCTGCAAAAGATGCCATTGCCCAGATTCTGATCAACAGCCGTATGTCTGCAGAAGGCAAACGTCCTATCTGCCAGGACACCGGTATTGTGACCTGTTTTGTAAAAATCGGTATGAATGTGCAGTGGGAAACGGATTTGACCGTTCAGCAAATGGTTGATGAAGGTGTCCGCCGCGCATACAACAACCCTGACAACCCGCTTCGTGCTTCTGTTGTTGCAGACCCCGCAGGCAGCCGCAAAAACACCAAAGACAACACGCCTGCTGTCGTGCACGTAGAAATGGTTCCGGGCGACAAAGTGGAATTTATGCTCGCTGCGAAAGGGGGCGGTTCAGAGAATAAGACCAAGATGGTAATGCTGAACCCTTCTGATGATGTTGCTGAGTGGGTGGTTAAGACTTTGCCTGCAATGGGCGCAGGCTGGTGTCCTCCGGGTATGCTGGGTATTGGCATTGGTGGTACGGCAGAAAAAGCGGCTGTGCTGGCAAAAGAATCACTGATGGAGCCGGTTGATATTCAGGAACTGATTGATCGCGGCCCGCAAAACGCGGAAGAAGAGCTGCGTCTGGATATTTTCAACCGTGTGAACAAGCTGGGTATTGGTGCCCAGGGCCTTGGCGGCCTCACAACTGTGGTTGATGTGAAAATCAAAACTGCACCGACACATGCTGCATCCAAGCCTGTTTGTATGATTCCAAACTGTGCAGCAACCCGACACGTCCACTTTACCCTTGATGGCAACGGAGCTGCAGATCTGAAAGCTCCGAAGTTGGAAGACTGGCCTGAAGTGACCTGGGAAGTGGGTGAAAACGTTCGTCGCGTTAACGTAGATGAAGTTACCCCTGAGTCCATTCTGGAATGGAAAACCGGAGAAACCGTACTGCTTAGCGGTAAAATCCTGACCGGTCGTGATGCTGCCCACAAGCGTATCCAGGACATGCTTAAAAATGGTGAAGGTATGCCAGAGGGCGTGGACTTTACCAACCGCTTTATTTACTACGTAGGCCCGGTTGATGCTGTGGGTGATGAAGTTGTTGGCCCTGCAGGCCCAACCACCTCAACCCGTATGGACAAGTTCACTGACATGATGCTCGGTGAAACTGGCCTTATTGGCATGATTGGTAAAGCAGAGCGCGGTCCTGCTGCGATTGAATCTATCAAAAAGCACAAGGCCGTATATCTGATGGCTGTCGGTGGCGCTGCGTACCTGGTTGCAAAAGCGATTAAACAGGCTCGTGTAGTGGCATTTGAAGACCTGGGTATGGAAGCTATCTACGAATTTGACGTAGAAGATATGCCGGTCACTGTTGCCGTTGATTCAAACGGTAACAATGCCCACCAGATGGGTCCGGATACCTGGAAGGTTAAGATAGCCGAGATGGAAGGCTAATTTTGACGAAAGGGTTTTAGCAAAAGGGGCTTCGGCCCCTTTTTTGTTCCTGCCATTTCATTATTGGTCCGGACGTCCTGATTGATCTGAAATATGAGCGCTTACACGCTTCCGGCTTTCAGTTTTTGTAAGTTAGCAAGGAAACCATACAATGAGTTAAAGCTGTTTCAGGAAGGTGACATGGAAGAAATCCACTTTGAAATCGCTACAGACAATGAACTTGAATGGGTGGCACAACTCAAATCACAAGTTGAGAGGGAGTATATCGAACCCCATTTCGGTTGGGACGAAGAGAAACAGAAAGCGATTTTGTCCAAGGAGTGGGCGATTGTAAAACCCTGGCTTATAGTGTCTGGCTCGGAAAAAATTGGCACGGTCAGTTTCCAGCTTGGGAAACAGGGTGTTTATCTGGGATCTTTCTACATTGTCCCTCAGTATCAAAGGCTTGGTATCGGAAGCCGTGTATTAACTCGCATCTGTGAAAGACTGGATCGAGAAGGGCAACTCTGTGAACTGGCTTTTCTAAAAGGTAATCCGGTACATTCCCTCTATGCCCGCTTTGGGTTTACCTGCTGCAAATCAACCAAATACCTCGTGTACATGCGTCGGCTTCCGAAAAAACGGTAGGAAAAAGGACTCATTTATCAGCCATAGGGTTAAAAGTGAGTTGATAGAATCCGTATACAATATTTTCGCATGGGATGTTAATGTCGACGTATAGATGTAAATTCAAACCAATTCAACGGGCAGATTTCAGCAAGAGTTGACTGGCTGTCAGGCACTGTTTTGATAGTATGGTGGCTCATTGAACGCACTGATTTTACCTTGAATCACGCACCTTGACGTGATTTGGGAAAATGTATATCCGGTGTGGACCGCCTTAAAAAGAGCGAGGGAGCGCATGTCTTTTGACAAGGTAACTCTGGAAGGGACAGCTGTTAAGCTTGAGCCGATGACCCCGGCACATAAGGATGCGTTAATTGATATAGTAAAGGATGGTGAACTATGGAAGCTTTTTTTTACTTCCGTACCCCGTCCTGAAGAGGTTGCAACCTATATCCGTGATGCGATTTCCCGTTATGAGTCCGGTGACGGGCTGCCTTTTGTCACCATTGATAAACGAAGCAACCGGGTTGTCGGTTCAACCCGGTTTGCTAATGCGGACTTGGCGAATAAAGGTGTGGAGATTGGATACACTTTTATTGGCAAATCTTTTCAACGTTCCCCGGTGAATACCGAGGCGAAGCTACTCATGTTGAGTCACGCATTTGAGACACTGAACCTGAACAGGGTAGAGTTCAGAACAGACTTTCTTAACCACAATTCAAGAAATGCGATTCTTCGATTGGGAGCGAGGGAAGAGGGAGTTTTGCGCTGTCACAAGGTGATGCCTGATGGTCGAATACGAGACACGGTTGTATTCAGTATTACCAAGCATGACTGGTGTGGAGTGAAGCAGGGGCTTGTTCACAGGCTTCGTACAGGATAGGGATTGGTGTAATAAAGAAAAAGGGTGCAGGAGCACCCTTTTCTGCTTCACGTCAATTCGATTACTTAAATCAGCTCAGGTCGAAACGGCGGGTAGCTTCCAAAAGGCCGGTTGCCAGGCGGTTAAGGTCATGGCAGGTGGTCGCAGTGTGCTGGGTACCCTGGGCATTTTCCTCAGAAACGCTTTGGATTGTCGTTACGTTCCTGTTCAGCTCCTCGGCAACCAGGTTCTGCTCTTCCGTGGCACTGGCGATCTGGTTGTTCATGTCAGTGATCATATTCACTGCGTCATTGATACGGTCGATGCTCTCTCCAGCTTTGCTTGCCAGTTCAACAGAGTTCATCATCTGACTGCGGCTGATTTGCATCGCGTTGCCGGCTTCGGCGGTACGGGCTTGCAGCAGCTCAATCATCTTGTTGATTTCTTCTGTTGATGCCTGGGTGCGCTGAGCCAGAGTGCGTACTTCATCCGCCACAACAGCAAAACCACGGCCTTGTTCACCAGCACGTGCAGCTTCAATCGCAGCATTCAAAGCCAGAAGGTTGGTTTGGTCAGCAATGCCACGGATAACATCCAGAACCATGCTGATGTTGTGACTGTCCTGTTCCAGCTGCTGAACAACATTCGAGGCATCTTCGAGCTTGGTAGCCACTTCATCAATGCTTGAAATAGTTTCCTGAACGACGGAAGTACCTTGGCCAGCTGCATCCATTGCATGGTTTGCTGCTCCGGCTGCTTCAGTCGTGTTTCGGGCAACTTCCTGCAGTGTTGACTGCATTTCGTTCATTGCAGTGGCAACCTGGGCGATTTCACCTTGTTGCTGCATCATGCCCTGTGCGGATTGCTCAGAAATAGCACTGACTTCTTCAACGGCTGAGCTCAACTGTGCGACAGAACCAGAAATTTCATTAACCAGCTGGCTCAGGCCGTTTTTCATCTCCCGGATAGCATCAGCCAATTGGCCTGTTTCATCGTGGTTAATTTTGCCGGTATCAAGCCAGTCACACAGTACACCACGTCCCAGTTTACCCTGTGCAATGGCTCGGGCTTGGTCTACAAGCATCGCCAGTGGATTACGGATCTGGCGGGTAAGGACGGTCGCGAAGACGATAACCAGTGCCAGGCCTGCCAGCATAGCGCCAATGATGTTCAGACGGGCTGAAAAGTAGACATCCTCAACCATCTCTCTGCCTTCAACTGAAAACTCATGGTTGATCGCTACCAGTTTCTCAATTGCATCAACTACTTTTGCGAAAAGTGCCGGGCCTTCGCGCAGGAACAAAGACTGGGCATCGTCATATCTATTCTGTTCTACCAGGTTAAACACCCGCATGTGAAGATTCTGGTACTGAGCCCAAAATTGCTTCACATTGTTATAAATTGCGGTTTCCTGGGAGTCATAAAGGCCTTTGTGGTACGTATCGAACAGGTGGCTGATTTCAGCAGGTTTGCTGTTCAGAATACCGCGGTACTTGGCTTCCAGGGAGGCGTTTTGGCGTACCAGGAAATAGCCCAGCTCATAACGGCGATAGTCAGTAATCTGGTTGCGGATGGCGTAAGCGGTGTTCACACTTGGGAGGATGTTGTCTGTAATATCCAATGCCTGGTGATTCATCCGGCCAAATTGGGTCAGAGCGAAAATTCCGGTGAATACCAGCATCAGACCAAGCACGGAAAAAGCCAAAGTCAGCTTCTTGCCGATGGTCAGGTTGCGTAGAGGCATGATTTACGTCCTACTTATAATGCATTAGGAATAGTTGTGTGATGTAAATCATATTTATATGAAATTGCTATGTATAGCGGAAATTGCTATTTGCGTGGTGAATGCAGAGCGTTTGCGGAAAATCTGTCCAATAAAATAGCCCGGCGAACCGGGCTGGGGAAATTACTTGTGTTGGGGCGCGGGTTCAGCAGGCTTTTTCCGAGTTACCCAAAGCGAGGCTGAAATTGCCACAGTAATAGTTGTAACAATGACGCCAAGTGAAATTACGGTCGGGATGGCGTAATCAGTGTGTGACAACAGCATCTTGATACCGATAAAGCTGAGGATAAACGCCAGAGCAGGGCGCAGGTAGCAGAAACGGTCCAGCATACCTTCCAGTACAAAGTACAGGGAACGCAGGCCCAGCAGGGCGAAAATATTCGCAGTCAGAACCAGGTACGGTTCTTTGGTTACGGCGAAAATTGCGGGAATTGAATCCAGTGCGAACATTACATCCGTACAGGCGATGACTACCACTACAACCATCATCGGGGTTGCGAACCACTTGTGGTTTTCCCGAACCAACAGTTTGTGGTCACGGTAATCGTCTGTCACAGGCAGTAACTTGCGAACCAGACGTTCTGGTATAGATTCGCCCGGCTTAACAGATTCTTCTTCTTCGTCTTCTTTCCATAGTTTGTAACCGGTGTAAATCAGGAATCCACCGAAGACGTACAGGATCCAATGGAAGGTTTCCAGCAGTTCAGCACCAACGCCAATCATAATGGCACGCAGGACCAATGCGCCTAAAACCCCCCAAGTCAGTACTCGTGGGCGCAAGTGTGCAGGAACAGCAAACTGGCTGAACAGCAGGGCAAAGACAAACAGGTTGTCGACACTCAGTGATTTTTCAAGCAGGTAACCGGTCAGGAATGCGGTGGCCGCAGCAGGAGAGGTGTAGCTGCTGTCCGGTGCCATGGCAGACCAGTTAAAATAGAGGAATGCATTGAAAATCAGCGCCAATACTACCCAGAATACGCTCCAAAGCGCGGCTTTCTTGACGGTAATCTTGCCGCCTCGGGTTTGGTAAAGATCAAGCGCAATCATAAAGCCGGTTAGTACAAACAGGCCTTCGTAGCTTAGCAGGGACATAAAGCGAGATGCTCCTTCCAGAAATGGCGGAAGGGCGGCGTTTAAGACGCGATCCTCCGCCAGTGACATCAATCGCATCAATCCCGCCAGAATGGCAGGCATTGAATTGATAACTTGGCGTTGGTCTCGTCAAAGCGATGGTGGGCTCTCTGATAGCCGGAAGCTTCTGCTTCGGGATGACGACTATCAGACCAGTGGTGACTACTCCCCAAACTCGCCGCAATTCTAACTCCGTTAGTAGCCGGAATTCCAGTAATGTTTTAGATCTTTATGGGTAGTTGTACGACATTTATGACAATCAATTTGCATATTGGGTATAAAATACTGAGCAAATTGTCTGCTTTATGTCTTTTGCCCATGAGAAAAACGATTTCTATTGTCATATTGTCCGTTTTTGTTGTCGGCGTTTTTTTCGTTCTGGAATATAGGGAAACGCGCAGTCCGGTTTATGTTGCCGCCCGGTACGGAGTGGATATGACCGAAGAACAGAGCAAAGGGGCAGCATTGGTGATGAAAACCCTGTTTTCAGTTGATACTTACCATCCTTGGCTGGTTGATCTACCCGATACATCACTAAAAATTCCACTTACCGAACTGCACGGTTTTGGCAAACATGGCTTTGCCTCCGGGCGGTATGAGGACGGTGCAGAACGCGGCACTGTTAATATTGCCTACCCGGACATTTTCGCACTTAAACTTGGGGACCCTGCACGAGAAATGTACTTTACCGTGCCTTATTCCATCAGTAATCAAGGGTCGGGTATTTTCTGGTATCTCGGTTTGTTTCGCTATGACAACGGGTTTAAAGCTGTAAACCAGATAGATTGGGTTTACCTTGGAGACCGGATTGCCTGGCACGCTGTGCGTTCAACTTCCTTGGGCCCGAACTGGCTGAAGCTGCAGTTTTCTTGGTTGGATCATGCTGACTACCAGAGCCTCTCGGAAAACCCCAATCACTTGGTGACCCGCGTAGTCGATGTATCTCCTCATGGATTCGGCCGCGTCAAACGACCGTCAGGTATCTGATGTCAGATTCAGACAACCGGCTCAATATTGCGTGTCAGGAAGCACTATTTCCATCATTCAGCCGGTTTTGACGTTTTTAAGTTTCACAGTGTCGCCGTGAAATAATTTTCTTGCCGCCGTCGCGCCACATTTATGGGAATTCCACAATGGATGAGGACGAGGCCATGAGTGTTATTCCCCAACAACAACCTGGTGACTCCCAGGAAGCACGAGCCGGTGCCGCGCGGCACAACACTGACGTAGACCAGTCCAGCCGCAAGGTGCCGGTTAACCTCCGTCAGTCCGGCCCTACAGCCGTTGAAATGCTTATCTCCACCCGAGTAAGAAAGTCACCGTACTGGCACCTGTCTGTTGAAGCAGGTTGCTGGCGTGCAACAGTTTACAACCGTATTTACCATCCCCGTGGTTACGTTAGGCCAGAAGAGGGTGGTGCCATGGTTGAGTACGCGTCCCTGGTCAATGATGTCACTATGTGGAATGTGGCTGTTGAGCGCCAAATTCAGGTAAAAGGGCCAGATGCTGAAAAACTGGTGGATTACGTCATTACCCGTGATGCGACAAAAATTAAACCAATGCATGGTAAATACGTGGTTTTGTGCAACGAAGACGGCGGAATTTTAAATGACCCGGTACTACTGCGCGTAGCAGAAGATGAATTTTGGTTTTCTATATCTGACAGCGACCTGGAGCTGTGGTTACGTGGCGTCAATATTGGCAAAGGGTTCGACGTCACTATTGCCGAAATTGATGTTTGCCCGGTGCAGATACAAGGGCCGAAATCTGAAGCATTGATGGTTGATCTGTTTGGTGATGAGGTCAGCGATATTCCTTTCTATGGATTGATGGAAGGTCAGGTTGCCGGGAGGGATGTGATTATTTCCCAGACCGGGTTTACCGGTGAGAAGGGATATGAAATATACCTTCGCGATGCCACCCTTTACGCCGAAGATATGTGGTATGCCGTACTTGATGCAGGCAAAAAGCATAACCTCAGGGTGATTGCGCCCGCCCACCATCGGCGGATTGCAGCCGGCATCCTTTCCTGGGGACAGGATATTGACCAGGAGATTACGCCATTCCAGTGCAACCTTGCCTACCAGGTACCGCGCAACAAGGATTCAGACTATATCGGCAAAACTGCACTTGAGTCTCACAGGGCGCAACTGGAAGCAGGTGACTCTCCGTACACCCTTGGTATGGTGGGTCTCCGGCTGGGCGGTGCAGAAATCACAGATTATGCCAATGATTTCTGGCTTGTCTTCAGCGAGGGAGGTAACGAAGCACTTGGTTATGTCACCTCTCCGTGGTATTCACCGGAGCTGCAAACCAACATTGCCCTGGCGTTTGTACCATGGGAAGGGCGTGAATCTGGGACTCGCTATGAGGTAGAGCTTCCGGTTGAATATGCACTTCCTGACGGTACAACCCGGGTAGCAGCAGAAGTGGTCGATGTGCCATTCCGTCCATCGGTTAACCCTAACTCCCGTGAAGTGGCGAAACTAAGAGGAAGTGACTTTGTAGATTGATGAAGTCACCTTGCTGTTGCCTGAAAGCGGAGCAACGTGTTGCTCCGCGGAGGTGTCCGTATGAAATGTGTGCACGAAATCGGTGAGGGGGTTCCATCACCTGGAGAAGTGGCAATACCTGATTCGATCCAGTTGGCCAGGCAAGCCTCAATAGAAGTTACTGCAAAAGATATATTGTCTGATTCGGGCTTTTGGGGTTCTTTACCCCGGGGAATGAAAATCTATGTCCCTTTTCTGCCTAAAAGCCGGTTTTCTGAAAACCTTCAGGCATGCCAGAAACTCAGGTTACAAGGGTATGACCCTGTGCCACATGTACCGGCAAGGTCGCTTTCCAGCAGTGTGGAGCTTGGGGACTGGCTCGGGGCGCTGACAGTCAGCGGGGTTGACAAGATTTTGCTGATTGCCGGAGACCGTAAAGTTACTGGCCCTTTCGCCAACACACTGGATGTTATTGATTCCGGTATTTTGTCATCGTTTCCCTTGAAAGGTATTGGTGTCGCCGGGCATCCGGAAGGTCACCCGGCTGCGAATACGGCAGAGCTGACTGATGCGCTTATGGCGAAGAAAGTCTGGGCTGCAGAGCATGGCATTGATATGTGGGTGATGACGCAGTTTGTATTTGAACATCAATCTGTTACGGAGTGGCTTGAGAGCCAGCATGAAGTGTTGTCACCTCTCCCTGTCATTGTAGGGCTTCCGGGACCGGTTCAGCTTAAAACCCTGATTGCTTATGCGGCACATTGTGGAGTAGGATCCAGCGCCAAAGTGCTGAAGCGCAGACCGGGAGCAGCCCGGCTTCTTCGGGCGTGGAAGCCTGATGGTGTGATCGGGGCGTTAGCCAAATATCACGCAGATAACCCGGATTCCATGTTTCAAGGTATTCATATCTTCCCCTTTGGCGGTTTACAGCGGTCAGCTGAATGGCTGAGGCAAATGTCACTCAGTGGTTAGCGAAAGTATCGCTGTTGCATCAGCTGTCTTTACTTTTGTATTTGTTTTAATCACTTATGCAAAGGTTGCTTTCATTTTGGCGAGGCTCTTACCCGGATGTTCTCGCCGTTTTGTATTCAGGAGGCCGTAATGACCACCTCTCTAGAACTATGCGAAGGCACCACGTTCGTAGACAAACCACATACATTTGCACCGGATTTCCCTCCACCGGGCTCACCGGATATAGAAATTGCCCGTGCTGTAAAGCCCATGCCAATTCAACAACTCGCACAGAATCGCCTTGGCTTGGGTATTGAACAGGTAATCCCTTATGGACACTACAAAGCGAAGCTCAATTTAGACAATTTAAGGGACGGGGAAAATGTTTCGCCGGTTTCAGATGACGGCAGCACTACAGGAAAGCTGGTTTTGGTCACCGCGATTACGCCAACCCCTGCCGGAGAAGGTAAAACAACAACCAGTATCGGCCTGACCGACGCCCTTAACCTGTTGGGTATCAATACATCAGTATGCCTCCGTGAACCCTCTTTAGGCCCCTGTTTTGGCCTGAAAGGTGGCGCAGCCGGTGGTGGCCGTGCGCAGGCCATTCCGATGGAAGACCTTAACCTCCACTTTAACGGCGATATCCACGCCATTACAGCGGCTCACAATCTGTTGGCTGCAATGATTGACAACCATATCCAGTGGGGTAACGAGCAAAACATTGATTCCCGGCGAGTGGTATGGAGACGTGTTGTAGATTTGAATGACCGTGCTCTTAGAAACGTCATTGTCGGCTTGGGTGGAAAAGTTAACGGCATACCACGCGAGACCGGTTTTGATATCACCGTTGCGTCGGAAATAATGGCAGTACTTTGTCTGGCGGAGAATCTGGAAGATCTGCAGAAGCGACTGGGTGACATCATTGTGGCATACCGGTTTGATGACGCGCCGGTAACAGCCAGAGCGTTAGGAGCAGATGGTGCGATGACGGTGCTTCTGAAAGATGCCATGTTACCGAACCTTATCCAGACCCTCGAATACAACCCGGTATTTGTCCACGGGGGGCCATTTGCCAACATTGCCCATGGTTGCAGCTCTGTTGCTGCAACGCGAGCAGCATTGGCAGTGAGTGATGTAGTCGTCACGGAGGCGGGGTTTGGTGCTGATCTGGGTGGCGAGAAATTCCTCGATATCAAATGCCGTCTTTCAGGGTTGCGTCCGGATGCTGCGGTACTGGTATGTACTATTCGGGCACTTAAATCGCAGGGTGGGGTGGAAAAAGCTGACCTGAATTTTGAAAATGTCACTGCTTTACAAAATGGCGCCTCCAACCTTGTACGTCATATTCAGAACCTTCAGCAGTTTGGCCTGACGCCGGTTGTGTGTATTAACCGCTTCCCTTCTGATACGGAAGAAGAAATTGCGGCAGTGAAAGCGCTTTGCCTGGACCTTGGTGTGACAGCGGTTTGCGCAGAGCACTGGGCTAAAGGGGGGAATGGTGCTTTAGAGCTGGCGCAGGTAGTTGCAGAAGAGTTAGCGAAGCCTTCGCCTGAGGTGACGTTGCTCTATCCGGATGAAATTTCTCTGGAAGAGAAAGTCACGAAGGTGGCGACCAAACTATATGGGGCGTCGGGTGTAAGCTTCAGCGCAGAGGCTAAAAAACAAATGGCTGTTTATACAGGCATGGGTTTTGGCCACCTGCCTGTCTGTATTGCAAAAACACCTTACAGTTTTTCGTCTGATCCGAAAGCCTTAGGGGCGCCGGATAACCATGATTTGCCAGTAAGGGAAATGCGTTTAATGGCGGGTGCCGGTTTTGTTGTTGCAGTCTGCGGAGATGTAATGACGATGCCAGGACTGCCCGCAAGCCCAGCCGCATTAAATATTCGCCTTGACGACAATGGGCTAATTGAAGGGTTGTTTTAATTGAAATAAGGCCTGATGCGAATAAGCATCAGGTCTAGTATTGTTTACTTTTCCTTGTATTATCTGTTCGTTTCTATTTCATCACATAATTTGAAGTGATTATCGGATATTTTGTGAAGTTGGTTTATCATCTTCTGGATGTTATTAATTGCGTAATAATGAATTTCATTACGCAATAAGTCTCTTATGTGTAGAAGATGGAGAATCTATAATGAAAAAAGCGTTGGTTGTATTAGGTATGGTTTCTTTGGTTGCGGCATGTCAGACGACAAAGTTAGGTGAAGCCAAGGGCTTAGGCGCAGCGGCAATACCCATGGACTTCGATACCCCGGGAAGCCAGTTTGCATGCAGTAGAATTTCACTTCCTCTTTATACAGTAGAAGAAGGCAGCGCGTATTATAGTGATCCTTTTGAAGTAGAGATTTACCCTGCCAGAGATCGCTCGTATCAGATACGCTCAGATATTCCTGAAGGAAATTACGCTATTAAGTCACTGCGCTGTTATTCCAAAGAGCGATATGTTATTAACGGTGCAAAATCATATATTGAACACGAAGTTTCTCTTTTCCTCCCAATTGCTCCAAACGAAATTACCGTTCCTAACTTTAAAGTAACTGGATGGCAGAAAAAAGATAGATTTAATTACGGTGTTGAACGAAGCTTTGGATTAAAGAGAAAGCAGACTATCGAACAGATTAAATCTGAAAATGACTTAACAGGTTGGAAACTCACATACTAATTATTTATGAGCCCCGTCTGTTCGGGGCTTTATATTTTATGCTGATTTCTAAATTCAATTGGAGTGATATTTTTATATTTTCGGAACAGCCGGTTAAAATTCGACTGATTTCCAAAACCACTTTGATCGGCGATTAGTGAGACAGGATATTCGGTCCGGATGAGAAGCTGGCAAGCATGTCCGATTCTGATTTGGGTCAGGTACCGGTTGAAGCTTTGTTTCATGTGCCGTTTAAAGAAACGGACAAAGCTACTGACACTCATATTCGCCAACGAAGCCATCTCTTCCAGTAACAATACCTGTCTGTAATCGCTGTGTACTTTTGCCAAAATAGTAGTTAGTGCTTCTTGCTGGTGGTGCTGCACATTTGCGCTATCGAAATGGTTTGATGCGAGCGATGTATATTCAGAGTGTATCAGTGAGTCCAGCAACGACAGTAAAACTAATAGTTTGTTTACTGGGTTGGCATCAGGAAGTGCCTCAAATTCTGGTGCAAGGCTCCTTGCAAGAGCCGGTGGGAAACATATTCCACGGTGCGCAGCTGACAGAAGTGCAGGCAAACCTGAGTACTCAGGAAACTGCTGTACCAGGGAATCTGCCCACTGCTGGCTGAACCATAGCACGTAAACAATTTGAGAACGGCTTTCGTCCAGACTCTTTGACGACTGCCAGGTATGTGGAAGGTTAGGGCCTGTTAGCACGAGATCCAACTCGCCGTGCCTTTCAATGGAATCGCCGACATAACGCTCACCGGAACTGTTAACGGTCAGGGTAAGTTCATATTCCGGATGGAAGTGCCATTCAAACGGGATAGCATCAAGTTCCCGCAACATAAACTTCCAGGAAGAACCCTCCGGTACCATTACTTTTTCAAACTGCGCTTTCATTGCTTCGTTGTGCCTATTTAGTACATATCCGTAAATATTCTAATTAATAATGAGCAGATAGTACTAATAGTTGAGCAAAATGTATCACATTAATCATGAGCTGCCTGCGATACTGACCCCGCCTAAATGAGGAGCCCCCGCCCGCAATATGGCAAGGAGTAACAGTGACAGGGAGGTCAACATGAAAAACAGATATGGGTTCGGTGACAACCAACCGGGTAACAACAGTGTATCCAATCTGCACGGTACGCAGCTTAAAGACATCGTGAAATCATTGCCGCTTCGCGTGTTGAGTGAGGAACAGTTTTTATTCTGGCAGCACAACGGTTTTGTGGTTATCAAAAATGCCATATCCCCTGAAACTGTTGAGAAATCACAATCATTTTTGTGGGAATTTCAGGAGATGGATCCGAATAATTCCCAAACCTGGTATCGCCCTCAATTCCGGGATCACCAGATGGCTGAGCTAAACAACTCAGGAATGGTCGAGTGTTATAACAACCAAGTATTGTGGGACAACCGCCAAAATGAGCGGGTTTATCACGCATTCGTGGACATTTGGGATCGTGAAGACTTGTGGGTAACGATTGACCGGGCAAACCTGAATCCCCCTAACAAAAAGGGTCGAGATTTTGGTGGTTTTGTTCATTGGGATGCGGACTCATCCCTGACACCTTTACCTGTTAATGTTCAGGGTGTATTGGCACTTTCTGATACAACCGAGGAAACCGGTGGCTTTCAGTGCGTCCCGGCTTTGTACCGAGACCTGGAAATCTGGCGTCAATCCCAACCCGATGACAGAGATACCTTTGTTCCGGACTTAACCGGCTATGAACCTGCGTTTGTGCCTTTACAAGCAGGTGATCTTTTGATTTTTAACTGTTTGCTCCCGCATGGCATTCGCCCTAACCAATCAGACCGAGTGCGCATGGCCCAGTATATTTCGATGGTACCGGCTGAAGAGGAAAACCTTGAGGTGCGGGATTGGCGAGTTAAGTCCTGGTCCGAGCGTTTGCCACCGGATGGATTTGCCTTTCCCGGTGACCCAAGGAATTGGGAACAGACTCGTTACCCTGTAGCTGAGTTATCAGACTTGGGAAGGAAGCTGTTGGGACTGGATGCCTGGCAGAAATAAGGCATTGATTCGGTTGTTTCCGGTTATAGCTTTTCGCTATGCTGGTTCCTGAAAACACTGTCAGCAGTAAGGGATTACCGGATGACTGAATCAGAAGCTTTAGAGAAAATATCCCAATACCCAAAACCTGCGGGTTTGTTGCTTCTGTCTATTCGGCAACTGATATTCGAGGTGGCGGATTCTGATGGGGTAGGACAGGTAGAAGAATCGCTGAAGTGGGGAGAACTCAGTTACAGCGTGAAAGGTGGATCACCGGTACGGATCGCATGGAGCGAGAAAAAGCCGGACTCAGTCTCTGTATACTTTGTCTGCACTACATCACTGGTTGAAACGTTCCGGGAAATTTATGCAGAGCTGTTTATTTTTCACGGCAACCGGGAGATTGAAATTCCTATGGATAAGCCAGTGCAGTTCGAGCCGTTAGCGCATTGTTTTTCCCTAGCGTTTCATTACAAATCACTCAGGCATTTACCCCTGCTGGGTACCTGAAATAAAAAGCCCCGACATTCAATCCGGGGCTTTGTTGTTTTATTCAGGACTAAGGGCGGCCAGCTTGCTGACGTTGTCCGCCTTTGCGGTTGCCTTTCCCTTGGGGTTTCCCCTTAAAACCGCCATTCTGCGTGGGTTTGCCTTGTTGTGGTTTGCCCTGGCTGCGGTTTTGTTGTTCACCGCTGGTATTCTGGTTTCGGTTCGTGCCCTTGCGGTTTTGGCCGTTCCGGTTGCCGCTGTTCCCTCTGTTACCATCTTTTCGGATATCCGGCTGGTTCGGGTGTTTTGTGGCAAAACGTTTGGCACTGTGACGGCCTGAATTTCGCTTCTGGGCCAAGGTTTCTTTTGCCTCGGCACCTTCGGCTGGTACCAGACACCCAGGACGATCACCTATCAGGTTCTTTTTGCCCATGGATACCAATGCTTCACGGATAAGCGGCCAGTTGGCCGGGTCGTGATAACGGAGCAATGCCTTGTGCAGGCGACGTTGGCGATCACCTTTAGCGACAAACAACTCTTCACGTTTTTTATACTTCACGCGCTTAAGCGGATTGGTTTCCGAGTGGTACATTGCTGTCGCATTACACATTGGGGACGGGTAAAAGTTCTGTACCTGGTCACATTCAAATTCGTTCTTTTTCAGCCACAACGCCAAGTTGACCATATCTTCATCGGTACAGCCTGGGTGTGCAGAAATAAAGTAGGGGATGAGGTACTGTTTCTTACCCGCTTCCTGACTGAACTTTTGGAACATTTCCTTGAACCGGTCATAGGTACCCATACCCGGCTTCATCATCAGATCCAGTGTGCCTTTTTCGGTGTGTTCAGGCGCAATTTTCAGGTAACCGCCAACGTGGTGTGTGACCAGTTCACGAACATACTCAGGAGATTCCACCGCTAAATCATAACGAACGCCAGATGCAATCATGATCTTCTTGATACCCGGTACTTTACGGGCGCTGCGGTACAGATCGATGGTGTGCTTGTGGTCGGTGTTCAGCTTTTCACAGATCTTGGGGAAAACGCATGACGGCCGACGGCAATTGGCCTCAGCTTTAGGGTCTGAACAGCCCAGACGGTACATGTTGGCTGTCGGGCCACCCAGGTCCGAGATGGTGCCAGTGAATCCTGGGACTTTCTCCCGGATGTCTGCCAGTTCCTCCAGAATCGACTCTTTTGAACGGTTCTGGATAATCCGGCCTTCATGCTCGGTAATAGAGCAGAATGAACAGCCACCGAAACAGCCACGCATAATGTTGACTGACGTTTTAATCATGTCATACGCCGGGATCTTGGCTTTACCGTACTTCGGGTGAGGTACACGTGCATAGGGTAGCCCGAACACAAAATCCATCTCTTCTGTAGAGAGCGGAACAGGCGGAGTATTCACCCACAGTTCGCGGTCACCGTGTTTCTGGATGAGAGCGCGTGCAGAATGTGGGTTCGTTTCCAGGTGCATCACGCGAGCAGCGTGCGCGTAGAGAATTCTATCGTTAATAAGCTTTTCAAACGATGGAAGGCGAACGTAGCTGTTTTGCGCATCGTGTTTGGTTGGGCGTACAACGATGGGTTTCGGTGACTCGGTAGTGCCTTCCGCCCCGGTGACGCAGTTGGCTTCAGTAGCATAAGGGTTTGGCATCACCATGCCTCGGCCCGGTTTTTCAATCCGGCTTGAATCCACCTCAAACATGGTTTCAGGTGCTTCTTTGAGCATGATGGCCGTTCCCGGAATTCGGTTCAGGGCAGATACATCCTCGCCATTTGCAAGGCGATGAGCAACTTCTACCAGCGCACGCTCGGCATTGCCGAAAAGGAGGATATCAGCTTTGGCATCTACCAATACGGAGCGACGAATTTTGTCTGACCAGTAGTCATAATGCGCAAGGCGACGAAGGCTGGCTTCGATACCACCCAGCACAATAGGGACCTCTTTGTACGCTTCTCGGCAACGCTGTGAATAAACCAGTACAGCGCGGTCAGGACGTTTGCCGCCTTCATTGTTTGGTGTGTAGGCATCGTCATGGCGGAGCTTTCTGTCTGCCGTGTAGCGGTTGATCATGGAGTCCATGTTACCCGCAGTGATCCCAAAGAACAGGTTCGGTTTCCCCAGCGCCATAAACGCATCTTTGTTCTGCCATTCCGGCTGGCTGATAATACCCACACGGAAGCCTTGTGACTCCAGGAGACGGCCGATTATTGCCATACCAAAGCTTGGGTGATCCACATACGCATCCCCGGTTACGATAATAATGTCGCAACTGTCCCAGCCTAACTGGTCCATTTCTTTCCGGCTGGTAGGCAGGAAAGGAGCTGTGCCAAAGCATTCAGCCCAGTATTTATCGTATTCGTATATCTTTTTAGAAATCAAATCTTTATCTCTTGCCAATGTTCTTTGGGGGCATATACGGGGCACTACTACTCAATTTCGTGTTGAGCAGGGCCAGCTGATCGCCGGTGTGCTCACTTACCCAGTCACCATACGTTTGGTAGATCTCTTTTGCCGAAGCATGCCCCATTTGTTTTGCGATAAATGTCGGCTTTACGCCTGCGCTCAGCATCCAACATGCATAAGTATGTCGGGTTTGGTAAGGGCGGCGGTATCGCAAGCCTGCCCGCCGAACGGCTGCACACCACTTTTCATGGATCCCAACATGAGAATAATTTGGCCCGGTTTCACGGGTTGCCGTGATACGGGCTGAAAACACAAAGCGCACCGATTCTGTCACCAGTGTAACATTATCTTCCTGAATAACGTTGACCTTCACAGGAGCCAGCATGTAAGTAATGGCACGCTGTCGCGACAACGCATCAAGCGCAGGGTCGAGCAGGTTCACCGTCCGGACACCGGAGCGCGTTTTAGGCAACTTAAAGTCGCCACTTAGCGTGATATTGCGCCGCACTGTCATTGTCCCTCCCTTGAGGTCAATGTCTTCCCAGGCCAGCGAGATCAATTCGCCATGACGCAACCCGATATAAAGGGCAAGCGTTCCAAAGTGCCTGTCCTGATCATTGTTGTAGTCGGCCAACAGCCGCTGGCATTCTTCGCTGTTCGGTCGATCAGGAATGATGCGCCCGGATTTTAGTTCTTTGATGCCTGTAAGTATACGTTCATCACAATAACCAATGGTAATTGCAAAGCCGAAAACGGACTTTAGCGTGTCCATGCAGGTATTGACGGTTCTTGGTTTGCAACTAGCCAGCCAGAAACAGCGTGGCTACAGCGACCAGTATGCAGACCGGGAGATTGGACGCCTTTATGCCTTGATTGGGGGAGATTGACCACAATAGTGGGGTTAACAATCAATGAATGGGTTGTTTTAGGCGGCTTTTTTCTTGGTGCAGAATATATATCACCAAAACTTCCACCATGGTTTACGTGTATCTTGGGGAAGCGGTTCTGAATCGAGCCACATGTGGCTGAATTTTCTATATAGCTTGGGGTACAGGGTTGAAAGTATATCCGGTTCCTCTTCCCATTCCTCGCCGGAGGGCGTTGGAGGGGGGAGCTTAGCTCTGGATATACCTTCACCTGCCAGTGACTCCACCGCCTCGGAAACGGCATAAGAAAAACCTTCGTAGAACCAACTGTCTTCCTGATAATCCAGTTCTGCAAGGTCATCCGGATTGTTAATGGCAATGCTAAAGTCCCTTTGTCCTCGAGATATCAGGGAGGCTCTGAAATCTATAAATGTGTCGTCGCTGCACCCACCGTTCATGACATACGCCGCACCCCACAATGGCCAGGTATAAAGCTCGTCCATCATTTCATCAAAATTCTCTGAGAATTTGAGGGCTTCTTGCGGGTTAAGTTCTGATATGGCTGTTTTTATCAGTTCACACTTGTGATCCATGTTGCCATTAGCATTATCATGGGCGGTTTGGATAATTTCCCAGAATGTAGTTTTATTCATAAATCCTCTATCTGGTTTAGTGGTGACTGTTTAGAGACTAAGAGGTTAAGTTTGTTCTAAAATATGCTCTATAAAAGCAGATTTTTTCCTGCGATATTCTTCTTGAGATTTGCCTTCACAAGATATTTTTAGCTTATTGTACTGGCGAACTAACAACGGATTAGATCGTAATTTATCTCGAAAGGTCAAAAAACATTCAAATTCTGAACCAATTGCTACAATTTGAAGCGCAACATCTTCATTTGATGTTGATTCCAGCATACAGAGTACGGAGCTCCGGAATGTGTCAGATTTTACTTGGAAACCCATAGTTGTAAGCCGCTGAACTGCGCTTTCCAGTTCTATTGCTTCTACGCCAACGAATATATCGAGATCTCCTTTGGATACTGCCATGGGAATTGAAGATGCGCCGACATGCTCAATTCTTGCATTGGGCAGTAACTTTTGTATTTCTGGCTGGTATTGACGAAACAGTCTTTCACATGAAGCTTGATAATGTTCTGCTCTGAAGAATTTCATATTTCCTCTAGAAGGGGCAATGCTGAATGTAATCGTTAGTAGCTTTATTTTCTTATTTTCGATGTATATGAGAGGCTAAATGGATTCATGGTGAGAATCAATGACTGTTGTCTTGTATGTAACTTATTCCCGGAAAATCTGGTACAACAATCACTGGATAGAATCTGTTTCCTGAAACAGACAAACTATTATGGTGTTTATACTTCCCACCAAAAATAAACCCAAACCAACTTTATTGAAGCGCAACGCACTATCCTAAAATATCAGTTGTTCTCCACTATTTTGAAAGAATAATACATTCTATTATGTATGTGTTTACATGCTTACCATTGGTGTTGAGTTCGGTGAATTATTCGAGATCATACACTATTAAGTGAGTGAAAAATCAAGTGCTTCATGCCGTCAGTTTAGTGTGTTCTATAGAAACAAAAATCAGTTTGATTTAAACCGATTCTCGTCCAATCAGTTTTGAGAGACTTTATGGATATTGTGAATGTATTTACCGCAGCTTTATCGCAGATTTGGTATGTCTTCCCTTTATTGGCACTTGCCAGTGTCATAAAGAGCAATTGGTTTAAAGGTGCTTTGGGTGAGTTCATCGTAAACAGATTACTTGCGACATTACCAAAAAGTGATTATGTCACGATCAAAGACGTCACTCTGCCGACAGAAGATGGGACCACGCAAATTGACCATGTTGTCGTATCGAAATTTGGTATTTTTGTTGTTGAGACGAAAAACATGAAAGGGTGGATTTACGGTTCAGCCCAACAAAAAAGGTGGACACAGAAAATTTACCGGCACAGCTCTACGTTCCAGAACCCGTTGCACCAGAATTACAAACATACCAAGACTCTTGAATCGCTGTTGGATTGTGCTCCGGAGATGCTGCATTCATTGATAGTATTTGTTGGTGACAGTACCTTTAAAACTCAAATGCCAGCCAATGTAACCAATGCAAGGGGTGGGTTGAGATACATTCGGACTTTCCATGATGTCGTGATGACTGAGGATGAAGTGCAACATATACTGGCAACACTGAATGCCCTGAAATTAAACCCTGGAATAGTGACTTCATGGAAGCACCGAAAACATGTCCAGAGTATTGTTTCAAATAAGGCTAATGAATGTTGTTGTCCCCGTTGTGGTTCAGACATGGTTATTCGGGAAACCAAGCGAGGGGTGAACGCTGGGTATAAGTTTTGGGGATGTTCTTCTTACCCTAAATGTAGAGTTGTTCTGGAACTGAAAGAAACAGTTAAGGGTTAACTTAAAGGCCAAACGCTGCGTCGATCAACTTAGCTAGTTCAGGTCAAATCAATGTATGTTGTGGCTATATGTAGTCGATTAATAAAGCCGTAGTCAAAATTGTTTTATTATCAATGTGATATTTGAATTGATGGTAAGAATTCACTTAACTGATGGATAAAACAAACCCCGACTTATCAGCCGGGGCTGGTTTGACCCTCCAGCACTTACGATGAGCAAGAGCCGCAGCATACGCCCGGATCGCCGTGCTTTTTTTTCTTTTCAGCCTGCGCTTCGGATGGCTGAACTTCGTTTACACCAGACGCCTGTTTCTCTGCTTGCTTTTGGTCTTCTGGTTTCTCTTTGGAGAACAATTTTTTGATTGAAAATCCCATAACTAAGTTCCTTAAGTTTTAATGTGCATTTCAAATGCATCTTAAAACTTAATAGTAGGGGGCTTCAACCATGTATATTTCGCGGGAATTCTGGGATCTGGTATCGAAGGGGATGGCTCGGTCAACTTTCCGTAAAAAAGCTGAGTCTCTCAGTGAGAAAATATAGGCTTTAACGTTGCCCGGTTTACCCTGTATACAGCGGCTTCTAAGCTGTTTTACTGTCCGTCGTCTCTTTCAACTGCTCCCGGAGAAATTCGATAAAGGTGCGGTCTGCCAATGTCAGGTATCCCTCTTTACGCCAGGCGATGCCAAGTTCCAGTGTGATGGAATGCTCAAAAGGAATCCCGGTAATGCCGTCCTCCCGGTCTGTTACCAGATCGAGAAGAGCAGTGATGGCATAACCGCCTCGCACAATTTTCAGGATCATTGCCAACAGGTTAGTTTCGAAAGCGAAGTTGGGTTGGAATCCGTGTTCGCGGCAGACTTTATCAATGAATTCACGGTGGAAGTAACCGGCCTTGAACATAATCAGTTCTTCACTGAAAAATTCATCAAAGCTCACGACCTCCCTAGATGCGAACGGGTGTTCATCACTGACGACAGCAACCATGGACGCGGTAAGGAGGTGCTGGGTTGCGAGGGGGGCCGGTACGTCTTTATCTATGATGACGCCTAGATCCAATTCGCCTTTTAACAGCATGTCCCGGATAGACTGGGTGCCGGCTTCAATGACGGTGAGTTTAAGGTTGGGGTACCGGCTCCTGAATGCCATCAGGATTTGCGGAAAGAAATAGGAACCCATCATGCCGGGAACACCAATCCGGACTTCCCCTTTGGTTAACCCCTTGAGTTCCGCAACCGCAGCTTCGGCGTCTTTGACTTGTTGCAAAATCCGGCGGGCGTGCTCAAGCAACACCTTGCCTTCGTGGGTGAGGTGAACTTGCTTTTCGTTACGGTCAAAAAGCACAAGCCCCAGTCCGGCTTCCATTTTCTTAATCGCAATACTCAGTGCCGGTTGTGCGATATGCAGGCTTCGGGCTGCCCGGGTAAAGTTGCCGTGTTCAGCAACGGAGACAAAATAACGTAGCTGGCGAGTTTCCATAAACTATAAACAATCGATCTTGATACCATAAAATTAATATACTTCTTTTATTCAGACTCTGCTGTTACTTTGATTTCATATTGTTACCCCAAGCTAAACCGGAGTTTTCCATGATTGAAGCGGGCAGCCAGGCCTTTCGAAAAACCAGCTTTGCATTGGCATTTGGCTCGTTTCTTGTGTTTTGCAACCTCTACCTCTTCCAGCCCATGCTGCCGTTGATGGTAGAACACTTTGCTATTTCCGCGACAAAGGCCAACTGGTTGTTGGCAGCCTCAACATTTGGGCTGGCATTTACCTTGGTGCCCTGGGCGATGATTTCTGAGCGCATTGGTAGGCGTCCAGTCATGTTATTCAGCCTTTCGTTGATGCCTGTAGTCGGCGCGCTGATGTTGCTGTCAGAGAGCTTTCTTTATCTCGTTATCATGCGGGCCTTTATGGGGATAGCACTTGCCGGTTTTGCTGCGGTGGCTGTGGCGTATATGGCTGAAGAGTTCAGTCCGGCTGCACTGATGACAGCAGTAGGTGTATACATCAGTGCGAACTCCCTGGGTGGGATTGTCGGCAGGATCAGTGGCGGCGTACTTACCGGTTCTTTTGGATGGGAAGGAGCAGTTATTGCGATGGCACTGTTTACAGCGATGGGTGTAACGCTTGTCATCTGGCTCCTGCCCCGTCAACAGCATTTTGAGCCGGCGAAAGTGGGTGTACTGACACATTCCCGCGCGGTGATTGACCATTTCCGTAACCCGGTAATTTGGCTGGCGATGTTGATTGGCGGGATTAACTTTGCGCTCTTTGTAAATCTCTACTCTGTGATGGCATTCCGGCTGGTGGCGGCACCGTACTCTCTGCCTATCAGCTTCGCATCTATGATTTTTCTTTGTTATCTGGCGGGTACTCTGTCTTCTTCACTGAGTGGACGCTGGACGGCGAAACACTCTCCGATTCAGGGAATGGTAATGGGCTCACTGCTCTTGGCATTAGGCGTACTGGTTGCCAGCCATCCTTCTATTCCCGCGATGCTGTTTGGCTTGCTGATTATCAGCGGCGGAGCATTTTTTACCCACTCACTGGCGTATGCCTGGGTAAGCCGAAATGCAAAGGAAGGTAAGGCCACAGCAACTGCACTGTATCTGGTTCACTATTATACCGGCGGGTCTTTGGGCGGGTTCCTGCTCATTGCCAGTTGGCAGCACAGTGGTTGGTTTGGTGTCGTTATGGCGTCCACTGCCCTTATTGCAGCCATGCTCTTTGCAATCGGCTTACTTAAAAAGCGTTTGTCACGTCCGCCAACAGTCACCCCTGAAATCCACGGTGCGGAAGTGAACTAATGAAGTGATCATCCTGAATACAATAAACCGGGAGCAACTTTCTCCCGGTTTTCTATTTTGGGTTATCAGCCGTTGACCAGGGTTACCGTTTGTTGACCCTTCCCTGAACCGCTTTAAAACGAGGGTTGGATTTACAGATAACGTAAATCCGGCCCCGGCGTTTTACAATCTGGCAGTCCCGGTGGCGGTTCTTTGCACTTTTCAGTGAACTTAATACCTGCACAAATCCTCCTTAGGACTTCTTGCCAAAATTACCAAACCGGCGGTTGAAGTTGGCGACGCGGCCTTCTTTGTCTACCACTCGCTGTTTCCCGGTAAAAAATGGGTGTGATGCAGAAGACACATCCAGTGTGGCGTAGGGGTAGGTGTTACCGTCTTTCCACTCAATGGTCCGGTCTGTCTGCAATGTAGAACCGATCAAAAAATACTGATCGGCACTGGTGTCATGGAAAACAACAGTTCGGTAGTTAGGATGGATGCTTGCTTTCATAGCGTCTCCTTACATCAGTTACAGCACAACACGTGTTATGTTATAACATATATAATGAGAGTGATTATTATTAATGTCAACAGGGTAGGATGTCGTCGAGATATGTTGAGCAGGATGTGACTGATTTTCCCCAAAAAAAAAGCAGCCCGGATTTGGGCTGCTTTAATTGTCTTCACACTAGTGCCATTGCAAGCAAGGAGATTGGGTGCAAGGTTTCGAGACCGGTATTTTCTTCTATCTGCCATTTGCAGGCTTCGCAATCGGTGACGGCAAAATCCGCGTTTGAAGCCCTAATTTGTTTGAACAACTTGTCACCAATTGAGACGGAAGTGTCGTAGTTTTCTGTTTTGAAACCATAGGTTCCTGCCAGGCCACAGCACTGGTTGTCTAAAACAACGACTTCCACACCCGGTATCATTCGCAGGAGTTCAATGGAGTAAATGGCTCCGCCTGCTTTGTCGAGGTGGCAGGGTGTGTGATAAACCACCTTCAGGTTCAGTGGCTTCATTTTAGGCATATCACCATTCATAAAGGCTTTCAGAAGGAAGCGGGTTGCGTACTGGATTTTCTCTGCCACTTTGCCGTTGTCCACCTTGAGGACATTGGGATATTCCTCTTTCAATGTCAGCGCACAACTGGACGAGGTAGAGAGAATTGGTGCCTCGTTCTTGTCTACTGCGGCTTCAAGATTGCGCAGATTAAATTCAGCGTTGGCTCTGGCTTTTTTATGGAAGCCGTTTGCGATAAGGGGAACGCCGCAACACTTTTCCCGCTCAAGCAACTGTACGCCGTAACCCATAGCGTTCATGACCTTCACGAAATCCTTTCCTTGCTGCGGGTGGTTGTAGTTTACAAAACAGCCGTGGAAATAGTTTATCTGGCGTGGGTACAAACCTTGGCTTGTACAGTTCTGCTTGTACCAGCGGCGGAAAGTCCCGTGGGAATATTTAGGCAGATCTTTATGCTGGTGCACTCCAATGGTTTTGTGCATCAGCTTTTTCACCGGTACCAGTGAAGTCGCGGTGTTAATCAAAGGGGCAACCGGGGATGACAGCGAACCCATCAGGTCGGTATGGCTGAGGACAAAATCGCGCATCAGTTTGATACCAGGCTTCTTTTTACCGTGTTCGGCACGGGCGACTGCAATCAGGTCACTGACGTTCACGCCGGATGGGCAGGCGGTTTCGCACCGTTTGCAGTTGGTACACATGCTGAGAGCGTCATCATAAAACTCCGGGCTCTTGATACGAAGGCGCTCTCCATCAGGACCACACTGCTTGGGCCCCGGATAGGCGGGGTTGGCTTTTGCGACCGGGCAGTAAACAGTGCACACGGTACACTTGATACATTGGTCAAAGCTGGTATCACGGGTCACGCCGGCCTGACGGGGTTCTTCTGCTTGTTTTACGGGCTCGATAATCGGGTTCATGCCGGTTCTCCCTGCAGTACTTGAGCACTGTCTTGTTGTTGGCTTGGCTCTTTTTGTCGGTAATGTTCAATCATATTTTCTGCGGCGCTGAAACCGGTTGAGATGGCAACGCCTCCTCCACAACCATCAGCGATTGGGTCATAGCCTGACATCAGGGCGCCTCCGCAATAGAGGTTTTCCACTGGCGTACCATTGCGCCAGGGATTGAGTTTGTTGTTGGTTTTTACGCCAAAGCGCATGAAGGGTTGGCCGGAGCCGGTCACAAAGGCTTTTTGAAGCCATTCTTCACGGTCGGCCTTTGCATCAATATCCAGATTGAAAACGGGCTCGCTGATCATATCTTTCGTTGCAACAAGCCCTTTGCTGAAGAAACTGCCGGTGCCAAGGAAATAGTGATTGGCTGTCAGCGGGAAGTCCTCGTGGTGGCGGGTGTAAATTCGGGTGAGATGGTTATGGTCAAATTCGCCCCACAATACTTCGTCTCCGGCCAGCAATGTACCTCCAAATTGTTGGAAGGCATTTCTCAGGGACTCTTCTATGCGGATACCCATCAGTGAAGGTGGCATGGTTGCAACTTCGCAGATTTTGTATCCAGTCAAGCCTTCAAGCAGGCGCAGTGTTGCCAGGCCATCACCATTTCCAAATGCAGAAGGCAGCACGACCAGCTCGGCGTCTCCGGCCTTTTGTAACAACAAGCGGGCAAATCGTTGCAGAACCAACTCATCTTTCATCTGCCGGGCAATATCAATGGACCGCATTTCACAGTGGCGTTTTTGCCATTTAGTGATGTCTGAAATGGCAATTGACGCAGTGCTGATACGTACACCTTTCATCAGTGGATGACGCCCCAGATTATCTGCGGCAATCTTTGGCTGGAAGTCCCGGAACCCTTCAATAGCGACAAGAGCAACCTTCGAATAGGGTTGTTCACCCTGTTCGTTCCATTGGGTCACAGAGGGTTGTGACAGCCACGTAGGGCGTAAGGTGCCCATCGCCGTAAGGCGCAGGTGGTTATTGTCCCCACCTAAAAGAGGAACGCCTTGCTCCTTCATCATTGAAGTAAACCAGCTAAGTGACATCTGTACTTTTTCTGATCCCAAATGGCTGTATGGATGATGGCAGTCGTTTTTTACCAACAGTTGAATCCCTTCAAAAGGATCACTGACTTTGGTTCCGTCGGGAAGTTGGCTGAGCACATCAATAGAGCCGGATGAGAAGTGCAGCGCACTTTGGCCCTGTGTGATGAGGGCTGTTTTCATCCCGGCCTGCTGGCAGCGAATGGCACAGGTGAGACCTGCCAGGCCACCGCCGATAATAATGCTGTCATACTTCATGGCAGGTCTCCTTTGCAGTTTCAGGGGTGGCTGCCGGGATATCATCCAATCCCATCAGGCCCTGGTATATCCACTGGGTAAATTCACTTTCGCGCAGGGCGTCCCCCCAGGCGATTGGCCGGATACCTTTCCAGCGCTCTTCGAGGAAATGGTTGAGTAAGTGACTGGCACCGTTGCCATCAGTTTTGCCGTATTCCGCGAAAAGCCCTGCTGCCCGGTATGAGCATAATTCTCCCTGGCAAGGCCCCATACCAAGCCGGGTACGGCGGCGGAGATCAACCAGGTTGTCGACATGAAGTTCGTTCAGGGCGTATTCGATTTCTCCGCATGTGACCATTTCACATTCGCAGATTACTGACTGGCTGCGAGCGTCTTCTTTGAGGAATTTTTCAGCACGCTCACCGTGACGGTAGATGGCTGACTGGTATACCGGTTTTGCAATGCTTGCGGTACGTTTAACCGGCTTTTCTTCTTCTGAACCGGGCAGGGGTTTGGTATGTGTTGAACAGGCAACCGTATTTCCCAGTTTCTTCGCCAGCAAGTCTGTGGTCCACTCAGCCATCATCCGGTAAGTCATCAGTTTGCCACCGGTAATGGTAACGAAGCCTTTCATACCGTCGCGATCTTCATGGTCGAGCAATACAATTCCGCGGCTGATATTTCGTCCGCTGGTATCGCCGTCTACAGCTACCAAAGGTCTTACTCCCGCATAAGCCCTGAGGATACGGGTGTTAGCCATAATAGGTGCGAGTTTGGCACCTTCCTGGAGCAAAATATCAACTTCATGCGGGGTGACCTCGAGGTTGTCAATCTGGTCGTAATCAATGCGTTCAGAGGTCGTGCCGATAAGGGAAATGGTGTCTCCGGGAACGAGGATATCGGCATCTGCCGGCTTGCGGCAGCGATTAATAACCATGTTATTGATTCGGTAGTCGAGAATCAGTAATGAACCTTTTGCAGGGAACATACGCACACCGAGATCGGCATACTGGCAAATACGCTGTCCCCAGATACCGGCGGCGTTCACCACGATATTGGCGTTGACTTCAAATACTTGGTGGGTGAGTGTGTTAACACATCGCACGCCAGTGACGGTGTCACCGTTACGAATAAGGTCTATGACTTCGGTATGGGTGAATATTCGAGCCCCGTGTTCCACCGCATCCAAAACATTTGATGCAGCGAGCCTGAAAGGATCCAATGTGCCATCCGGTACCCGGACCGCGCCGATAAGAGACGGGTTGCAATTTGGCTCTGCAGCAAGCGCCTGAGCGGGAGTCATCCGTTCTACATCGATATCTGCCGTCCTGCAGGCACTAAGGAAAGTTTCCTGAAATGACAGATCGTCTTCCGGCAGGGTAATAAACAGTCCCCCGGTATTTTCAACACAGTGACGGGCAACGCGCTTGAGAATTCGGTTTTCCTGGATACATTCGCGCGCTGATTCCTGATCAGTAACTGCATAGCGTGCGCCTGAATGGAGCAGGCCATGGTTACGTCCAGTGGTGCCGGATGCCAAATCATCCCGCTCAATCAATACGCAGCGGATCCCCCGAAGCGCACAATCGCGCATTATTCCGGTACCGGTTGCTCCTCCGCCTATTATTACTACGTCAGTCTCGTGGCGTGTCATATGGGTTCGTTGCATCATCATTCGCTCACTTCATCCTCTGAAGAAACCCTTCAGTCGGTATGGCCTATAGCGGGATAATGCCACTGATTGATTATTATCGTGGTGATCGAACACTCAAAATGAGCGAACGAAAATAAAATGTGATTATTTGATTAAAATGCAAGCAAAGGAGAATGGGTGGGATTTGCGGGAATCTCAATGTTCCCGGAATTGACTTAATTTGATGAATTTAAAGCAGGCAGGGGTTCCTGGGATTTTACTCAGCAGGAACCTTCAGGGATTCTTCAGAGGTGATAGGTGTCGGTTGGATGAGGTTTCTTTTTTCGAAATCGAACCTTTCACCCTGCATCATGTAAACAGAGCGGTCGCGTCCATCTGCCTTTGCTTTGTATAGCGCATGGTCTGCACGTTCTATCAGAGTGGACAGTTGCTCTTCACCAGTATGGGTCGCCACACCAATGGATACAGTAATGGTGATGGTATTTGCCTCATCATCTAAGGGTATAGCGGTTCTGCGGACAACGGAAAGAATACGTGTGGCCACCTGTTGGGCGACTCTTGCATCGCAACCGGGAAGAAAAACCACGAACTCTTCCCCGCCAAAGCGCCCGAATATATCACTCTTTCTAAAGTCGGCTTGTAGTGTCCGGGTGAACGTTTGTAAAACGGTGTCACCACAGGAGTGCCCCCATTTGTCGTTAATGCGCTTGAACTTGTCCAGATCAAGCAACAGTACCGAAAAGGGGACGTTTTTTGAATTACAGCGAGTAAGTGCTTTGTTGGCCAGTTGCAGCAACATACGCCGGTTGTACACACCGGTCAGCGGATCCAAGGTCGCCTGCCGGTAAAGGCGAAGGATCATATGTAGCTGGGAAAGCTGTGACCAAATCACAATGACAGATAAAACAGTCTGCAGCCAGTAAGAGGACAACTCATCTGGGTTTGTAAGACTGCCTTCCATGTATTCAACACCGAGATGAGACAGTGCAGTAATCGTCATTAACCCCAGACTTTCAATGGCAGTCAATGGGAAAATTGTCAGCATGACAACATGAATAATAGGAAGCAGGGCGTACGCGGTTTCGAACGTCACCCCATTCTCTGGCAGATCAAGGAGCAAGTTGGTTGAAATATAGAAGAGGTTAACCGATACAACCAACAGAAACAGTGCGAACCGGGCCTGTTCCAAGCTGGTTTGTCTTTTACAGTACCAACCGATACTGCAGAGAGCCGCAGCCAACATGACTCGTTCAGCAACGAGGGAATGAACCATCGTATTTTCTGACACAAGAAATACATCTAACGGGATCCACAGCAATACCAAGACTGCCCACCCATAGCAAATGTTGGTAGTACGGCTACGTATATAGCTCCCCCGGGTTGTTTTGAAACTGTTGGCGTGGCCTTTTCCACTCCACAGTTCACCAAGAATCAACCGGTATACATCCAGGTATTGTTTAGTCCTCTCCGTGAGGGAAACCATTGCGTCTCCTGACATTGCTCGCTAGTGCTTGTATGTTGTTATTTGTTGGCCATTCGAGTGATTTTGATCCCAGGAATGTTTACGGAGCTAATCATTACACATTTGACAACTATCGTAACAATGAAGTTAAAGAGAGTGTGAACTATGCCAAATACCTTTAACGAGAAAAATGTGCGTCAAATAGTTACAGCGGGGATGTCGTAATAAAATGTTTTTTATCAGTTGGTTAAAGTGACAAGCTTATAAGCCGTTAGTGAGGAATTTAACATTTAGAAAATGAATGAAAGTTTATGTTATTCATGACGGATTAATGATTTCATTACAGTTAAAAATAATCTTCTGCGATGCTCCTATTGAATAAATGAGTGTTTTTTTAACCAAGTAAATATCTTTTTCGGTATATAATCAGCGCCTGTTTCGTTTGACCCAATTTAGAAAAATACTCACATGATGAATACGATAGCAACTGTAGCGGCTGCAGGACTGCTTGGAGCGCAGTTAGTTCTGACATTGGTTTTACTTCGGGGAGAAATTTGCCCGGGACAGCGTGGACGGATACACAAAGTTCTTTGGGCGTTGGTTTTTTCCTGGTTGGCAATTGTACCGCTACAGGTCTGGGCTTTGCTGCCATTCGCAACCCTGTGCGGGTTCGCTGTTGTAGCCAAAACGGGTAAGACTCGGGAAAAGGGGCCGCTTCCGCTTTTGTATACCGCCAATATTCTAGCAGCAGTTGTATGGGTTTTAGGTGCCATGCAGAGTTCAGCCCTGGAAGTTGTAGCCCAATTATTCACTGTTGGCCTTGTTGGCTCTGCAATATCTCACCTGGCACTGATTCAGGCACGTTCAAGATTACAGGCGTTTCACCGTATCCTGCCAGTGACAGGCATTGTTTCAGCCATTGGCCTTATGCTGACAATGTTGGCTGCCACGCTTGCCCTACCGGAGGCACAACTGGATAGCGAAGTCTGGCGTGTAGGTACTATGTCGGGACTGCTTTTGGTGGGTATTCTTTTCTGGGTTGCCCATATTGTTACGCAAAAACCTGCCCAAAAACTGCTTATCCTGGGCGCTCTTGTGTGCGTAAGTTTTTCAAGTGTGATGGTAAGTGCGTTTGTATAACTCGCTGAATATTTGAATAAAAAGTAAAAGAGGGATCATCTTTCACTTTTTCTAACAATAATCTCATTTCTTATGCTCAGTGTTGTCTACACTTCTTCTGAATACCTCTTGGGGAGAATCAATGATGGCAACACATGACATTTCCCGACTCGAAGATGCAATTGTCTATGGCATCCTGAACGAGAAACTCCGGTTGGAATGTGACGGTATTGAAGCGCTTTCTGCACATATGGACTTAGACCAGAATGAACTTGAAGAGCGAATGAACAACATGGGGTGTTATTACGACCCTCTTAGCAATCAGTTTCGCTTTAAGTAGTTCAGAAACCACTTTCCCAGATTTGAATGAGGTTTTCCGTTTGGAAAGCCTCATTGTATTTGCCCTTTGTGCCGGGCCTGCATTTGGTAACGGATTCTCTATTGCCTGTGTATTGCCAGATGTCTATCGTAGGTTAATAGGAATTCGTAATTTGGGATGACGTGCATACTCAAATACGTTTTCTGCCTTGGTAAGAATGAATTTGTCGCAGAGCTGTAAGCTCAGGGAGTGCAAGTGCAAATCAGGGAAATGAACCGAGAGGATTTTGATGCGTTCTGGCCGGTATTTAAATCTGTCATCGAGGCGCGGGAAACGTACGCTTTTGATCCGGAAATGACACTCGAAGAAGCTTACCAGCTTTGGTGCCTGTATCCGGTTGCCAGCTATGTTGCGATAGAAAATGGTGTCGTTCTCGGCTCATATTATGTTAAAGCGAATGCCGCGGGACCGGGGAGCCATGTGTGCAATTGTGGTTACATGGTCTCGCCTTTCGCAAGAGGGAAAGGGGTAGCCCGGTCCCTGTGCATCCACTCACAGGAGATAGCTGAGAAGCATGGCTTTCGCGCTATGCAGTTTAATTCTGTCGTTTCTACCAATACAGTGGCAGTTGACCTATGGCGAAAGCTGGGCTTTAAAATCGTTGGCACCTTGCCGAAGGCCTATCTCCATGCGCGGGAAGGATATGTAGACTGCCATGTGATGTACAAACAGCTCACGCCGGTTTAATTCCGCTCAAGTGCGTCTGGCACTGAGTTTTGGCAATGCTGAAAAAAGCCTGCAGGTGTTTCCTTTCATAGTCTGAAGCCCTTACAGCTGCGTACAAACGCCGCCACAGCCCATTCCCCAAGGGTTTACTGATAACAAGCCCCTGTCGGGAAAACTCATGGATAGCCCAGTTGGGCAGAGCTGCCACCCCCAAGCCAGCAGAAACCATTTGGATCAGCATTAACGTATTGTCCGCTTGCTTAAACGACTGGGGTTCAATACCTGCTGGCTGAAGGAAATGCTTGATAACATCCAGACGCTGACGTTGCACGGGGTAGGTCAACATGATTTCCTGCTCAAGCATATTGGGCTCTATGGCTGCTACCTCGGCCAGCGGGTGTCCCGGCGCGACAACCAGCCGCATCTCGAAGTCAAACAACGGTTCAAAGTGAATCTCCGAACGTGTTTGAACATCTGATGTCACCACAAGGTCAAGATCACCGGAAGCGAGGGCAGGAAGTGGTTCAAACCCGAATCCTGAAGAAAAGTCTAATCCCACCGATGGCCAACCAAGTTGGTATTCTTTGATCGCCGGCATTAGCCACTGGAAACAGGAATGGCACTCAATCGCCATATGCAACCGACCCTTTATGTCTTCTTTCAAGCCAGCCAGTTCATTTTCTGCACGGGCTATTCTTGGCAACACGTCATCAGCCAGTTTGAGAAGAATCTCGCCTTCGGCAGTAAATCTGACCGGGCGGGTTTTTCTCAGAAACAAGTTTCCACCCAGACGTTGCTCTAACTCTTTGATTTGATGCGAGAGTGCGGATTGGGTCAGACAGAGCTGATTGGCAGTAGCTGTCAGCGATCCCGTATCCCGGAGTACTGTCAGTGTACGCAGGTGTTTGAGTTCAATCATGAATTTTCCTCAACATCCATTTGAGTCATTTGAGTTTGTTTTATGAACTCTACCGGGTGATTCTGGACATGTAAACATCTGGATGGCTAAATTAGCGGAGAGAAAATCATGGCATCACATATTCTGGGTTATCCTCGCATTGGCAGGAAACGCGAGCTCAAATTTGCACTCGAATCATACTGGCAGGGTAAAACCTCGCAAAAAGAACTTGAACATATTGGCGCACAGATAAGAAGCGATAACTGGCACGCACAAAAAAACGCCGGCTTGGATTATGTCACTGTCGGCGACTTTGCCTGGTACGATCACGTACTGAACACCAGTCTTTTATTAGGGCACCTTCCAGCCCGACACCGGCACGAAGGCCAATCAATTGATCTGGATACCCTGTTTCGTGTTGCCAGGGGTAAAGCGCCAACGGGGTGTGTCTGTGCAGCTGCGGATATGACCAAATGGTTTAACACCAACTACCACTATATTGTCCCGGAGTTCGAACCCGGAGACACCTTTGCCCTGTCCTGGACACAACTGTTTGATGAAATTAAAGAAGCACAGACCGCAGGCTACCGGGTAAAACCTGTCCTGTTGGGTCCGGTTTCCTACCTTTTCCTTGGCAAGGAAAAACAAACCGGCTTTGACAGGCTGTCGCTCCTGGACAAGCTCCTGCCTGTGTACCAACAAGTATTGGATCGGCTGGCTTCACTGGATATTGAGTGGTTGCAGATTGATGAGCCCGTCCTGGGGCTGGATTTGGATCCAAAGTGGCAGTCCGCACTTGTTTCCGCCTATCAAAAACTGGATTCCCCCGTGAAGTTGTTGCTTACCAGTTACTTTGAAAATATCGAAGATAAGCTGGCTCTGTTGGGTGACATTGAAGTACAGGGGATACATATCGATCTAAGTGCCGCTCCCGGTCAGTTGGACGCGGTCGTCAACGCATTGCCAGAGGATTGGGTGTTATCTGCAGGCGTGATAAACGGACGCAATGTCTGGCGGGCTGATCTCATTAAATGGCAGGAACAATTGCGTGATGTTAAAAAGATTCTTGGTGACCGCCTTTGGGTTGCAAGCTCGTGTTCGCTGCTTCATTCGCCGCTTGATTTAGAATTGGAAACCGATCTTGATACGGAAACCCATGGCTGGTTTGCATTCGCCAAACAGAAATTGGAAGAAGTGGTGCTGCTCGGCAAAGTACTTTCTGGCGACGTAAACGCTCAAAATGAAGCTGAGATATATAGCCAAACCATAAAAGCCAGGCAGCATAGCCGCCGGGTACACAACCCCGAGGTGAAAGCCCGGCTGACGACAGTGAGTGATGCCCTGGGAGAGCGGAAGCTGCGTTACCCGGAGCGGGCTGTGGCCCAGCGGCGCTCCTTGAACCTGCCGCTGTTTCCAACTACAACCATCGGTTCATTTCCCCAAACCCAGGAAATCCGTCAACAGAGAAGTGATTTCAAGGCTGGAAGGCTGGGAGCAACTGCGTACCGTTCAGCGATGGAAGGGCACATCAGGGATGCCGTTCAACGACAGGAAAATATTGGCTTGGATGTCCTGGTTCATGGTGAAGCCGAGCGCAACGATATGGTCGAGTACTTTGCGGAGCATCTGGACGGCTTTGTATCAACCCGGTTCGGTTGGGTGCAGAGCTACGGTTCCCGGTGTGTTAAGCCGGCGGTGGTTATCGGAGATGTTTCGCGCCATGAGCCTATTTCCGTATCCTGGTCTGCATATGCTCAATCCCTTACAGAAAAACCGGTAAAAGGTATGTTGACCGGGCCAGTGACAATTCTGGCGTGGACATTCCCGCGAGAGGATATTTCGCGGCAATCCATTGCTGAACAAATCGCACTTGCTCTGCGTGATGAAGTGGCGGACCTTCAAAATGCCGGAATCAAGATTATCCAGATTGATGAACCGGCCATCCGTGAAGGTATGCCGCTTCGGAAAGAAGACTGGCAAGCCTATTTGCATTGGGCTGTCAGGGCATTTCGTATATCAGCCGCCAGCGCAACTGAGGGGACACAAATACACACGCATATGTGTTACAGCGAGTTCAATGACATCATTGAATCCGTCGCGGAGTTGGATGCAGATGTGATAACCATTGAAACTTCCCGTTCTGACATGGAACTGCTCAAGGCCTTTGATGATTTTTCCTACCCCAACGAAATTGGTCCGGGAGTATATGACATCCACTCGCCCAATGTGCCAGAGGAGGGTTTGATTGTTGATAGGTTACTCAAGGCATTGAAAACCATACCTAAGGAACGGCTTTGGGTGAATCCGGATTGTGGGCTCAAAACACGCAACTGGGAGGAAACTGAAGCGTCTTTAAGGAACCTGGTTTCAGCGGCAAGAACCCTTAGAGGCATCGATTGAACATCGAGGAAGTGTCTAATTTGTGTGAAATGATTTCGATTACATGGTGAGGTAAATATAGAAAAAGAGAGCACTGAGCTCTCTTTTTCCTTCATGGCCATCGATTTGCATCTCTTTCAGCACCAGAACCCGACAAAGTGGAAACTTTAACCATCTTCATCAACACTTATCAGATGCATATTGATAACGTGGTGTTTAAAGCACCACGTTAAGGTGTTCTTGGATAAAGGAATAGCTTTATGGTTAAACGCACGGGATGGGGAATTGCCGCTGTAGTAGCAACGGGGATTTTTGTATCCGGTATTTGTGCGTGGTATGTGAATCAGACAGAAAGGAAATTATTGGATGCTGAACTGAAATCCCGGGTAGAACAGTTAGCACTTCTTATTGAAACTGAACTTTCTCAGAGTATCCAGAAATTGATATTGGTGCAGTCTGTGTTTGAATCAAACCAGCAGACTCTGAGGCTTGAACACACTTTGATGAGGGAGCCATTGACAGGGCAGGGCAGTATTTTTCTTGATGTTGAATGGGTGGACCGTTCTGCAATAAGTGAAATGCAAAACCGAAAGCGTTCAACAAATGACACCGGGCTCTTGGCTACCGCGATATCACCAAACTCCCACCGAGACGATATTTCGCAATCGGTCTGGATGGATGAGACAGTATTACCGTTTGATATTTATGACACAATATCAAAAAGTATCTCCCTGGGTGCGATACTGGCGACGCCGGTTGCTGAAATGAGTAATGGGCTGGATGTTAAAAAAGCCTGCGCACTTATTTTACCTGTTAAGCGCCAGGGTTCTTCTGCCTCCGGTTTCCTTTTCGCCATTATCAGCGTGGATGCCATTATTGAGCGGGCTTTAAAGACCCTGCCTGATGGCATGATGACATTTACCGTTTATGACTCACCTGGGCAAGGAAGCGGCCAGCCCATATTCAACAACGGCAGTAACCATAACTTTCTGGAAACATCCGAAAGTGTTTACTCCAATCCGTTATTTTTTGCAGGCAGGGAGTGGTTAGTTGGTGGGCATATTGATGGCGGTTACACCGGGCTCAGCAATGCGGCATTAATCGTATTTGCCTTCGGGGCGAGTTGTGCGTTGGCTGTTGGGGTTATCCTGATCACCATACGTAAGCGGACGATTTTGCTGCAAACCCAGTTCCATAGAAAAACGCTTGCCCTGGAGGATGCAGAGAAGTCGCTGAAGACTATGTCCCGAACAGATGCCCTGACCGGCTGTTTAAATCGCGACTATTTGTCCTCCCTTATTCAAAGTGAAATAGGGCGTGCTGCACGCACCGGAATGACACTTTGCCTGATTCAATTTGAAGTAGATTATTTACGGGAATATAACCACGAGTATGGGGATGCGGCAGGGGACAAGGTTCTGAGGCTTGTTACCCAGGCAATCAAAACGCAATTGCGCAGGCATGGGGATGTGGTAGCCCGCGTCTCTGGTGCACGGTTTGTCCTGTTACTTCCTGACACTGATCATGGCAGCAAAGTTGCGGAAAAATGCCTGGAAGAGGTACGCAAGTTGAAGATCCGTAACCGGCGGTCTGTGATTAGTGAGCACATTACTCTTTCTGGTGGAGGGGTGTCTATGTTGGGATGTAACCCTGTTTCAGAGCGAGATCTTTATGTTTCGCTGGATATCGCTCTTGGCTCAGCCGTAGAACAAGGCCGAGACCAGTACCAGTGGATTGTAATGAAGCCTTGAGGGAATAAGACCAGAATAATACTGGCCTTATTCGTAAGAGGACTAACAATTTTCTCAATACACCCAGTCACGCAATTTGAAGGTCAGGATATGCTCCTGGCCTTTAAGTTCCAGGCCCTGACGAGTAAGCGTAACATCACTCCAGTTACTGAGCGTTTTTGTCATGGCATCTTCGAGTTTCATTGCCGGTTCTGGGCAAGCCATCATAGTTGACGCCATTTTCTCAATGCGAAACTGCCCGTTGCGTAATTCTGCTTCACCGAAGTAGCGGTTGCAGCCACCGTGACCGTTAGCTGTAAAATGCTCACCCACCTCCAGATCCGGTGCATTAAATCCTTCGGCCAGTTTGACCGGGGAACCATCTACATGGGTAAGTACCCAACGATGGTGCATCATGTTCTCTTTTGAAACAGCAAGGTCATCCCCCGATGAGGTCTGGGGTGTTTGGGAGGCACATCCTGCGAGAATAACCGGGGCCATAAGGGCGGCAAGAGTGAGCTTTTTCATAATGTTCTCCTGAGAAACGAACAGGGTTCCGTATCGAACTCTCTTACTTTAGGTACCCTTGTGATTAAGGAACGTAGGACCGAATACAGAGATGCCGAACCAATAGGTATGATCTGAATCTGTCCCCTGGGTAATCGGGCAATGTTTTGCTCTGTGCTGGATTACCTTTCTATTTATTCAGTAAGTTGAAAACGGCCTGCTGTACACGCAGGCCATTTCAGTATCATTCGCGTTCCTTGACCATATGAAGGTGTACATCCTGTTGAGGGAACGGAATGGATATGCCTTCCCGGTCAAATCGAAGTTTTACCTCTTTTGTAATGTCCCAGTATGCATCCCAGTAGTCATCCGTTTTTACCCAGGGACGAACCACAAAATCGACCGAAGACGTGTTGAGAGTGTGCACCTTGATAATTGGCTCAGGTGTGCGCAATACCGCCGGATGGGATGTCACGATGTCAGTCAGTACTTTTTCAGCAAACTCGACGTCGTCGCTATAACCAATGCCAAAGACCATGTCTACACGGCGTACTCGCTCGTGAGTAACGTTCTTAATGACGTCCCCCCATATCTTGCTGTTCGGGACGATAATAATCTGGTTGTCGAATGTGCGGATAGTGGTGTTCACCAGGCTCATGTGGCTTACCTTCCCCTCGACACCGCCGGCCTGTACAAAATCACCAACATCAAATGGGCGGTAGATGAGCAACATCATACCCGCCGCGAAGTTTGACAATGTGTCCTGCAGCGCAAAACCGATGATGACACCGGCAATACCGAAACCGGTAAGGATAGGGGTAAGGTCCAGGCCGATTTGCGAGAGGGCAATGAGGATACCGATAAACCATACTGCCTTCGCCGACATCGAGATGAAGAAGTCCTGCATTAATTGAGAGAACTTCAGGTTTTTGGTCGATACGGCTCGCTTAACTACCTTGCGTGCAATATTTGCCAGTGAGCGGGCTACCAGCAGAATAATGAAAAAGACAAAAAGCTGGAAAATATGCTGTGGGGCATTTTCGCCTATCCAGTCAACCAGTTGACCGGTCCAGTGGCTGACAATAGATATAATGACTTTTGTATTGAGCAAATCCTGCGTTACATCGCCGGTTGCCTGGAATAGCTGGCGCTTGTATTCAGCGGTTTCTATTCCTGCTTTATCAGCAACTTCAACCATATCCCGCAGACTGTCTGTTGCGATAGCAAGGCGGCGCTGGTGGACTATCAAGCTGAGTTGGATAGTGGCTTTTTCAGATTCGGGGCTGACATTAAGCTGGGAGTTGTCCGCTTCTATTTGCTGGTTGAGATACTCAACACTGGCTGCCAAGAGTTCAATGCGGTGAGAAATGTCCTCTTTGGTTGTCTGGACGGCTTTGGCGTCCGGTTTTCCAAGCGCTTGTAACCACAACAGGTTTTGCCAACGTTCCTTAAACATTTCATCCAGGTGAGACTGGGCATCCTGGTATTCCTTAAGTAACGCAAACTTTTCTTCATCCTTGGCGTTGTTCAGGTTGTCGGAGAGTTGCTTGATACGCGAGTCCAGGAATCCATTGGCCTGTTTATTGTAAGACTGTTGGATTTGAACCTGCTTGATAATGAATGCTTTATCCTGTTTATCATCCCGGACTGCAGCAGCAAGTTTCTCGCGCAGCTGGCTGTTTTTCTGGAAAAGTTGTAGCTGAAGCGCTTCCTTGTCATCGCCGGATGCTTCTTTAAAACGTTTATTGAGTTCAACCAGCTCATTGTTCAGCACGGTAATGGGGTTGACCACTGGTGTGTCTGGGAAGGGTTTTTCGTCTGCAAACGATGGTGATGCCTGCAAAACCAGAATAAATAGTAGTGATAGCCAATAAGGTGAGCGCATTTATTGAATACTCCGATGCTGGTACCTGATTGTGAGTAACCGGATACAGTATCGCAGTTTAGGGGAAAAGCCACATCATGATTGTGTCAATTTTGCTAAGGAATTCATGACACTTATCCCTTGTAAACCAAGGGTACGAAATACGAAAAGCCCCCAAAGGTTGGGGGCGGTTGAAACAGGCTATCAAGTAAAGAGCGGCTTCAATGATGTTATCCTGTGTCAGGCTTTTTATCCGAAATCCCCGTTAACGTATCCTCGGGTACGTTCGTCCTGCGGATGGCTGAACAGACGGTGCGTATCATCATGTTCAACCAATTCACCCATCAGGAAGAACGCCGTGCGATCTGAAATTCTTCGCGCCTGTTGCATGGAGTGAGTCACGATAACTATGGTGTACTTCTGCTTCAGACTCTCCATCAAATCTTCCACTTTCTTGGTAGCAATAGGATCGAGGGCTGATGTTGGTTCGTCCATCAGTATGACGTCTGGCTCCATAGCAATTGTCCGGGCGATACACAGACGTTGCTGCTGACCGCCGGACAAGCCGAACGCGGGTGCTTTTAAGCGATCCTTAACCTCGTCCCACAATGCAGCGCCACGAAGTGAACGCTCGACGACTTCGTCCAAAACTTTTTTATCAGTGACGCCTTGTGCGCGCAGGCCGTAAGCGACGTTTTCATAGATACTCATCGGGAAAGGGTTGGCTTTCTGGAATACCATCCCGACTTTAATGCGCAGGGACGCGACATCAATGTTGCCGTAGATGTCATCACCGTCCATTTCTACAAGACCTTCAATGTTTACTCCCTCAATCAGGTCATTCATTCGGTTCAGGCATCTCAGCAACGTGGATTTACCACAACCGGATGGGCCTATCAATGCAGTAACCTTTTGGGATGGAATGTTGAGGTTAATGTTTTTCAGGGCATGGGTTGCGCCGTTTCCGTAACGCAGGTTCAGGTTTTCAATCGTAAACTTGTTCATTTGAATGCTCCGGAAATCAGTACGTTGCTTTGTTAAAACGGCTGGCAATCAGTTTTGTGATCATGTTGATCATCAGTACCACGACAATCAGGACCGTGGCCGTTGCATAGGCTTGGTTCCACTCATGGATGGTGTAGAGTTCCTGGGTGAGTTTATAAAGGTGTACTGTCAGCGTACGGCCTGAATCCAACACACTTTCGGGGCTTCGGGCGACCATTCCGGCGGTCAGGAAAACCGGTGCAGATTCGCCAATAATTCGGCCGATACTCAGAACCACAGAGGTCACGATTCCCGGCATGGCACTGGGCAGAATCAGTTTCCAGATGGTGTAGATTTTTGATGCGCCAAGGCCGTAGGACCCTTCCCTGTAAGTTTGGGGAACTGCCATCAGCGCTTCTTCGGTAGTTCGGATGATTACCGGCAGTATCAGGATGCTCAGGGTAAGTGCGCCTGAAAGGACCGAGAAGCCCAGGCCGAGTACGGTAACGAAAAATGTCATACCGAACAGGCCGAAAATTATCGACGGAATGCCTGCCAGAGATTCGGTGCAGAAGCGGATTACTTTCACCAGCTTGCTGCCGGGCTTTGCGTATTCTGTCAGATAGATAGCAGTCATGATACCGACAGGTGCGGCCACGCCAATCGAGGCAATGACCATATAGATGGTTGAAACAATCATCGGCCAGATACCGGAAGCCTCTCCAATCCGGGTGTAATCGCTGGTGACGAATGACCAGTCCACGTGCTTCAGGCCGTTGCTCAATATGTACCAGATAATCCAGAACAGGAAACCGACGGTCAGAGCGGCAGCGGTCCAGATAAATGCCATGGCAAGGGCATCCTGGAATTTGCGTTTTCCTGATGTATTTGAATAAGCCATATCAATTACTTCGCTTTTTCACGGTTGAGGTAGAGCAAGGTGCCGTTAAGCATCATGATGAAGACCAGCAGCACAATGCCTGTCGCATAGAGGGCGCTGGCATGTACACCAGATGCGTAGGACATTTCCAGGGCAATGTTGGCAGTCAGCGTTCGCGCGGACTCCAGGATGCCTTCCGGCATGGCCGGCGCGTTACCCATTACCATGATGATTGCCATGGTTTCACCCAGCGCGCGGGCGATACCCAGTATGACGCCGGTCATAATGCCGGAGCGCGCTGCGGGCACCAGCAACTTGAAGATGGTGAACATGTGGGAGGCACCCAGTGCAAGGGAGCCCTCTTTGTATGTTTTCGGCACCGCGCGGAGTGATGTTTCTGATACCGCAATGACGGTTGGCAGAATCATAATTGCCAGTACCACGACACCGGCCAGCAGGGTATTACCAGCGGGGACGTTAAACAGGTCCTGAATTAGCGGGACGATGATAACAAGGCCAAAGAAGCCGTACACAACCGAGGGGATGCCTGCCAGCAATTCGACCGCCGGGCGGATGATATTTGCGAGCCAGTTTGGCGCGACTTCAGCGATAAAAACTGCGGTGAGGATAGCAACCGGTACTCCAATAAGTACCGCACCCAGTGTTGAAGCCAGTGAGGCAACAATCATCGGTGCGATGCCATACAGAGCGGGTGGCAGCCACTCTGATCCAGTTACAATTCCGGTAACCCCGGCTTCAGCGAAAGCAGGAATGCTTTCCTGGAAAATGAAGTAGGCAATAACAGCCAACGACAACACGCCAAGAATGGCAGCGCCTAAAAACAGGGATTTGAACAATACCTCACGCCAGTCACGGTTTCTCTTTTGTTTGAGCGGGCTGGATGGGTTAATAGTCAGGGTCTGTGTTGCGGTATTCATAGTGATTTCCCCCAATGTTCGAGCCTATCGGTATTCCGGGTCAGGTGATTCGAACTTGGATATTTGACCCGGAAGGTATTTCCGGGCCGGTGGAGCGACATTAGTTAATTGCGATGTAGCCTTGCTGGGAAACAATTTTCTGGCCTTCTTCAGAAGTAGCCCAGTTGAGGAATGCACGCCCTGTATCGGTCATTTTGTTGTCTTTGTGCAGGATGAGGAATGGACGGGCCACGTTGTAGGTGCCGGCCTGTACAGCAGCCACACTCGGTGCATGACCGTCAACCTTGACCGCTTTCAGGGATTTATCCACCGAGCCAAGAGAAATGAAGCCAATGGCAAATGGGTTATTTGCGACGATTGTCTTGACCACACCATTACCGTTGGCCACCTGTGCGCGTTGAGAGATGGAGGAGACTGAAATGCCATTTACTTTACGTTTGAGGTTCATGATGTCTTCAAATGCACCTCGTGTGCCTGAAGCCGTGTCGCGGGTGACGACCACAATGGGTTTTGACTCTCCGCCAACATCTGCCCAGTTGGTGATATCACCGCGGTAAATTGCTGCGATTTCTTCTTTGGTGAGGTCGTTGATGGTATTGCCTGAGTTAACAACAATGGCGATGCCGTCCCGTGCGATAACAGTCTCTTTCAAGGCATCTTCTTTTTCGGAGGTTTTTAACTCTCGGGAAGCCATACCAAACATGCTGGTGCCATTTTTGGCTGCTTTGATACCTGCCGAGGAGCCAGTGCCCTGTACTTCAATGAATGTGTTTTTGTGGAGAGAGTGGTAGGTTTCTGCCAGAACTTCCATGACTTCTGTAACAGACGTTGAGCCTGAAACAGAGATGGTTTCGTTCGCTGAAACAGACGTGGCTGCCATGGTGCCAGCCAGTGCGAGTAAGCCAATCAGTTTACCTTTCATATTCCTAATGATCCCAAGTGGTTATGACTGTATTTGCATGTCTTGTATGCGAGACACTTTAGGTAGGGAATATGACGTTTATATTTCACTTATCTTAAGTAAAAATGACGAATGACATATAACTGACATCAATGTGTCATGGGTTTTTAATGGTTCTTTTTGGGCTCCTTGATAATGCCCTGAGTGGGGCTTTTGGAAGTGGTTAAAATGGGGAGTGGGCTTATATTATTGAAATGCTTTGTCTTTTTTTCCTGAAGCTTATCTGAGATATTTACCAGTGAGTGGCGGGTAAAATCATTCATCCAGGTATTCAGGTCTTCCTTGTCGAGGGGATTGCATAAGTGATAGCCCTGAATTTTGTCACAATCAAATTCTTGTAATATTTGCGCAATCTCTTCTGATTCCACACCTTCGGCAACAACCTTGCACCCCAGGCCATGAGCGAGGAATACAGTTGAGCGCACGATAGTTTGGTGATTGGGGCTCTTTTCCAGTTCATAGATAAAACTGCGGTCGATTTTTATTTCGCTGATAGGAAATTCACTCAGGATGGAAAGGGAAGAGAATCCGGTACCAAAATCATCAATTGCAATAGCGATCCCTATCTGACGAAGCCGGTTTACAAGGGGGCGGGCCCGCTCAGGATTAGACATCATGGTTGTTTCAGTCAGTTCAAGCGTTAATTTTGACGGTGGCACGTTATATTTTGCGAGCAAGTCATTGATGTAATCTGGCAGAGTGTGGTCATCCAAGTCCCTGGCTGAAAGGTTGATATTCATATTTGGGCAAAACGGTAAATTAACCCAGTCAGCTAAATCCCGGATTGCATTTTCGAGCACCCACCGAGATATTTTCCGGATCGCATCTGTTTTTTCCGCTAGCGGTATAAATAGTTCAGGGGGAATAAACTTTCCACCTTCGTTTGGCCATCTTATCAATGCTTCAAGGCAGAATTCCTCCTGATTGTTTAAATCGAGGATTGGCTGGTAATACAGTTTAAACGGCATCGTCTGCAGCGCATTTTGCAGCATAACCTGAAGTTCAAGCTGGTGATAAGTTGTTGCAGAAGTCCGGGAGTCATAAACAGAGTAGGGAGTTTGTTTTTGCTTCGCTGTATACATCGCAGAGTCTGCGTGCATTAAAAGATCATCAATGTTCATGCCGTGCTCTGAGTACATCGCAACACCGGGACTTAAGCTCACGTTTAGTGTGTGCCCTTCTATCCTGTATGGCGGATCCATGGCTTTGTGAATGAGATCTATCGCATCACCGATTTTCTTTCGATCTGTATAAGGAAGGAGCAGCGCAAATTCGTCTCCACCGATTCTGGCGAGAAAGCTACCTTCTATTTCAAGCATGTTTAGACGGTTTGCTACGTTTTTCAGCAAAAGGTCGCCGATATGGTGACCAAGAACCCCGTTAACACCTTTGAAATGGTCCAGATCCATCACGACTAATGTAAAACCATCCAGTGATTCGTTCAGGGAGCGGTTCAGGAAATCAACTGCCTGTCTATAAAAAAACTTACGGTTGGGTATTTGTGTCAGGTCGTCGTAACTGTCTTTTTGCATAAATGCCATTTGGGATTTGATAATGCGGTCAATGCTGTCAGATGTGATATTGATGACAATCAGGACAAACAGGCCGCCTAAAACCATGATGGCTGAGGTAAATATTTCAATATAGGGTAGTGGTGTATCGTGAAGATTAAGGTAGATAAGGGTGAGGTAAGCAACAATAAAGAAGTAAAGCAATACCATCAGTATCTTGGATGATATGGAATTGTCATGTTTGGCTAAGAGCATCGCTTTTCTAAGTGATATGGCGATACATATGACCCCAATTAACAACAAGGCTACGGAAGTAAACTTCAACATCCTTTCTACCTGCATGAAGTGAATAAACTCAAAACAAGCACCTGATTCAGGCACGGGCTAATTGTTTTAATTTTGAATGCTTTGTTAATAAACTTAGTTGAGTTCTCAGGAATGTTCTAGTCAGACTAAAGTAGGGTCTGGGTGGAAACGTGCGGGATAGATTTGTTTATGGGGTGGGAAGAATGGGCGCGAGCCGACTTGAAGGAAAAAAAGGATAAAGCAGGGAAGTGCTGGCTCAGCCAGCACACTCATTACACCCAGGTAATTTGGGAAGCTGCATAGTCATCCAACGGCTTTCGAGACCGTCGAATATCATCACTTTTCCTTTCAGGCTGTTACCCATCCCGGAGATAACCTTAATGGCTTCCAATGCCTGTGTAGCACCGATAATACCCACCACAGGTGACATTATCCCGGCTTCGACGCAGCTCAGTGCCTGGGCTCCGAATAACTGGCTCAGGCAACCGTAACAGGGCTCACCATCTTCCCAGGTAAACACTGAAACTTGTCCTTCAAACCGAATGGCAGCACCGCTGACAAGTGGGACCTTGTGCTGTAAACAGAGTCGGTTTAACTGGTTGCGGGTATCTACGTTGTCAGAGCAGTCCATCACCAACGAATGGGTTGAGACCAACGTATCCAAGTCGTCGTCATCCAGACGTCTGTCCACAGTATTGACAACCGCATGGGGATTTAACGATTGCAGCGTTGCTTTGGCAGAGTCGACTTTTTTCATTCCGATACGGGTATCGTTATGAAGGACCTGGCGCTGCAGGTTGGACAATTCGACGGTATCAAAATCAATAAGCGTCACTTCGCCAACACCGGCAGCCACCAAATATTGCGAGGATGCACAACCAAGTCCGCCTGCCCCGAGAATTAAGACCCTGGCGGATTTGAGGGCCTCCTGGCCCTCGTAGTCAAACTGCCTTAGGATGATCTGGCGGTTATATCGCAGCTCTTCCTCGTGACTGAGAATATCCAATACAGCCTCTCATCAATACAGAGTAGGGTGGAAAGGTTCGATATCGACAATATCGCCAATTTCAACGCGGCCTTGATCCTGCGCCAACACAGCAAAACAGTTGCCGATGCTCAGGGAACTGAAAGCGCCCGAGCTTTGGTTTCCTGTGCTGCCGACGGTCAACTCGCCATTCTCACTTACTGCATACCGGGCGCGTTGGTAGTCGCGGCGACCTGGACGTTTTTTGAAGATACTGGTTGCCTTTGCTTTAAGCGTAGGGGCTGGTTTCCAGTTTACTTCGCCAGAAAGCTTGGCAAGCATTGGCTGTACCAGGACGTGAAGTGTCACCAATACGGATACCGGGTTACCTGGAAGTCCGCAGAAAATCGCCTCTCCGACATGACCGAATGCAAAAGGCTTACCCGGTTTAATTGCGAGTTTCCAGAAGCCGATTTCACCTTCCTGCTCAAGAATGTCTTTGGTGTAGTCAGCCTCACCAACACTGACACCACCTGATGTCACGATAACATCAGCGATGCTGGAGGCGTGGCGGAAAGTCTCGGTCAGTTTTTCTGGAACATCCGGGATTATGCCCAGATCAACAGGTTCACAGCCGTAGTTTTTAAGCATTGCAGCGATAGTGTAGCGGTTTGAATCGTAAATTTGGCCTTCTTGCAATGTTTCGCCAACCGGACGCAATTCATCTCCGGTAGAGAAAAAGGCAACTTTAGGTCGCTTATATACGCTAATGTTCGCAACGCCCAGAGAAGCCAGAAGGGGGACATCCCGTGGGGTGAGTCGAGTGCCTGAGGAAATAACCACAGCATCTTTCAACACGTCTTCGCCTGCGGGACGAATGTTGTCATGCATTGACGGCGTCGAAGTGAAACGAACTTTATCACCTTCCACTTCGGCGTTTTCCTGCATGATAACTGCATCTGTACCTGCTGGAATGGGGGCACCCGTCATAATCCGGATACAACTTCCCGCTGGCCACTCACCATGAAAAGGTACACCGGCAAAAGATTTACCCGCGACAGAAAGTGATTCAAATGCGTCTATGTCAGCCAGTCGAACCGCGTAGCCATCCATTGCTGAGTTATCGAAAGGTGGAATATTGAGGGGAGAACGGATATCTTCCGCTGTCACGCGCCCTACTGCATCCATCAAAGGGACCGTCTCCAGTAGTGTAAGCGGAGCAATAGCTGAAAGAATACGTTCCAGTGCTGTATCAACCGGCATCAGACCCGGTGCGTCGCAACAACTCATTTTTTATACCTGTTTGTATCAAGCACAAATTGGTGCTTAAGCAAGCGAATAGGTACACATTATCGCAAAAAAAGGCTCGACACTCTAATAGCCGCTTTAAGTGTGAGGTGTATTTTTTCAGAAGAGACGCTATCCTTCACCAAAAGGTTATTACAAAAAAATGATCCTTGTGGCATTGCACCCCGTAGAGCGGGGTAACGCCTTATAAATCAAGTTTGTGCAGTAAATGTACAAGAGAAAGAACCCGATAGCTGTAGAAAAGGGCTGACCACCGAGGAAGATCGAATGACAACACTGAGCGAAGCCGCAATCCAGGTACGTGATGCTCTCGCTGAGCGAGGGCTCGAAACGCCGATGAAGCCATCGACCCTGAGTCGTGAAGAGAAAAAAGAGAAAATTGAATACCACGTTCGCGAGATCCTGTCTCTCATCGACCTTGATTTAACTGACGACAGTCTTGCCGAAACGCCTGAGCGTATCGCCAAGATGTATGTAGACGAGATTTTTGCTGGCCTGGACTACTCAAATTTCCCAAAAATCACAGACATAGACAACAAAATGCGCTGTGATGAAATGGTAAGAGTGAAAAACATCTCGCTCACCAGCACATGTGAACACCATCTTGTGACAATTGATGGCAGTGCAACAGTTGCTTATATCCCTAAAGATAAAGTCATTGGACTGTCTAAAATAAACCGCATAGTGCGCTTTTTTGCTCAAAGGCCACAGGTGCAGGAACGCCTGACGAAGCAGGTTATGATTGCGTTGCAGACCCTGCTGGGTACCAAAGATGTGGCGGTACGTATTGAAGCAGTGCACTATTGCGTGAAATCACGGGGTGTAATGGACGCCACAAGTGAAACGACAACGACGTCACTGGGCGGTGTTTTCAAGTCAAATGCAGCGACTCGCGCAGAATTTCTCCACGGAATTTGATTGAAAAGCGATCGCAACGGGTTACATATATTGAAAAAGGAGGCTGATAGCCTCCTTTGTTATTTGGTCGGGAAAATTACTTGAGAATGGCTGCGATTGCATCGCACAGAGGTTCCATATTGGAACGTGTCATTCCGGCAACACTGATACGGCCTGAGCCCACAATGTAAACACCAAACTCATCTTTCAATTGCTGAACCTGATCTTTGTTAAGACCGGAGAAAGAAAACATTCCGTTTTGGCGTTCAATGAAGCTGAAATCACCTTCAACACCTTTTTCTTTCAGCGTGACAACAAATAACTCGCGCATCTGCTGGATACGATCCCGCATTTCTGCAACTTCCGCTTCCCATTCGTTACGAAGCGCTGCATCGTTCAGGATCTCTGTAACGACAGCTGATCCGTGAGCAGGAGGGTTGGAGTAAATAACCCGTGCGATAGATTTAACCTGGCTGAACGCTGTTGCCGCGACCTGAGAGTCAGGTGCAACAAGGGTAAACGCACCTACACGCTCGTTATACAGACCAAAGTTTTTGGAGAATGAACTGGCAACCAGCAATTCCTTGTTGTACTTGGCAAATGTACGCAGACCCGCTGCATCTTCTTCTACACCCTTGGCAAAGCCTTGGTATGCAAAGTCGAACATCGGTAACAGGTTTTTCTCAGCGCACAACTTAGCCAGTGTTTCCCACTGCGCCGCATCCGGGTCAATACCGGTCGGGTTGTGGCAGCAACCGTGGAGCAGAACAACATCACCCGGAGCAGCTTGCTCGAGGTCAGTCAGCATGGCATCGAAATCCATGTTTTTGGATTCAGCGTCATAGTATGAATAAAGCTTGAAATCCAGGCCGGCGGCTTTAAAAACGCCTTGGTGGTTCGCCCAGGTCGGGTTGCTGATCCACACGGTGACGTCACCCAACTGACGCTTGATAAATTCTGCTGCAAGACGAAGGGCACCTGTGCCACCTGGAGCCTGTGCTGTCTGGGCACGTTTGTCTGTAATAATATCAGCACCTTTACCGAACAGCAGTTCCTGTACTGCTATTCCATATTCTGGGGTACCGGCAATGGCGAGGTACGACTTAGTGGTTTCGGTGTCGAGGAGGCGTTTTTCAGCTTTCTTTACCGTAGCCAGAACAGGTGTGTTACCGGCTTCATCTTTGTAAATACCTACACCCAGATTGATTTTATCTGCGCGTGTATCGGCTTTAAATTCTTCTGTCAGTCCAAGAATAGGGTCGGCGGGTGCGGCGGTGATTTTCTCAAACATTATACTCATCCATGTTTCGTTGCTACGGTGGTGTGAAAGCAAATTTACTGGGCTAAATTCATCGCTTCAATAAAACCACATTTTAGTTCACAAAAAAAGCATCTTGTATTCATGAAGACACCGCTGAGTGGTCGGATTTTCTTGGAAGGTGGAAATCGTGGAGCCATGTCAAATGAACTGCACGTAAATGTTTCAGGTTACAAAAGGTATTTCGTTTTGATGATAACCACTAAGCTGTTTAAATAGAGCATATTGCCAGAGGGCGGACTGCGCCCGTGAAATTATTCAGTGACTCTTGTATGAAAACACTATTTGCACACCGTGGGATGTCCTCTCTTGCCCCCGAGAACACGCTTGCAGCTTTCAGCCGTTGCAAGGAAAACGGCATACAGTGGGTTGAATGTGATGTTGATGTTCTGGCTGACGGGACAGTCGTTATTTCCCACGACGATACGCTGGATCGATGCACTGACCAGAGCGGAAGCCTTTATGACTTGTCCAAGGCCGATTTGAAAGGGATCGATGCAGGCAGTTGGTTCCACGATGATTTTATCGGAGAGCCTATTCCAACCTTTGCACAGTTTATTGATCTGGTTAACCGTCATAAATTGAATGTGAATGTGGAAATTAAATCCTGTACATCTGGCTGGCAGAATACGCTGTGTCTTATTGAAGGGGTAATAAGCGGTCTCGAAGATCTAAACCCAGAGTGTGAACTGATCGTCTCCAGTTTCAACCATCTTGCACTTGCAGAGTTCAAACGCCGTCGCCCACAAACGACGGTCGCCTGCCTGTTTGAGGCCTGCAATTTGTGGGATGACGCTGAGTCTGTTCTTGAGGGATGTGGTGCTGACTGTATCCATCCGTGCAACGATGGGCTGACCAAAGAAACGGTGAAGAGGTTTAAGCAGGCAGGGTATAAGGTAAACGTCTATACCGTGAATGATCTGGCACGTGCCAATCAGCTGTTTAACTGGGGAGTTGATGGTGTGTTTACAGACATTGCCCACCGGTTTCCGTCAAAATACAAACAGACCTGGTAGCAAAAAACAACGGTACAACGCAACAGGTAAAAAGCCTCTGTCTTTATGGACAGAGGCTTTCACAAGGCGAATTTACTTCAGGCCCATGCAGTTGGCATAGTAAGTTACCGTCGCCGGCCAGTCTGAAAATATCCCTTTGATACCAACATCTTTCGCCAGCACGTCGAGCAGTTCAAACATCACGCCATCGCTGTCGGTGACATCTTTAATTGACTGATAGTACCAGCCGCCACCGCTTTTGAGCGGGCCAGATCGCTCGAGGGTCCAGGTAATGACATTCAGCCCCGCATCCTTGGCTTTTTCCGCATAGGCGGACGGAACGATCTTCCCGTCTTTTATAGTCACTAACATCC